>NZ_CP009556.1:1501493-1801792 GCF_000959365.1 Burkholderia oklahomensis C6786
CGTGAAGCTCCTGTGCCCGCATTGCAAGCTGCGGCTCGCCGATCATCCGGACAGGGTCGACCCGGGCCTCTTCGCGCGGCTGCGGCTCGCGCTCGACGGCCGGATGCAGGACGTGTGCATCTCGGGCGACGGCTGCGCGCACTGCCGCGAGGTCGGCACGATCGGCCGCACGGTCGTCGCCGAAGTGATCCTGCCCGATGCGCGGCTGTTCGAGTACCTGCGCGAAGGCGACAAGGTCGGCGCGCTCGAGTACTGGACCCGCACGCTCGGCGGGACGACGCTCGCCGCGCACGCGCTGCGCAAGGTCGCGGCGGGGCTCGTCGATCCGCGCGGCGTCGAGCGGGTGGTCGGCACGCTCGCGCCGGTCGCGGGCGAAGCGCGGCAGCAGCTGTCGCTCGTCGGATTCAGCTATGGCACTTGAGCTGAATCGCCGCTGGGCGAAGCTCTACCTGAACGCCGACGAGCGGCTGCGCATCTATCGCAAGATCGCGAAGATGCTCGGCAACGGGCTGCCGCTCCTCAAGGTGCTCGAGGAGCTCGAATGGCGCGCGTCGCACGAGGGCCGCAAGCCGCGCGAGGCGCTCGCGATCGTGTTGTCCGACTGGCGCTTCGCGGTGCAGAACGGCCGCATGCTGTCCGAGGCGATGGAATCGTGGGTGCCCGCGACCGAGCAGATGATCGTCGCGGCGGGCGAGCAGGCGGGGCGCATCGAGGATGCGCTCGCGTCGGTCGCCGACATCGTGCAGTCGAGCCGCAAGATCCGCCGCGCGGTCACGGGCGGCGTCGCGTATCCGATCGGGCTCGTCGTGATGGTGATCGGCTACCTGTACCTGTTCGGCACGCACGTGATCCCGAAATTCGCATTGATCGCCGATCCTTCGCACTGGCGCGGCGCCGCGCGCTCGCTGTATCTGATGTCGCTGTTCGTGCAGGGCTGGATGCTCGTCGTCGTCGCGCTGCTCGCCGCGTGCGCCGTCGCGCTCGCCTGGTCGCTGCCGCGCTGGCGCGGCCCGCTGCGCATCTACGCGGATCGCGTGCCGCCCTATTCGATCTATCGGCTCGTCGCGGGCAGCGGCTTTCTGATCGCGTTCTCGGCGCTGCAGGCGTCCGGCGTGACGGTCGAGAAGGCGCTCCTGAAGATCGGCGCGGTCGCGGGGCCGTGGCTGCGCGAGCGGATCGACGACACGCTGATCGGCGTGAAGTCGGGCCTCAACGCGGGCGAGGCGCTGTTGAACACCGGCTATCAGTTTCCGTCGCGCGAGATCGTCGAGGACCTGTGCATCTACGCCGAATACGGCGGCTTCGACGCGGCGCTCAAGATGCTCGCCGACGAATGGCTCGAGGAGGGCGTCACCCGGATCGCCGCGCAGATGCGCGTGCTGAACGGCATCGCGATCGTCGCGCTGGCCCTGCTGATCGGCTGGCTCGTGACGGGCTTCTTCGGCATCCAGCAGGAAATCGCCGCGATGACGCGCGCGATGCATTGACGTCGCGCATTTTCAATTCAGGAGAATTCAACATGAAACCACTCGCCGCACACCCTGCCTATCGACACGAGCCGGCGTTCTGCCGACGCCACCGCAAGGAGCGCGGCGCGTCGCTGCTCGAGAGCATCGCGTATCTCGGCGTCGCCGCGATCGTGATCGTCGGCGCGATCGCGCTGCTCGGGTCGGCGTTTTCGAGTGCGAATACGAACCGGCTCGCCGAAGAATTGAACGCGATTCAGACAGGGACCAAGAAGCTCTATATGGGACAGGTGAACAATTATGGGAATGATTCGCTGAACGCAAACCTGATTGCGGCGAAAGTGTTTCCGAGCACGCTGCCTACCGGGAACAACAACGACGCCGTATCGAACGCATGGGGGGGAGCCGTTACGGTGACGGGGAGCGGGCAGACCTTTACGGTTCAGTACACGAACGTCCCGCGCGACGTCTGCATCAACACGCTGACGGCGGGCGGCAACTGGCAGTCGGTCGCGATCGGCGGGAACGCGGCGATCAACTATCCGGTGTCGCCGACCGACGCAACGGCGAACTGCGTGGACAGCGCGACGATCGTCTGGACGTCGAACTGACGCCGCCCGGCCTTTTCGTCATCGCTCGCGTCGTTCATGTACGCCTTCGCCGCCGCCTTGGCCTTCACGTCGCTCGTCGCCGTCTACGCGACGCTGCAAGGCCCGTCCGCCGTTCCCGCGCTGCAGCCGTCGCGCACCGCGCAGGCCCTCGCCGACAACCTCGCCGTCTACCGGCTGGCCGCGCTCGACTACGCGCGCCTGCATCCGGGCACGCGCGGCGCGGTGCCGAACGCGCAGCTCGCGTTTCCTTCGTGGTATCCGGGCGCGAATCCGCTTTGGCGCAACTACATCGCGGGCGGCACCGTCGTCGCGTATGCGGTGTCGATGCCGCCCGTGAACATCGCGGGCGAAATCGAAGCGCTCGCGGACGGCTCGCTGTTCGCGGGCGTCGCGTACCGCGGCGCGGTCGTGCATCCGGGCTTCGCGAACCCGAACGCGCCGGCGAACGGCGTGCCGCTGCCGGCCGGGCTGACGATCGTGAACGGCGTGCCGGTTTGGATGGGGCAAGCCTACTGATGCGTTTCCCGCCTTCCCGCCGCCGCGCACGCGGCTTCGCGCTGATCGAGATGCTCGGCGCGCTCGCGATCGCCGCGCTGATGCTGGCCGGCATCGCGATGATGATGGACACGTCGCTCGACGACGTGCGCGCGCAGCAGGCCGCGCAGTACCAGGCGCAGGTGACCGCCGCGGCGACGCGCGCGCTCAAGCGCGACTACGATGCGTGGTTGCAGCGCGCGAACACGCAGACGCCCGTCGTGATGACGCTTGTCGATTTGCAGTCGACGAGCGACCTGCCGGCCGCGATTCAGCCGAGAAACGCATACGGCCAGCACACATGCGTGCTCGTCAAGCGGACCGCGAGCGGCGCGGGGCTCGACGCGCTCGTCGTGACGACGGGCGGTGAGACGATCGCCGACAAGGAGCTCGGGCTCGTCGCCGCGAGCGCGGGGCCGGGCGGCGGCTCGGTCGCCGAGAGCGCGCCGAAGCTCGCGCGCGGTGCGTTCGACGCATGGCGCGTGCCGCTCGACACGTTCCTCGGCGGCAGCTCGCCGAAATGCGATCCGGCCGACGCCGCGCCGCCGAACGCCGGCCACCTCGCGAGCGAGATCTTCTTTAACGGCCCGGGCCAGCAGATCAACAGCGATTATCTGTACCGTGTCGGCGTCGGTGGCCATCCGGAGGCGAACGCGATGCAGGTGCCGATCTGGCTCACGCACACGTTCGTCGCGGGGAGCGCGGACGCGGCGAACTGCGGGACGACCGGCAGCTACGCGAACGGCAAGCTCGGCGCCGATGCGAACGGCAATCTGCTGAGCTGCAAGAGCGGCGTGTGGCGCGGCGCGGGCGGGCACTGGAAGGATCCCGTCGAGACGGCCGACGCGCTGCCCGGCGATGCATCCAACGAGGTCGGCGACGTGCGTCTGACGCTCGACACGTTCCGTGCATTCGCGTGGACGGGCGGCGGCTGGCAGGCGCTCGCGATCGACCGCGACGGCAACATGATCGTGCCCGGCATCGTCGCGGCGAACCAGCTCGAGATCACCGGCAGCGTCGTCGTCAACACGCCGTGCTCGCCCGATCCGCAGCGGCCGACCGCGGGGCTCGTGTCGATGGGCCAGGACGGGCAGGTGCTGTCGTGCCAGAACGGCAAGTGGCTGCCGCAGTCGGGGATCAAGGTCGGCGATACCGATATCGCCTGCGAGATTCTGATGGAGACGCCCGGCGCCACCGACTTCGGACAATGTTCGAATGTCTACCGCGGTCCCTATCCGAATCCGCCGCTCGTCACGTACGAGCCGGACGGCACCTACACCTACACGATCAAGCGTCCGGTCAAGCTCGACAACAACGGGCTCATTTCGGTGAGCGCCTACATGCACATGAGCTATGCGACCTGTGCGCAGAAGGGGCGCGAGGGGCAGATGCGTCTCGTCGTCGAGATCGTCGACGTCCAGACCGGCAATGCGATCGCGCACGGCGAGGCGCAATCGCCGAAGCTGCTCGAGGACGCCGCGACCATCAACGTCACGCTGAACCAGGCCGCCGAGCCTCGCCGGGGCTACACGGTCGTGCTGGCAAGCAAATGGGCGACTTACGACAGCTTCGCGAAGACGCCCTGGCAGTCGAGCTACTGCAGCGGCGGCCAGACGTTCCTCCAGACGCCGCTCGCCACCGGCTGGACCATCAATTCGTTCTATTGAACGGACCTTCGCCGCGCGCGGTCGCCGCCGCGCGCGGCTGCGGTTAACTGCAGGGGTCTCCCATTCGCGGCGCGCGCCTGTCCGACCGACGGTCGCGCGCCCCCACCGGACGGACCCATGAAGGCCAAGATTCCCGTTTTGCTGTCTCTTCTGTGCACGCTCGCGAGCGTGCCCGCCGACGCCGCGCCGGTTCGCTGGCGCAGCTCGGAAATCCAGTACGCGGCGGAAGGCAAGGACGTGAAGGACGTGCTGCGCGACCTCGCCGCGAGCCAGAACATCGCGGCGAACGTCGCGTCCGGCGTGAGCGGCGCCGTCAGCGGGAAGATGAAGATGTCGCCGCAGCGCTTCCTCGACACGCTCGCCGCGTCGTTCGGCTTCGTCTGGTACTACGACGGCACCGTGCTGTACGTGACGCCGTCGAGCGACATGAAGAGCACGCTCGTCAAGCTCGACCACGCGAACACGGGCGACCTGCGCGATCTGCTCGAGCAGATGAAGGTCGCCGATCCGCGCTATCCGATCGTCTACAACGCGCGGCAGCGCACCGCGCTCGTCGCGGGGCCGCCGCGCTACGTCGAGCTCGTGACGAGCGTCGCCGCGCGCCTCGACGAGAACGCCTCGCGCACGGGCGGCACGACGATCCGCGTGTTCTCGCTGAAGCACGCGTGGGCCGCCGACCGCGACGTGAACGTCGACGGCGCGACCGTGACGATGCCGGGCGTCGCATCGCTGCTGAACCGGATGTACCGCCCGGGCGGCGACGGCAAGCACGCGTCTCAGACGACCGTCGGCAGGCCGATCAGCCGCGCCGCGCCGATGATGGATCTCGGCGGCGGGCGCAGCGGCGTGCCGCCTTTGCCGCCGCTGCCGCCGTACATGCAGACCGCGCAGGCGGGCGACGGCGGAGGCGGTCTCGGCGCTCGAGGCAACCCGGCGGGCGATCCGCGACCGAGCGCGGCGCTTGCCTCCGCGCTCGCGAATCAGGGCGCGGCGCGCGCGCCGGGCGGCGTGCCCGATCCGTTCGGCGGCGGCGCGAGCGGCGTGCCCGTGGGCGCGGGCGATCCGAACGATCTGCCGGTGATCCAGGCCGATCCGCGCACGAACTCGATTCTCGTGCGCGACGTGCCCGAGCACATGGCGCAGTACCCGGACCTGATCGCGCTGCTCGACGTGAAGCCGCGCCTCATCGAGATCGAGGCGCGCATCATCGAGATCGACGAGGGCGCGCTCAAGCAGCTCGGCGTCGACTGGCGCGCGCACAACAGCCATATCGATCTGCAGACGGGCACCGGGCTCACCGCGCAGAACTCGTATGCGAACGGCTCGCTGAATCCGACGTTCGGGTCGATCTCGCTGTCCGGCAACGGCGACTCGGTCGGCGTGCCGGCGAGCCCGCTCGGCTTGTCGCTGACGGCCGTGCTCGGCGACGCCGGCCGCTACCTGCTTGCGCGGATCAACGCGCTCGAATCGTCGAACCAGGCGCGCACCGACGCGAGCCCGAAAGTCACGACGCTCGACAACGTCGAGGCCGTGATGGACAACAAGAAGCAGTTCTTCGTGCGCGTCGCGGGCTACACGTCGGCCGACCTGTACAGCATCTCGACCGGCGTGTCGCTGCGCGTGCTGCCGATGGTCGTCGAGGAGGGCGGGCACACGCAGATCAAGCTCGACGTGCGGATCGTCGACGGTGAATTGTCGCAGCAGACGGTCGACAACATTCCGGTGATCGTGTCGAACGAAATCAACACGCAGGCGTTCATCGAGCAGGGGCAGGCGCTGCTGATCGCGGGCTACAAGGTGGATTCGCGCTCGAGCACGCTGTCGGGGGTGCCGGTGCTGTCGAAGCTGCCGCTCGTCGGCGCGCTGTTCCGCTCGACCGACAAGCAGGACAGCCATACCGAGCGGCTGTTTCTCGTCACGCCGAGGGTGATCGAGCCTTGAGGCGGCGCGTGCGGGCGGGTATCGGCATTATCGGGCGGCGCGATCGACGAAGGAAGGGCGCTTGCGTCGTCGAATCGCGAAGCCGGTTCGGCCGGGCGTTTTGCGGCCGGATGTGACATGCGCGAAGGCGATGCGTGCGGATCTGCAAATCGAAATCGGCGCGCCCGGATATCGAATGAACGGACCGTTCCGGCGACGGTCATCGGTGCGGTGGTGCGGTGGTGCGGTGCGAGCGAAAGAGCGGGCATCGGTGTCCGGGATGGTTCGCGCCGGACCCGGAGACGATCTTGCCGCATGTCTGCATGCCGGTATGTGCGCGACAACCGTTGCGGTCGAGTAGCTCGGCGTCGATCGGTCGACATCGCGAACCGCGCGATCGTCTTTTTCGACGAGACGTCATCCGACGAACGGCCCGTGCGCTTCGCTGCGTTGCCGATCGGGTGGAATCGGCGTTCGCTTCGAACGCTTCTTCATCGTTGGCTCATTCGATCATTCGCCGTTCGTGACGCGATTCGCCGCCGCCTCGCCTCGCTGATCGACGGCGGCCGAGAAGCGGATCGCGTGACGCATCGATGTCACGGAAGGTTGGATGCAGCTTTTTTCGACCGATTAGCGCGCCGTATCGTTCGAACGCGAAGCGGCCTCAGTTGCGCTTGCGCTTGCGTGCGCGCATGCGGACCGCCGAATCGAACAGCGCCTGAGCCCGGGCGAGCTCGTCGAGCGCGCGATCGAGCCGCGACACCGCCGCCGCGTATTCGACGCTCGGCGCCGTCTCTTCGGCATCGCCGCGAACGGCGCGAAATGCGAGGTCGACGTTGCGCGTCGCCTCGAAAAAACGTTGCGCGGCCTGGGCTTCCCGTGAATGCGGGATGGTCGACATGGACGTTTCTCCTCTGTTGCCAAACATGACAAGCCGATGGCGGGCGTTCGCATCGCGCGACGCGCACCGGCGTGAACCACCGAATGCAACTGCATCGGCCGCCGCGCGCGACGCTGCGTGCCGATTCTCTCTCCGTCCCGATCGAGCCGCCATGGCCGGATGGCAACGCACGACTGGCGCGCGCGCAGCGGCGTGAACCTTCGCATGCCGCCGGGTGTCGCGCGTCCGGTTGCGCACTCAGGCGCCCGGTCCGTCACCACGCATGATTCGCATGCGCGTGTGAAACGTTGCCGAACGGCGTGACGGATTCGACGGGCGGCAAATCGAACAGATCCCGTGTGAACCCGCGCGCCTGCTCGGCGGCGGGCTGGCTGCGCAGGCGCGCGACCTGCTCGACGAACGTGTCGAAATCGCCGTCGCGCGTCGCCTTCGTGATCTCCGCGAGATCGCGCGCCTTCAGCACGCTCGGTTGCGTGAGCCGCACGAAGTACGGCGCTTCGAGCTCGACCGACAGCGCGAGCGGATAGCGCTTGCCGGTCTGCCCGGATTCGCGGCCGATGCAATCGACGACCGCCGCGCTCTGCGCGGCGCCGAGCACCTTGCCCGTGCTCACGCTGCGCAGATGATCGGGATGCACGCGCAGGCGCGTGCCGATGCTGAGCTCGGTCGGCGATGCGCATACGAGCGCGTAGTAATGCTCGCGGCGCCGCCCCGAAGGCAGCGTCGCGCGGCTCGTGATGAACGTATGCGGCGGGAGCTGACGCACCTGGCCGTTCGCATCGATCCACGCGTTCCATAGCAGCGCGTCTTCCTGCTTTCTTTCCGCCGGCCTCGGCTTGCTCGACGCCGGCGAGAACAGTGCGATCAGCGAGCCCGTTCGATGCGCGGCGATCTGCGCGCTGTTGCCGAGCGGCTGGCCGATGCCCCACAGAAAGCGCCCGCCTCCCAGCCTGCGCTCCCATTCCTTTCTCAGCACGATGGTCGGGAGTGCTTCGCCGGACTCGGTGCCGATCTTGGTCCAGCAAAACGTCGGGGGCAGGTGTTTCAGTGTCATCAACTTTCTCGGAACGCGGCGATCGTCAACTTCGACGATCAATTCATTAGGCGTTAATGTATATGTATAATGCATACTATGGAAGCCCCCAAGACACATTTTTCTGTTCAGGACCTGTTGAGCCGACTATTGGCGGATACCCGCTCGTCCAGCGAAATAGCTAGGCTTTCGGGCGTCAGTCAGCCCACCGTCTCGCGACTGCGGTTGTCGAGCGGGCGGCGGCTGCGCAGGAGCTCGTCATTCAATAAGCTATGCAGTTTCTACGGCGTCGAGACGCGGCAGTCGGGCCGGCTTTCGGCTCCGTACAACGACTTGCTGCGCGAGGCGATCGTCGAAGCGTGGGACGGCTCCGAAGAGCACGGCCGCGCGCTGCTCGGCGTGATCAAGGGATTGAAGGAACTGAGCAGCAAGCCGGGATGACGGCCGTCGCGGGGCGCGTTTTCGAGGCTGTGCAGGTCGCGGCGCACTGTGCGGGGCGTCGCGATGACGTGCGTTTGTCGTTTTATCGCTTGCTGCTTGCCGTCATGCGCGAATCACATTGCTGATTGCGAGCGAGGGCTTCGTTCAGCGATGTCGGATGTCGCCGGCGTTGCGGCGCACGCGCACGCGATCGCAAATACGAGATCGACATCGGCCGTGCGGAGCGTGAATGGTCGAAGGGAAGGGGCGTGTGTGCGTGCGAGCGTCGCCTGCAGCAACGGCACCGCTCGACGCGGAGCTGTGCTGGGCGCGTCTTGGCGGCACAGGTGATACGGCGATGCGACGCGCAGTGCAATCGGCTCGCGCGCGTTGATGCGGAAAGTGGGCGGTCGAGGCGGTGCTCTCGCCAATTGCCTGAGCCGATGCTCGATTGATCGAGCGAGCGAGCGCAGCGCCGCGCGCGCGTTCGACATCGTGTGAAGCGGTCCCTCGCCGATTCGACGGCAGTTTCCGCATTGATCGATTCAGCAGGCCGGCCGGCGCGCGACGCGCCGGCCGGCTTCAGCAAGGCGGTTCGCCGAAAGCGAGCCGCCTTTTTCGCGCTGGCTTGCCGCGCTTACTTGCGGCCGAGATAGGTTTCGGTGCAGATATGCGTGAAGCGGGCGATCGATGCGCTCTGATGCAATTTCCCGTTATCGAGGTAGGCCACCGCGAATGAATACGGGTTGTAGGTGATCCGCCAATGATCGGAGGGCACGGACATCGTATAGAAGTCGCCGGTCATCGTCCCGCCGCCCTGGCACAGGCCGACGTTCAGATCGACCAGCAGGTTGCCGCTCGCATCGGTGTAGCCCGACGTTTCCGTGAGCAGCGTGTTGGGGCCGTTCGGGCCCGCGCTGTCGTATGCGCGTACCCAGACCCGCTCGCCCGGCGGCAGGCGCACGTTGCCCGTCGAATCCCACGCGGAGACGCCCGCCGTCACGACCCGCGCGACGTTCTCGTTGCCGCGCACCAGATGCGTGATGTTCTCGTTGTCGAGAAAGCGGTAGAAGCCCGCGGTGCCCGCGCCGTCCGACACGCGCAGCGTATAGGCTTGCGCGGCGGGCGCCGTCGCGCCCTTGTCGTAGACGCGGAACATCAGCGTCGCGCCCGCGGGCGACGTGATGTTGTACGGCGTCCCCGAAGCAAGCGTCGCCCACGTGTTCGGCGTGGTCTCGAGCTCGGCCGTTTGCGTGCCCGCGCCCTTGAACGTCACGTAGTTCGTCGTCTGGGTCGACGGCACTTGCACCGCGTAGTAGTCGAAGTCCGCAACCGTGTCGAGGTTCGCGTTGATCTGCTGGTTGCCGGACAGCCGCGTCGGATGCAGGATCGAGTCGTTCGGCTCGTAGCTGTCGTAGCCCGTCGTGCCGAGCACCTGGAACTGGAACGTCGCGTTGCCCGCGCCTTGCTGCGCGCTGACGAGCAGCAGCAGACGCACCGGGCCGTTGGGGATCGCTTCGACGATCTTGTTCGGCGACAGGTCGGCCTGGCTGTCGAGCACCGTCCACGAGCCGTCTTCGTTGACCTGCACGAGATGCACGTCGTGCTGTTCGTTCGCGGGCAGGTTCACGACGTACGCGACGATCTTCGTCGCGCTCGGCGCGACGAACTGGAAGCAGTCGGCCTGGCCGGCAGGCGCCGTGGGCGCGTTGTACGCGCCGCCGATCGTCACGTCGGTGCAGTTCGCGACGCTCGGCGCGACGGTCGCGGCGGACGCGGCGCCGAGCGTCGCTTGGCGCGTCGCGAGCGGCGCGCGCACGCCGGCCTGCCGAATCGTGCTCGCGGGCAGCGTCGCCAGCGGACGCGGCAGGGTCGGCAGCGTCGCGCGGCGCTCGGCGAGCTGAGCGCCGATTTTCGTCTGCTCCGCCTTGCTGATGCCGGATACGTGCGATTGCGCGGTGAGGGTCGAGGGTTGCGCCCATGACGAGCTCATCGCCGCCGCGGTCAGCAGCGTTGCCGCGTACTTCAGTGTTTTCATTAAAGGTCTCCTTGCGTATGTGAATGCGCTTGACGCGCGGCAATCATCATACGTTTACCGGAGAAGAAAAGGGGCGGGAAAGTTTCGGATTCGACGCCGAGACAAAGGCCGATGTCGATGCGGCCGTCGATGCGGCGCGTGGGCGCTGCCCGGAAAGGCTCGCTCGTTGCGAGCGGGATCGAGAAGGGACGGCAGAGGCGGCCGACGCCGACGAACCGCCGGCGCGATTCGGCATGCCGGGGGGGGCGGCGTGGTGCGCGTGGCGAGCGCCGGAATGCGGCGGCGGCCCGGCCGAATCGCGATCGATGCGCGCCGTCTGCGCGCGGTGTCGCGGCGCGCCGCTTCACGCGAGCCGCCCTGCATTCGCGATTCCGGCGAACGCCGTCGACCGGCCCGGCTCGCCGGCCGGGGCCGCCGCGCGGGATCAGTCGCGGCGCTTCACGCCGGGCAGCACGCAGAGCATCTCGTACGCGAGATTCGCGCCGAGCAGCGCGGTGGTGCCGAACGGATCGTACGGCGGCGCGACTTCGACGAGATCCGCGCCGACGATGTCGAGCCCCCACGCGCCGCGCACGATCTCGAGACCCTGCGGTACCGTGAGACCGGCGATTTCCGGCGTGCCCGTGCCCGGCGCGTACGCCGGATCGATGCCGTCGATGTCGAAGCTCAGATAGACGGGGCCGCCTTGCACGCGCGAGCGCACTTCGTCCATCAGCGGCGCGAGCGACCGGTTCCAGCATTCCTCGGCCTGGACGACGCGAAAGCCCTGGCTGCGGCACCAGTCGAAATCCTCGGCCGCGTAGCCGGTGCCGCGCAGGCCGATCTGCACGACGCGCCCGCAATCGAGCAAGCCTTCCTCCACGGCCCGGCGAAACGGCGTGCCATGCGCGATCTTCTCGCCGAACATCGTGTCGTTGACGTCCGCGTGCGCGTCGACGTGGATGAGGCCGACTCGCCCATGCTTGCGATGCATCGCGCGCAGGATCGGCAGCGTGATCGTATGGTCGCCGCCGAGCGTGACCGGACGGCAGCCGTGCGCGAGGATCGCGTCGTATGCGGCTTCGATCCGCGCGATCGAGTCGGCGAGGTTGTACGGATTCGTCGCGACGTCGCCGGCGTCGGCGACGCGCAGCGAATCGAACGGCGCCGCGCGCGTCGCCATGTTGTACGGGCGCAGCAGCACCGATTCGCTGCGGATCTGGCGCGGGCCGAACCGCGCGCCCGTCCGGTTCGACGTGCCGAGGTCGAACGGCACGCCGACGAAGCATGCGTCGAGTCCCGCGGCGTTCGCCGCTTGCGGCAGCCGCATCATCGTCGCGATGCCGCCGAAGCGGGGCATCGCGTTGCCGCTTTGCGGCTGGAAATAGTGATCCGGCATCGTCTTGCTCCCGTCGTATCGGTTGCGCCGTATCATCCGAATACGACGATAGGTAGCGTTGTACTTCGCCAAAAGCGCAGCTTGAATCACGAAGTTCCAACATTCACATTGATGAAGTCCTATGTATCGGCGGCGCTCGCCGCGGAGGAAGCATGCTCGGCACCCTGACGGACCTGGACCTCCGGCTGATTCGCGTGTTCGTCGCGGTGGCCGACGCGGGCGGCGTCAGCGTCGCGCAATCGACGCTGAACGTCAGCCAGCCGACGATCAGCACGCAGTTGTCGACGCTCGAGACGCGCGTCGGCTTCCGGTTGTGCGAGCGCGGGCGCAGCGGCTTTCGGCTGACGGCGAAGGGCGAGCGCTTCTACGCGCTCGCGAAGCAGCTGTATACGGCCGTCGACGCGTTCAGCAGCGAAGCGCGGCACATGGACAAGACGCTCGTTGGCACGCTCGCGATCGGCCTCATCGGCCACACGCCGATCAGCGAGAACGCCCGCATCAGCGATGCGATCGCGCGGTTCCGGCGGCGTGACGAGGCCGTGCGCTTCGTGATCTCGGTGCGCCCGCCGGGCGAGCTCGAGGAGCGTCTGCTGAGCGGCGACGTGCAGATCGCGATCGGCTATTTCTGGCATCGCGTGCCGACGCTCGAGTACACGCCGCTGTTCGTCGAGCGTCAGGTCGCGTACTGCGGGCGCGGCCATCCGCTCTTCAGGCGGGCGGGACGGCTCGCGCCGTCGAGCGTCGCGGATTTCGAGTGGGCGTGGCGCACTTATCCGCTGCCCGAAGTGGCGCTGTCGACGACGCCCGCGAAAGTCACCGCGCAGGCCGACAACATGGAAGCCGTCGCGCTGCTGATCCTGTCCGGCCATCATCTCGGCTATCTGCCCCGGCATTTCGCGGCGCCTTACGTGAAGCGGGGGCTGCTCAAGGCGCTGAATCCGCACGCGCTGCGCTACGACGTGACGTTCCAGGTGGTCACGCAGCGGCGCGGCCGGCAGGATCCGATCGTGCAGGCGTTTCTCGACGATCTGACTCACGCGCATCGGGGCGGCGCGTCGCACGCTTGAAGGATGGTCGCGCGCGCCGCGGCGTTCATCGATGGCCGCGCGTTTAGAAGGTGCGCGCGCATCGATTTCGTCCGATGGCGCGAGATCGGCGTTTTTTTCGCGATCGGGCGCGCGGAGGGACCCGTTCCATTTGAGCCAGGTCAAGTCGATTTGCCGCGACTGCACGCAGTATGCATCCGGGCGAATGGAGTCCCGTCGACGCCGCGCGTCCACGGGATCGCAACGGAGCAATGCGATGGAACACAGGTTCGAGCATCGTCGACATCGACGGCTGGCCAGATGGATTCATGCGGTAGGCCTGGGCGCGCTGTTCGCAATCGGCGCGACGTGGATCAGCGCGATCGTCGATCATCCGGTCGAGCAGGCGATCGTCGACGGAATGTCGGCGTCGGAATGCGCGCAGGTGCGGGCGATGCCGGCGGGCTCGCTGCTGTCGGCGACGCAGCCGGACAGCGCGGTCTGCCGGTCGTTCTTTCTGTACCGCGCCGCGTACGTCGACGCGGCGAGCGGCGCGGCCGGCTACTCGGCGGCGGTGATGCGGGCGCGCGTCGACGAGTTCTGGCAGCTCGTCGGCTACGTGCTCGCGCTGTGGTTCGTATTCGTCTGCATCGTCGTCTGCATCGTCCTGATCGTGCGGCGGCTGTTCGAGCAGCACGCCGGGCATCGCAAATCCACTTGATGGGCTTTTCTCGCGAGAATCTGCTGGTGCTCGAGGACGGCGTCGGGTGACGGAAGGGCCGGGCGCGAAACCTCGTGTCTCGGCTGAACGTCGATCGTTGCCTGTCGCCGGTCGCGCACGGCGGCGGGATGTCGGGCGCGATCGACGTGCGTCGACCGAATGGCGATCGTGCTCGAGCGCGGGCGGCCGCGTGACGGCGCGACATCGGGCACGATTCGCGCCGTGCGCGACAGGGTTCGCTGCAACGGCCGCGCCGCTTCTTCGCTACGCTCGCGCCGGCGATGACGCGGCGAGCTTCGCGTTCAGACGCAGCATCCCGCTGAAGACCGCATCGGCGACGTCCCGCGGAAAATCGCGCGGCAGGCGCGCCGACACTTCGTCGACGACGCCCGCGGTTCGCGCGGTCAATGCAACGATCATGTCGTCGACCTCGGCGGGCGCGAAGCCGACGCGCTGGCCCTGCGCGATCCAATGCCGCCGCTGGATCTGGTTGATCGGATAGTGGATGTTCTTGCCGCGCACGCCCATCGCGAGCCGCGCGCGCTGCATCGGCAATTGATTGGCACCCCGACCGATCACCGGATGCGCGGACAGCACGTCGTAAAGCGGCGTCGATCGAAAGCGATTGCCCGGCAGATGCGCGATGCTGAAGTTCTTCGCGTGGCCGTCGGTCGCGGCGAGCAGCCAGAACACGATTTGCGTCGCGAAGAATGCGTAGCGGTCCGCCGCGTGCTCGGAGCCGGCGAGCACGTCCATGATCGCCTCGATGCCCGGTCCGCCGTCGGCCTGATATTTGTCGAATGCGGACGTGCCCGTCGCCTGGCACATGTCTTCCTGCGGCAGGCGCAGGATCCAGCGCGCGTCGCTCGACGGCTTGCGGTCGAAGCGCTCGACGACGAGCGCCTTCTGATCGTCGAAATGCGCGATGTCGCAATGCGCGACGGGCAGCCCGTACGCGGCGACGATCTTCGAGCACAGCCATTCGTTCTCGACCGACGTGCGCATGTCGGCGCGCCGGTTGCCGACGAGCCCGAGCGGCAGCTTCAGGATATGCGTGGTCGGCGTGCTGCCTTCGGGCAGCAGCCACCGGCCGCGATGGCGCAGCAGCGCGGTCTTTTCCTGCGCGCCCGCGATCGACAGGCGCAGATCGTCGAGCGGCTCGTGCTGCCCGGCTTGCGGCGCGGACGTGATCTCGCGCAGCAGGCGCGCGATGTCCGCGTCGGCGAGCGCGCGGCCGCGGGTGCGCTCGAGATCGTCCGGCGTTTCGCCGGGCGGCAGCATCTGCAGCGCGCCGACGCAATCGCGGCCGAGCGTCGAGAGCAGCTCGAACGGCGACGTGCCGCCCGTCCTGTAGCGCATCGCGATCCGGCGCCGGATCGGTTCGCTGTCGGGCAGCAGGTTGTCGAAGTAGTCGCTGACGAGCCGGCCGCGATACGGCTGGTTGCCCGGCGTGAACGGCAGCGAAAGCGACAGCGGGCGGCCTTGCGGGTCCGCGATCCATTCGTCGAAGTAGACGAGGCGCTCGCCGTCGCGGGCATGCTCCCAGTAGCCGACGGGCAGGCCGTTCATCCACAGATGCAGGCGCGCCGTGCGCGTGCCGCGGCGCGCGCTCACCAGTCCTCCCGCTTCTTCGGGGCGGCGCGCTTGCGAGGCGAGCGGGGCAGGCGCTCGGCGGCATGCGGGCCGGGCGCGGATTGGCTCGTCGGCGACGCGGGGCGCTTTGCGGCGACGCGTCCGCTTCCGACCGTTTTCACGGCTTTGCGCGCGGGCGCGGCGACCGTCTGCTTCGCGGCGGGCTTGGCGGGCGCGACGTAGACATGGGTCAGCGTGAGCGTGAGTTCGACATCGAGGACGCGCAGCACCTTGAACAGCCGCTCGACGCTCGCCGACGCCGGGTTCGCCTCGAATTGCGCATAGGTCTGCTGCGTGACGCCGAGGCGGCTCGCGAGCATCGCCTGCGTCAATCCGGCCGCCTTGCGGAAGCCGCGCAGGATCGGCCGCAATTGGCCGAGCGTCTTGATCTCGTGTTCGATGGTGATGGCCATGCGTGCACCCGGTTGATAGGCAAAGTCATGCCTTGATCGAAGAAAACAGTCTATATGCTGTAAATTGAATTTACAAGCTTTGAGCTGTATTTGTAAAAAACAGTCCTTGACCTGTTTTTTTGGGGCGCGTGGACATGCCGGACGGCGACGGCGGCGAGTCGATTTGCCGCAGTGCGTCGAGCGAGCCGATGCGCTCGCCGGCGCGGCAACGTTTGCGTGCGCCCGGTTTTTCGTTTGCGCGCGCCAAAGCGTGCATCGCCCCTGTTTTCATGCGATTCCGGGCCGCGCCGCGCACGCCGATTTCCCGTCAAAAATTGCGTTGGTCCGTGCGCTTTTGGGCGGCCACGTCCCGTATAATTCGCAACTTTTTGACAATCTGACGATCGGCTCCAACCGGGCTTCGCACCGCAGCCGGACACGACCGGCGGCGATCGCGCGGATCAGGTGATGTCGCGCGGCGGCGCAACGGGGCGTTCGTCGCGTCGAGGGGCAATCGAGCGCCGGCATGTGCCACATCCGGCCGATTCGCGATCGAAATGGTCAGATTAAAAACGGCATGCCGGCGATGCCGCTCCGACGCCCCTGTGCGAATGCGTTTCCGACGCGCGCGCCGGCGCGCGAAGGATGAATTTCCCGGCAGGGCGACGCGCGAGTGGGGAGCGTTCCGCGCGCCGTCCGCCGGACGCGAACGATCGAACCCATCGTTCGCCGTGTGCGAGGCGACGCCGGCGAGGCCGGCGTCGAGTGACATGACGGGGGCGTAGCCGTCGGGACGGGATGACGGCGCGCGGTCACGCACGCGAACAATCGACAGCCGCAGGCCGCCAACGGTCCTGCCGGCCGGCAGGCGGCGTGCGCCTGCGCGGGCGATTGCGCGCGACTCGATATCGAGACAGTCAGCAGGCCAATCAAATGCTCGCCCATAACAGGCCAGGTTTTTTGCGGGGAATGTTGGAACATCGCCGGACGGCAGTGCCAGCCGTCCGGCTTCGAAGCCGGCTTCGCATTGGATCGGCTCCGCCGATGAAGCCGATTGCAACGTTTGCGAGCGCACTCGCGATCGCCTTCGCGCTCTTTCATCCCGGCTCATCGATCGCGGCGCCGCAATCGCAATCGCAATCGCCGCCGCTGCCGCAGAAACAGCCGCCGGCATCGGCCGCTGCCGGCGGCGCGTCCGCGCCGCTCGCCACTTCCGCGCCGCTCGCCGCGCCGAAGCCGCCCGGCATCGCCGGCGCCGCGATTCGCGTCCCGTTCGCGACGCTCGGCGCGTACGAGCCGCTGCGCCTGCGCGGCAGCGACACCGCGCGGACCGTCAACGCCGGCGTGCGGCTCGACCGGATGGTCACGGCCGCGCGCCTGCGCCTCACGTATACGTATTCGCCGTCGCTCGTGTTTCCGGTGTCGCATCTGAAGGTGTCGATCAACGGCGAGTCGGTCGCGACGCTGCCGTTCGACAGCGAGCACGCGGGCCGCGCGGTCACGCAGGAGATCCCGCTCGATCCGCGCTATTTCACCGACTTCAACCAGATCGAGCTGCGCCTCATCGCGCATTACACGCTCGATCATTGCGAAGACCCCGAGCACTCGGCGCTCTGGGCCGACGTGAGCCCGACGAGCGAGCTGATCTTCGACGAGGCGTCGGTACGGCTGCCGAACGATCTCGCACTGCTGCCCGCGCCGTTCTTCGACCGGCGCGACAACAGCCGGCTGCGCGTGCCGTTCGTGCTGCCCGCGACGCCCGACGACGCGACGCTGCGCAGCGCGGGCGTGCTCGCGTCGTGGTTCGGCGCGCTCGCCGATTACCGGCAGGCGCGCTTTCCGGTGTCGTCGACGCTGCCCGCGAACGATCACGCGGTGATCGTCGGCACCGCCGCTCGGTTGCCCGCGTCGCTGCAACTGCCGCCGATCGACGGCCCGATGCTCGTCGTCGCCGACAATCCGGCCGCGCCCGACAAGAAGCTGCTCGTCGTCACGGGCCGCAGCGCGGCCGACGTCGACGCCGCGACGAACGCGCTCGTGCTCGGCAACGCCGCGCTGTCCGGCCCGTGGGCGCGCGTTTCGCGCATCGACATCGGTGCGCCGCGCAAGCCTTACGATGCGCCGCGCTGGGTGCCGGTGAACCGGCCGGTGACGTTCCGCGAGCTCGCCGACAACCCGGCCGATCTGCAGGTGCGCGGCAGCGCGCCCGATCCGATCCGGCTGAATCTGCGCTTGCCCGCCGATCTGCATTCGTGGAGCGGCTCGGGCGTGCCGCTGTCGCTGCACTATCGCTACACCGCGCCGACCGTGCGCAGCGACTCGATGCTCGCCGTCGAGATCAACGACCAGCTCGTGCAGTCGTACCGGCTGTCGCCGCGCAGCCAGGACGCGCGCGGCCGCGTGCAGCTGCCTTTGCTGTCCGACGCGGACAGCCGCGCGACGAACGACGTCGACATTCCGGCGTTCCGCGTCGGCAGCGCGAACCAGCTGCAACTGCGCTTCACGCTCGATTCGGAGAAGACGGGGCTCTGCACGGGCGTCGCGAGCGAGCCGCAGCGCGCGGCGATCGATCCCGATTCGACGATCGATTTCTCGCGCTTCATCCATTACGCGACGCTGCCGAACCTCGCGTACTTCGCGAACAGCGGCTTCCCGTTCACGCGCTACGCGGATCTTTCGCAGACCGCGGTCGTGCTGCCCGAGCGGCCGTCGCCCGTCGAGCAGGAGGCGTTTCTGACGATGCTCGGCCACATGGGGCAGTGGACCGGCTTCCCGGCGCTGCGCGTGCAGGTCGCGCGGACGGCGGACGTGCCGCGCATCGCGGACAAGGATCTGCTCGTGATCGACGGCGCGCCGCCGTATGCGCAGTTGTCGGGCTGGCGCGACGCGCTGCCGGTCGCGATCGGCGAGGGCGCGGACGGCGGCTTCGCGCGCGCGACGTTCTCGGTGAAGGAGCGCTGGCGCGACGACGCGCGCTCGCCGGCGGGCGGCGCGCGCTTCGAGCAGAGCGGCACGCTCGCCGCGCTGTTCGGCTTCGAGCTGCCGGGCAGCGACGGACGCAGCGTCGTCGCCATGACCGCGACCGATGCGCGGCATCTCGGCGATCTGCTCGACGTGTTCGAGAAGCCGGGCCTCGTCGCGCAGCTGCAGGGCGACGTCGCGCTCGTGCGGACCGGCGCGGTCGAGAGCATGCGTGTCGGCGAACCGTATCTCGTCGGCTACGTGCCGTGGTATGCGCGCGTGTGGGCCGCGGTCGCAAAGCATCCGGTGCTCCTCGGCCTGCTCGGCGCGGCGGCCGGGCTGCTGCTCGCGCTCGGCGCGTTCGGCGCGCTGCAGCGGATCGCCGCGCGGCGGCGGGGGATCTGACGCGATGGCCGGGCGGGCGGCGCGCGGGGCGCGGGCGCGGTGGGTGCGGCGATGCCGGCGGACGTTTTGCCGGATGGCCGCGGGCGTCGCGGCGGTGAGCGTCATGGCGGCGAGCATCGCGACAGCGGGCGTCGTGGCGGCTTCGGGAAGCGCCGCACGTGCGGCGGAGCGCGCGCCGGCCGATGCCGGATGGCGCGACGTCGCCGCTCCGGCATCGCCCGGTTCCGCATGGCCAGGTTCGAGCCGAAAGCGAGGCTTTGGGGCGAACCCGGCGGCGAACCCGGCCGCGAGCGCGGACGTCGTCCCAAACCTCGGTGCGGACGCGTCCACGGCTGGTGCGAACCCGGGCGGCAGCACGCTTCGAATCGAGCATGCGAGCCGGCTTGCGCGCGCGAACGCGGGCCTGGATGCGGACGGCAACGCGACGCGAAGCGGTCGCGCGAATCCGGGCGGCGGTGCGCGGGCCGAGTTGGGTGAGCGCGTGAGTGTCGCCGCGAGTGAGCGCATCGGCGCGAGCGTCCGGGCGAACGAGATTGCAAGCGAAGGCGCGCGTCTGCGCGACGCAGCGGACAGGATCGCGACGTCGGCGTCGCCCGCGGCGAAGTCCGTTCGCGCGTCCGCCGCCGCCTGCACGCCTTCGTGGCCGCGCTGGGATCGCTTCAAGCGCGACTTCATGTCGGCTGACGGCCGCGTGATCGACGTCGGCTCGGCCGACGAACGGACCGTGTCCGAGGGGCAGGCATACGGGCTGTTCTTTGCGCTCGTCGCGAACGACCGGCCGGCCTTCGATGCGCTCCTGCACTGGACCGAGCACAACCTCGCGCAAGGCGACCTGGCCGCGCATCTGCCCGCGTGGCTGTGGGGCCGCGCGGCCGACGGCGCGTGGCGCGTGCTCGACGCGAACGCCGCGTCCGACGCGGACCTGTGGATCACGTACGCGCTGCTCGAAGCGGGACGCCTGTGGCGCGAGCGCAGCTACACCGCGCGCGGCGCGCTGCTCGCGAAGCGCGTGCTCGACGACGAGACGGCGATGCTGCCGGGGCTCGGCCTCGTGCTGCTGCCCGGGCCGACGGGCTTTCGTCCGATGCGCGACCTGTGGCGGCTGAATCCGAGCTACTCGCCGCCGCAGGCGATTCGCGGCATCGGCGCGCATCTGCCGGACGACGCGCGCTGGGCGCGGCTCGCGGCGAGCGTCGGCCGCGTGCTGATCGATAGCGCGCCGCGCGGCTTCGCGCCGGACTGGGCGCTGTACCGCGCGGACCGCGGCTTCGAGCCGGACGCCGACTCGCGTGCGGAAAGCGCGTACAACGCGATTCGCGTCTACTTGTGGGCGGGGATGCTCGACGCGAGCGACGCGCTCGCGCAGCCGCTGCTCGCGCGTTTCGCGCCGTTCGCCGATCACGTCGCCGCGCACGGCGCGCCGCCGGAGACGGTCGACGCGACGACGGGCGCGGCGGGGCCGCGCGACGGCAACGCCGGGTTTTCCGCGGCGGCGGTGCCGTTCCTCGACGCGCGCGGCGAGCACGCGCTCGCCGACGCGCAAGTCGCGCGCATCGCGCGGCTCGAACGCGAAGCGGCGAGCGGCTACTACGCGAACGTGCTGACGCTGTTCGGGCTCGGCTGGCGCGACGGGCGCTACCGGTTCGCGGCCGACGGCACGCTGAACGTTCGATGGAGCGAGCCGTGCTCGACGCCCGCTCGCTGAAGATGAAGCGACCCGCGGCGCGCGCGCGGCGCCGTGTCCGGCTCGCCGGGATTGCGGCGATCGCCCATGCTGCCGCGCTCGGCTTGGCGTTCGGCGCGACCCAAAGCGCCGTGGCGGCTTCGGCGTCGCAAGCGGCTCCAGCCTCCGTTCCCGCTCCGGCGGCGTCGATATGCGACGCTCCGGTCCAGGCCGTCCCGATGACGCAGGCGTCGTCGGTGCGGCTCGCGTCGATCCCGAGAACGTCGTCGGACGCGATGTCGGCGAATGCCGCGTCGATGCGGCAGGATGCACGGCGTCGACGCTCGCCGGCGCCCGAGATGCAGGCGAGCGCGGCGGCGTCGCAGCCGCTCGCGCGCGCAGGCTCCGCATCGATGCCGCTTCGCTGGGCCGCGCCGCCGTATTCGATATCGACGACGCAATCCCCGCAGGCCCGCTTCGTCCCGACGCAGCCGCGCGGCGCGCCCGCGACGCCGCAGCCCGTCGCGACGCCGCACGCGCCCGGCGCCGAAGCCGCGCGTCAGTTGTACGCGACGGCGCGCATGTGGGCGAACAAGCATCGCGACGACCTCGCGCGCGATGCGCTGCGCAAGGCGCTGCTGATCGCGCCCGGCGATCCGGTGCTGCTCGCCGGGCAGACGCGGATCCTGCTGCGCGTCGGCGATGCGAACGGCGCGCGCGCCGCGCTCGCGCGCCTGAAGGCGGCGGCGCCCGGCGCGGTCGCGACGCGCCAGGTCGACGACGAATACCGCGTCGCGACGAGCGGCCGCGAGGAGATGGCGCAGATCCGCCTGCTTGCGCGCAGCGGGCGCGGCGACGACGCGGCCCGGCGGATCGTCGCGCTGTTTCCGCACGGCGCGCCGGCGGGCTCGCTCGGCGCCGAGTATTACCAGATCGTCGCGAACGCGCCCGACGGCCGCGCGCGGGCGATCGACGCGCTGCGCCGGACCGTCGCCGCCGATCCGTCGGACGTCGACGCGGCGACCGTCCTCGCGAAGCTGCTGAACCAGCGCGGCGACACGCGCGCGGAAGCGAACCGGCTCGCGTGGACGCTCGTCGCGCGCCCGGACACGGACCGGCGCGCGGCGCTGTCGCTGTGGCGCAGCGTGCTGCAATCGGCGGGCCGCGATCTCGCGTATCTCGACGCGTTCCGCGCGTACCTGACATTCGTTCCCGACGACGACGAATTCCGCGGCGACGCCGCCGCGCTCGAACAGCAGCGCGAAGCGCAACTGCGCCTCGAACGCGATCCGGACTACATCGCGCGGCAACGCGGCCTGCAGGCGCTCGCGCGCGGCGACCTCGCGGCCGCCGAGCCGCTGCTCGTGCGCGCCGCGCAGGCGCGCGCGGGCGATCCCGACGCGGTCGGCGGCCTCGGCCTGCTGCGCTTGCGCGAGGGCCGGCACGACGAAGCGCGCGCGCTGTTCGTGCGCGCGGCCGCGCTCGCGCCGGACAATCGCGCGAAATGGACGAGCCTCGCGGGCACCGCGCGCTTCTGGGGCACGCTCGCGCAGGGCCGCGCGGCGGCCGCGCAAGGGCGGTCCGACGACGCGGAGCGCGCCGCGCGCGCGGCGCTCGCGCTCGAGCCGGACAGCGCCGACGCGAAGCTGCTGCTCGCCGATTCGCTGCTCGCGCGGCGCGACTGGCGCGCGGCGGAGCCGCTGCTGCGCGCGCTGCTTGCCGCGCGCACGCCGAGCGTGTCGGCCGTGCGCAGCGTGCGCACGCTGTACGAAGAGACCGGCCGCCTCGACGCGTTCGGGCCGCTCATCGACGCGCTGCAAAGCCGCTTCGCCGCGGCCGACGATCGCCGGGCGCTCGCGCGGCTGCGCGCCGATCTGCTCGCGCAGCAGGCGGACGCGCTCGCGACGGCGGGCAAGCGCGGGCCGGCCGCGCAGCGCTACGAGGCGTCGCTGCGCATCGCGCCCGACGCGCCGTGGACCCGCTTCGCGCTCGCGCGGCTGTATCGCGACATGGGCCTGCCGCAGCTGGGCCGCGCGGTGATGGACGACGGGCTGGCCGCGTCGGACGCGGCCGACATGCGCTACGCGGCCGCGTTGTATCGAAACTCGCTCGACGACGTCGCGGGCGCGCAGGCGGTGTTCGCGGCGATCCCGGACGCGAGCCGCACCGACGGCATGCGCGCGTTCGCGCATAAGCTCGATGCGGAGGCGGCGCTCGCCGACGCGCGCGCCGCGCTCGCGCGCGACGACCGCGCGGCGGCTGCGGCCGCGCTCGATCGCGCGCGAAGCGCCGCGCCCGACGATCCGGACATGCTCGCGGCCGTCGGCGCGCAGTGGATCGACCTCGGCGACCTCGAGCGCGGCCTCGCGCCGCTGCGCGACTGGATCGCCGCGCATCCGCAGCAGGCCGACGCCGACGTCCGGCTGCGCTATGGCGATCTGCTCGGCGGCGCGCGGCGCGACGACGCGCTGGCCGCGTGGCTCGACGCGCTGCGGCGCGGCTCGCCGCTGAGCGCCGCGCAGACTGCGCGCCTCGAGGATCAGGCGCTGCGGCTGATCCTGCGCGAGACCGACGATGCGCTCGAGCGCAACGACTACGCGCACGCGCAGCGCCTGCTCGATCGCGCGAGCCCGGCGGGCCAGGCCGATCGCCGCTACGCGCTCGAGGTCGCCGAGCTGGCGCGCGCGCAGGGCCGCTACGATGCGGCGCGCGCGGCGCTCGCGCCGCTGCTGGCGCGCACCCCCGACGATGCCGGCGCGCAGCTCGCGCTCGCGCGCATCCTCGACGACGACGGCGAGCACGCGCAGGCGCTCGCGCTCGTCCACGACGTGCTCGCGCGCACGCCGCCCGACGACGTCGACACGCAACTGTCGGCGGTGCGCCGGCTGACCGCGCTGAGCCGTCCGCGGGAGGCGGCGCGGCTCGCGGACACGCTGCGCGTCGCGTATCCGGCGCGCGCGGACGTGACGGTCGCGGCCGGGCGGGTCGCGCAGGCGCTCGGCCGCTACGACGACGCGGAATCGCTGTACCGGCAGTCGCTCGCGCAGGAGCGCGCGACGGGCGTCGCGCCGCGCCGCGACGGCACGACGCCCGCGCAGGCCGCATGGACCGATCTGCAGCAGCGCCGCGATCCCGAGATCGAAGCGGGCTGGCTTCCCGCGTACAAGTCCGGCGACGAGGGGATCTCCGCATACCGCGCGCATCAGGCGCCCGTCTATCTGCAACTCCCGTATCGCTACGACGGCCACGTCTTCGTCCATCTCGACGCCGTGCGGCTCGACGCCGGCACGCTCGACACGAGCGATCCGCGCGCGTACGCGCTCAACACGTTCGCGACCCATCCGGCGCTCGCCGATCCGTCGGCGGCGCCCGGCGGATCGCTGCGCCAGCGCGCGACGGGCGTCGGCGGCGGCGTCGGCTACCGGACCGACGCGTGGCGCTTCGACGCCGGCACGACGCCGCTCGGCTTTCCGGTGCATTACGTCGTCGTCGGCGTGCGCTATCGATTCGACACGGGCCCGGCGAGCTTCTCGGTCAGTGCGTCGCGGCGGCCGGAGACGGGCAGCGTGCTGTCGTACGCGGGGCTGCGCGATCCGTGGACGGGCGCGACGTGGGGCGGCGTGAGGCGCGACAGCGTCGACCTGCACGCATCCGTCGACATCGGCCGCGTGAACCTGTTCGCCGATCTCGGCGCGGGGCTGCTGACGGGACGCAACGTCGCCGGCAATTCGGCCGTCACGCTGCGCACGGGGTTCATGGCGCCCGTCTACCGGCGCGCGGACATGCGCGTGAGCGCGGGACTCGTCGGCAACGCGTGGCACTACGCGCAGAACCTGCGCTTCTACACGTACGGGCAGGGCGGCTACTACAGCCCGCAGCGCTATCTGTCGATCGGCATGCCGATCGAATGGGCGGGGCGGCGCGGCCCGTTCACGTGGGACGTGACCGCGACGGCCGGCGTGTCGAATTCGTATGAACGGGATTCGCCGTACTTCCCGAACGGACTGCCGGACTCGACGCTCGTCAAGTCCGCGCAGGCGCTCGGCAACCCGGTGTTTTCGGGGGGCTCGACGCGCGGCGTGTCGTTCTGGTACGGGTTCACCGGCGTCGCCGAGTATCGCGTGAACGCGCGGCTCGTCGTCGGCGCGCGGTTCGACATCGATCACGCGCACGACTATGCGCCGAGCTCCGGCCTGGTGTACGTGCGCTATTCGTTCGACGCACGCAAGGACAGCGGCGGTTTTTCGCCGTCGCCGGTTCGACTCTATTCGAGCTACTGATGGACGCGACATGAACGACTCACGCGTGAAATCCGATCCGACCTTCATCCGTTCCGAGCGTGACGCCGCCGAGGCGGGCGCGCTCGGACGCCTGCGCGCGCTGTGGCGCGCATGGTCGCGTGCCGTGACGCCGCGCGACCGCGCGGCGGCGCCGAACCGGCTCGCGATCGACGCGCTGCCCGACGAGTGGACCGAGCTCGCGCCGGGCGGGCTGTATGCGGTGTACGCGGCGGCGCGCACACCCGCGTGCGATGCGCTGATCTGGGAGAGCGTGCGGCATGCGCGCACGCGCGACGTCACGGTCGTGCTCGCGCGCGAGCGCGCGGACGTCGCGGCGCGGCTGCGCGAGATCGGCTTCGGCGAGGATGTGCATGCCCGGGGCTGGCCGCGCCGGTTGAATGTGCTCGCGATGCCGCCCGATGACACGATCGCGATCGCGAACGCGAACGCGAACGCGGACGCGGACGACGCGATGCGGGCGGACTCTGCCGATGTCGCGACCCGCGCCGGGCTCGATGCGCGGGCGGCGCGGCGCGGGGCGGAAGGCGACGCAGGGGCGGATGCATCGGGGGCCGGCGCTTCGTCGGGCGTGTCGGTGTCGAGTTCGTCGAGTGTGTCGGATGTGTCGGATGTGCGTGGCGTGCACGTCGTATCGGATGCTTCGGAAGACAAGGACGCCACGGACGTGTCGGAAGCACCGGACGCATTGAATGCGCAGCAACGCGCCGCGCCGCCGCCGGCCGCGTTCGCGCGCCTCGTCGGCGGCCTGCGCGCGCTGAAGCGCTACCGTTTTCGCGCGAACGCGCTGTATTTCGTCGAAGGCGCCGAGCGCTGGTTCAGCTGGCACGATCCGGTCGCGCTGACGCAGGAAGGGCGCGCGCTCGCCGGCTGGTGCCGCGCGCACCGGATCGCGCTCGTGCTGCTGATCGACTCGCAAGCGGCGGACGCGGACGCGAACCGCGCCGGCGGGGCGCGCGCGATCGCGTCGCGCGCCGCGGTTGCCGTTCGCGACGAGGCCCGCGCCAAGGCCCGCACCGAGGCCCGCACCGAGGCCCGCACCAAGGACCGCACCAAGGACCGCGCCGCCGCATTCGCCGGCGACGGCGCGCGCTCCGCGCGCGGCGGATTCCACGGCGCATGCGCGGGCGTCGCGCAATTGCAGCGCACGCACGGCGAGCTGCGCTGGATGGTCGATTTCTGGCGCTCGCGCGGCGCGGTCGCCACGGGCGAGGTTCGCGCGCTGCGCTTCACGGGCGGCGGCCGGCTGACGGCCGTGCGGGCGGCCGGCGCGCACGCGCTGCGCGGCGATGCGCGGCTCGCGTTCGACGAGGCGCGCGTCGTCGTCTGCCGGCGCGTCGTCGAGCGCGAATCGTGGGTGCCGGGCGATTGGGACGTCGTCGACGACAACGCCGCGGTGCTCGCCGCCTGCGAAGGCGCGCACGCGGCGACCGCCGTACTCGCGTTCACCGGCCGCGCGCAGCTCGAAGCATTGTGCTCGGCGATCCATGCGCTGCGCCTGCGGTGCGGCGGCGCGCTGAAGATCGTCGTCGTCGAGCGCGGCGAGGCGCTGCGTCATCAGTTCGAGCTGCTCGCGCTGAACCTCGGCGCGAATCAGGTCGTCGCGCGCAATCTGCCGTTTTCGCGCGTGCTTGCGGTGCTGCGCTCGCTGCAGGGGCAGTTGTATGCGCGCCCGGTCGCGGCCGACTATCGGGCCGCGCTCGCCGCGTCGCTCGGCGACACGGTGCTCGGCTACCTGCCCGTCGCCGCGTTCTGCGCGCATGCACGCGCGGTGCGCGAACGCAGCACGGTGCTCGCGCTGTCGCATACGCTCGTGAAGCTGACGCTGCTGCCGGGCGTGTCGCATGCGGACGCGCTGCGCGCGTGCGCGTTGCGTCGTGCGGGCGACGTGCTGACCGCCGACGCGCAGCATCTTTACCTGTTCCTGTTCGCGTGCGAGCTCGCCGATGCGAGCGACGTGCTCGGATACATCTTCAGCGTGCCGGTCGAGCGGATATCGGATCGCGTCGCGCATCTCGCGGAGGAGAGCATCGAGCATGAGCTGAGCGCGCTCGATGCGGCGAACCGGCGTGCGCCGATCGCCGATTACAGCGATCTCTTTTCGGCGGCGGCCGTCGTGAAGAGCGGGCCCGATGCGCGCACCGCGATCGAGCATTCGGTCACGCCTCGCATCGAAATCCCGCCGGACGAACGCATGCCGCGACACGCGCCGGGCACGTCGACGCCAACGAGCGCCCGATCCGCATCCCATACGCCGCCTCGACGACCGACGCTCCCCGTATCGCCCATATCGCCCATATCGCCCGTCTCGCGCGCACCGACCGAAACGGCGCAGATCGTCGTGCCGTCATCACCCGTGCCGATCGCTTCGATCGCGACGCCGCGCTCTGCGCATCCGCTTCCGTCGCCCGCCGCCGGAGCGATCGTCCACGCCCGCACCCGAACCCGCACCGCCACGCGTGATGTGATGCCGCTGCGCATCAAGGAGGCCGAATGATTTCGCTGATGATCGCCGGCTTCGTCGCCGGCGTCGTGATCGCCGTTCCGATCTGGCTCGTGACGTCGCGCGCCGGCGCCGGCAAAGGCCTGTCGCTGCCGCGCGATTTCGATCGCCGCGACGCGGTGCGCTGCACGCTCGAGCCGGTCGCGCTGCACGCGCGACTGCTGCCCGCAGGCGCGGCGCGCAAACGGCGAGGCGCGCAATGAAGACGATCGCCATCGTTTCGACGACGGGCGGCGCGGGCCGCACGATGCTGACGGCGGCGCTCGCGGTGCTGCTCGCGCGTCGCGGGCGACCGGTCGTCGCGCTCGATTTCGATCCGCAGAACCTGCTCGGCGTGCAGCTCGGGCTCGACGCGTTCGCGCCGTCGGGCATCGCGCACGCGCTGACGGGCGCGGACGCCGCCTGGCACGCGTACACGTGGCGCAGCGCGGACGGCGTGCTGTTCGTGCCGTACGGCCACGTCGATCCCGCGCAGGCGCTCGCGTGCGACGGGCGGCTGGCCGCCGAACCCGGATGGCTCGCGCGCTCGCTCGCCGACGTCGACCTGCCGGCGGACGGCGTGGCGCTGATCGACACCGCGCGCTACCCGTCGCAGCAGGCGGCGCACGCGCTGCGCTGCGCGGACCTCGCGTTGTGCGTCGTGCCGCCGGATCCCGCCGCATGCGCGACGGCCGCCGCTCGGCTGCCGGAGCTGCGTGCCGCGCATGCCGCCGCGCTGCGCATCGTCGTGAACCGCTTGAACCCGGCGCGCGACATGCAGCGCGACGTGCTCGCGATGCTGCGCGCCGCGGCGGGGCCGGGCGCCGTGCTCGAGCAGCGCGTCCATCTGGATGCGGCGCTGCCCGAGGCGCTCGCGCGCGGCACGTGGTTCTTCGACGACGCGCCGCATTCGCAGGCGTCGCATGATCTGCACGGCGTCGCGAACTGGGTCGACGCGTGGCTCGATGTAGCAGCCGAGCGCGGCGCGGCGGGAACGATCGCATGAAATCGCACGCGACATTCCGCCGGCGGATCGGCGGCGCAGCGGGGCGCGCTCGCGGCTGGATCGCGCGCGGCCTTGGCGTGCGTGACGAACGCTCGCCGTTCGACTGGCTCGTGCGCGTGTTCTTTCACGCGCCCGCGCCCGGCAAGCGCGACGTCGTGCGCGACTGGCTGCGCGCGGCGATCCTGTGGGCCGCCGCGCAATGGGGAGTGACGCGGCCGCGTCGCGCGCGCGACTGGCTCTGGCGGGCGTTCGTGCGCGCGCCGCATGAAGCGCGATCGCGCGCGCGCGATCCGTTCGCATGGATCGACGCGACGCTCGTGCCGGCATATCTGTTCGCGCGACGCGTGCAGCGACGCGTCGACGGAGGGCTCGCGCGCCTGCCGTGGCATCGCTGGGGCGAGCGCATCGAGCGCGGCGCCGAGCGTGCCGGCACGCGTCGCTGGCTGCTGCCGGCAAGCGGCGCGGCGGGCGTCGCGCTGTGGCTCGCGGCCGGCACGTCGCCGCTTGCGCCAGCGGGCCAGTTCACGTTCTTCGCGACGGTCGCCGCGCTCGCGCTGACGCTGCGCCGCGTGCCGGGCCGTCTGCCGACGCTCGCGCTCGCGACGTTCGCGCTGCTCGCGATGGCGCGCTACATCTGGTGGCGCAGCACCGAGACGCTCGATTTCCGCACGCCGGTCGAGGCGTTCGTCGGCTATCTGCTGTACGCGGCCGAGGCATACACGTGGCTCATTCTCGTGCTCGGCTTCGTGCAGACCGCATGGCCGCTCGAGCGTCCGGTCGCGCGCCTGCCGGACGATCCGGCCGGGTGGCCGAGCGTCGACGTCTACATTCCGACCTACAACGAGCCGCTCGCCGTCGTGAAGCCGACGGTGTTCGCCGCGCAAAGCCTCGACTGGCCCGCCGACAAGCTGCGCGTCTATCTGCTCGACGACGGCCGTCGTCCGGAGTTCGAAGCATTCGCGCGCGACGCGGGCATCGGTTATCTGACGCGCGACGACAACCGGCATGCGAAGGCGGGCAACATCAACAGCGCGCTCGCGCAAACGCGGGGCGAATACGTCGCGATCTTCGACTGCGATCACGTGCCGACGCGCTCGTTCCTGCAGACGACGATGGGCGCTTTCCTTCGCGATCCGAAATGCGCGCTCGTGCAGACGCCGCATCATTTCTTCTCGCCGGATCCGTTCGAGCGCAACCTCGGCACGTTCCGCCGCGTGCCGAACGAAGGCAGCCTGTTCTACGGACTCGTGCAGGCGGGCAACGACCTGTGGAACGCGGCGTTCTTCTGCGGCTCGTGCGCGGTGCTCAAGCGCGGCCCGCTCGAAGAGGTGGGCGGCGTCGCGGTCGAGACCGTCACCGAGGACGCGCACACCGCGCTGAAGCTGCATCGCCGAGGCTATACGAGCGCGTACCTGCCGACCGTGCAGGCCGCCGGCCTCGCGACCGAAAGCCTCGCGGGCCACATCCGGCAACGCGCGCGCTGGGCGCGCGGCATGGCGCAGATCTTCCGGATCGACAACCCGTTCGTCGGCCGCGGCCTCGGCTTCTTCCAGCGCGTGTGCTACGGCAATGCGATGCTGCATTTCTTCTACGGCGTTCCGCGGCTCGTGTTCCTGACGATGCCGATCGCGTACCTGTTCTTCCATCTGTATTTCATCAACGCGTCGGCGCTCGCGCTCGCGAGCTACGTGCTGCCGTACATGGCGCTCGCGCACGTCGCGAACTCGCGGATGCAGGGGCGCTTCCGTCACTCGTTCTGGGCCGAAGTGTACGAATCGGTGCTCGCGTGGTACATCGCGCTGCCGACGACGATCGCTTTCCTGAGCCCGAAGCACGGCAGGTTCAACGTGACCGCGAAGGGCGGGCGGATCGACGAAGGCTACGTCGACTGGGCGACGTCGAAGCCGTATCTCGCGCTGTTCGTGCTGAACGTCGCGGCGATCGCCGCGGGCCTCGTCCGTCTCGTGCTCGGCGGCGGCGACGAGGCGTCGACGATCCTGATGAACGTCACGTGGGCGCTGTACAACCTCGCGATGCTCGGCGCGGCGCTCGCGGTCGCGCGCGAGGCGAAGCAGGTGCGCGTCACGCACCGGATCGCGATGCGAGTGCCGGCGACGCTGCTCTTCGCCGACGGCACGACGGCCGCATGCCATACGAAGGACTACTCGGCGGGCGGTCTCGGCCTCGATGCGGTGCCGGGCGCGCGCCTCGCGCTCGGCGACACGCTCGACGTCTGCGTGAACCGCGGCGACCGGCCGTTTCATTTCCCGGTGCGCGTGACCCGCGTCGACGAGGCGCATCTCGGCGTGCAGTTCGAGTGTCTGACGCTCGAACAGGAGCGGCAGCTCGTTCAATGCACGTTCGGCCGAGCGGATGCGTGGCTCGACTGGCGCGAAACCGGCGCCGACGACGCGCCGTTGCGCGGGCTCAAGGAGGTGTTGTCGATGGGCGCAGAAGGTTATGCGCGGATGCTGAGGGCCGCGGCGAGCGAGGTGCATGCGATCCGCACGGCCGACCGTACGCGTCATTGACGCGCCGATTCAATTGACGACGGAGTCGCGTCGATGACGTTCTGGAATCTGTACTTCATTCTCAAGATCTGCCTGTTCGCGGCGGGCCATCTGAAGCCGATGTGGATCGCGAACATCGGCTTCGCGCTGGCGCTCGCGTCGAGTTCGCCCGTGAGGCGGCGCGGCTTGCGATTGCTGCGTCACGCGCTCGCGCTCGCGATCGGCGCGCCGCTGATGTATTACGAAGCGGACGTGCCGCCGTTCGCGCGGCTCGTCGAGACGCTCGGCAGCCTGCGTGCGTTCAGCTTCGGCTACTGGATGGAGCTCGTGCCGCGCTTCGTGCCGCCGATGCTCGCATTGACCGCGCTCGGCGTCGTGATCGGCTATCTGATCGTCAACCGCTGGCTGCGCGTCGCGACGTTCGTGCTGCTCGCGCTGATCGCGCTGCCCGTGTGGCAAGCGGGCAGCGCCGCGCTCGCACGCTTCGACGCTGCCGCGGCCGCGGCCGCCGCTGCCGCGAAGCCCTCCGACATCGCCCGCGCCGCGCAGCCGCAGGATCGCAACGCGGCGCTCGCCGCGTTCCGCTCGCAGGAGTCGCAGCGGCAGGTGACGTTCGGCCGCCCGCCCGCCGATCCGGCGACGCGGTTCGACTTGATCGTGCTGCACGTATGCTCGCTGTCGTGGGACGATCTCGACGTCGCGAAGCTGCGCAACCATCCGCTGCTCGGCCGCTTCGACTATCTGTTCACGAACTTCAGCACGGCGGCGAGCTACAGCGGGCCGGCCGCGATCCGCGTGCTGCGCGCGACGTGCGGACAAGAGGCGCACGCGGACCTGTACAAGCCCGCGCCCGCCCAGTGCCACTTGTTCAAGCAGCTCGCGGACGCCGGCTTCGCGCCGCAGACGCTGCTGAACCACGACGGCCATTTCGACAATTTCATCCAGCTGATCCACGACAACATCGGCGTGCCGAGCGCGCCGATGATCTCGAATGCGGACGCGCCGGTCGCGATGCACGCGTTCGACGGCTCGGCGATCAAGGACGACTACGCGACGCTCGCGAACTGGTACGCGAAGCGCGGCGCGACGGCGGGCCCGGTTGCGCTGTACTACAACACGATCAGCCTGCACGACGGCAACCAGTTGTCGAGCGGCCGGATGTCGAGCCTCGAGTCGTATCCGCTGCGCGCGCGCAAGCTGATGGACGACTTCGACCGCTTCGCAGACCTGATTGCGTCGTCGGGACGGCGCGCGGTGATCGTGTTCGTGCCCGAGCATGGTGCGGCGCTGCACGGCGATGCGAAGCAGGTCGCGGGGCTGCGCGAGATTCCGACGCCGCGGATCGTGCACGGGCCGGTCGGCGTGCGGCTCGTCGGTTTCGCGGGCGACCACGGCACGACGACCGTGATCGACGTGCCGACCAGTTTCCTCGCGGTCGCGCAATTGCTGTCGAATCTCGTGTCGAACAGCCCGTTCAAGCCGGGCGTGACGCTGTCGCAATACGCGGCCGATCTGCCGCAGACGCGGATGGTCGGCGAGAACGAAGGCACCGTGACGATGACGACCGCGACCGGTTACGCGGTGAAGACGCCGGACGGCGTGTGGATCGACGAAAAATGACGCACGAGCATCCGGGCGCGGCGGCGCGCGACGAGGGGCCGCTGCCCGCAAACGACATCGCGGGGCTCGCGCGCCACGTGCCCCAGATCGATCCGGCGCGCTACCTGGACGAGCAGGCGCGGCTCGCGTATCGGGATGCGCTCGACCGGTGGCCGGTGCTTGCGAAGCTGATGGGGCTGGCGGATTGACGTTCGGCGGCGGCGTGCGCCACGCGCACCACGCCGTCGCCCGCTGGTCCGTCATTGAATGAACCGCTGCAACTCGCCGGTTTGCGGACGCTAGAAGATCTGATTGGCGGCCCGCTTTCGCGTCGCGTGCCGACCCGACGACGACGCGTTCATGCGCACTCGTACAGGTCTGATCAGTGATGCGGCGCAAATGCCGGGAAGCCGAATTGATCGAGTCAATCGCGTCAAAAATATCGACGGACGCGACGGGGTGGGCGAGACGCGCCATGGCAAAGGAAGCGTGTCGATGACCGACTTCGCGACGCGCAAGGTGCTCGCGACCTGGCCGATCCGGGCGGCGGCAGTTCGGCGATGAGCGCGCGCAGCTTGGACTCATCGTTGGAAAGAGCCTTGTTGTATCGGCGCTTGCCGTTCCGATCGAGAACGACGGCGTGGTGCTGCCCCTCGTCGACATCGACGCCGACGAAGACATCGACGGCGTCATGTCGTCGAGTGTCTTGCATCGGCAGCGAGACATTCGAGCGCCGACTGCATGCGCCACTGTCGATGAGAAAGGGCGTTGGACCCGGCAAATACTCCGCTCGAAGACGGCCGTGGTCGCTTACATACGATCGAGCGACAAGGCGCAGACATTCTTGGTGGGCGGGCAGTATTCGGCAAGCCGTTCCCGCGCCCTGTCGTAGTCCTTTTGCTGGTCGGGCGTCAAGCTGCCCATGCCTTCATAGGCCTGCGTCAAGCCAAAATAGGCCCAGATGTTGCCTCTGAAGTTCGTATACGGGATGCGGTTCGGATCGTCATCGCCGAGCGATTGGTGAAGCGTCTCGATCGCTTTGTCATAACGACCAAGGTCGATCAGGAGTGCGGCGAGGGTTTGTCTGACCGGTGCCATCCAGTAAGGCGGCTCGTCATAGTTCATGGCGTCCTGCTGATTGGCCGAATGTTCGAGAGCACGCACCCCGCTGCCCGACTGGCCTTTCATTTGGTCGATCCGTGCTTGCGCGATCGATTTCATGATCTGCACTGCCTGCTGGTTCATCACTTCGTCGCGCCGCTCCTTCTCGAATGCGGCCACGTCCTTCACGAGTTTCGTGTACGCACTTTGCGCACGGCGATCATCATGGTTACGGACGTATGCAAGCACTTGTGCGTAGTCCCAGGAAACGCTCGAAAAGCGCCAGTCCTTTGCCGTCCCGTCAGGCGGCGGCTGATTGATGATGTCGCCCGGAGACATGAAATACGGTAGCGACTGGTAATAGATGCCGCGATAGCGGTCGGTCCGGAACGTAATGCCCTTGCCCTCGGACTTCAAGAGGCGGTCAGCCGCCCATGTCATGTTCTCGACGTTGCCTGTCATGATCGCCGAAGCAAGCGCAAAATGAATGTTGTGCCGGTAGTAGCCCCAGCGATAACGGTCGCCGTCCGGGTGATCGATGCCACCCGTGCGCTTGGCATTGACCTTCTCGAAATATCCGTCATCCTTCAATACCGCGTCCCGATTGGCCTCGAACGACTTTGGGTGGTTGCCGATGCGGTAATAGATGTGCGAGGGCATATGGACCAAGTGGCCCGCATCGGGCGCGAGACCGGCCAGCTTTTCCGCAAAAGACGTCACATCGTTCGGCTCCGTCGATCCCTCGCGAATATGGATATACCAATGAACGAGCCCCATGTGATCGGCATGTTCGTTCAGCTCGCCTTTGATTGCAGCGACTGCCGGGGGAATGCCAGGGTAGGCGGCGTTCCCCTGGCGGTCCCAGTATTCCCAAGGCTTACGGTTCATCACGGCATCCGCGTACAGGGTTTGGATGTCGGGATCGTCCGGGTACACGTGAGCCAGCGTGGTCATCGCCTCGGCGTAGTCCTTGTTGCGCCGGTCCTGGCGATCGCGTTCGCGAGGAATCTGCTTATGCTCTTCATAGCGCGGCAGCAGCGCTTCGACGAGCGAGCGCTCCTTCTGATCTGCATCGCGTATGAGCAGTGCTTCCTTGAGCTTCTGTTGCGCGATTCGGCGATCCGGTTCCGGCTGGTCGATCTGATTGATGTTCACGCCCAGCGACATCGCGATTCCCCATCGGCACATGACGCAGTCGGGATCTCGCCTGAGTGCAGCTTCGAACGCGCGGTACGCTTCGCGAAGGTTGAACGCGCAGTAAAAGCGCAAGCCTTGATCGAAGAGCGCTTGCGTCTCTGGGTTTTTTGTCTTGATTTTTCTCGTCAGATCCCCGAGTTGGAAATCCGTCGGAGGCTCGGGATCGTTGGCCGCGATTTCCGAAAGCGCGAACGATACTTTGCTGCCAGGCGGCGCGCTCATCATGTGCTCGCTTCCCATGTCCTGCATGCCGTGCACAGCCGCGGCATGCATGTCGCCTTTAGCCGCCGATATCGCAAAAGGCGCGCTCAGCGCGGTCACGAGACCGGCCGCCCAGCACAGGCAAGCTCGTCTGAGCCAGTTTCGACGGTTGTCATCGCCGCAAAAACGCGAGCGATTTTCGGTTGTTTTCATTGCACGCTCTCCTGGAAACGTGAATGTCGATCGAGCTACCGTGCGGGCAAGCCGCCGCGCCGAAGGCCAATCGCAACACCCGCGTTCGCGCGAGGAGCGTGCCCACTGCGCAGACGGCGACTAGTAGCGTCGTGCCCCGGGAGCGGCTGCGCCTGCCGCACGAGGTCGACGTCTCGGACTGCGCGTTCCGCGCGCCGAGCCCGGCCTGAGCGCTCGACGTTGACAACGATCACGCTGCGCAAGCGCGGTTCGCCCACGAAGACAACTCGCAGCTTGTCGATTTTCTCGGAATCCGTTGTCGGGCCACCCGATGCCACGCCATCCACCGCATAGAGCTTGGCGTGCGGATACTGCTCGGTCACTTTGCGGACTGCGGGTGTCACCCTTCCTTTGATACCCGGAATTGTTGTCGACATGTCGTTTTATTCCGTTGAGCCGAGCTTCCGCAATGCCAAGGGAATGGGCTTGTCTTCCCGTTACACTCTGCGTATTTAAGGCACCCGGCGACCGAAATTCAACCAGAAAAAAGTGGTGGGGTTGCGGCAGGTTTGCCGAGCAGCGGCTACCGCAGTTGCGACAGCGTTCACCCGGCTGAGCGGAATCCGTTCCACTTCGCGCTTGCCGGTAGCCAATCTATTTCGCACGATCCTCGCTCTCGCCTGGCAAGACTCCATCTTCGTGACAATCCACATTACATGATCGATGCCGAGCGCGTACATGCATCGCCGCAACGGACGGTCACGCGCTGACTCCGCTGGCATATGCCGCGAGCGCGACGAGCGGGGGCGCAACGGGAGAAATCGCGTTTGACGAGGCGCATGCGCGCGAACGCCACGCCGCGGGCGTGCCAGTGATCCTGGTGCGCCGCGACGCGGAGACCGAAGACCTGGCCGCGCTCGATGTTGCCTCGGGCCTGCTGACGCAACGGGGAGCGCGTACTTCGCACGCGGCTGTCGTGGCGCGGCAACTGGGCAAGGTCTGTCTGGTTGGCTGCGCGTCGCTGCGGCTCGATGAGTCGGCGCGTACGCCGCAGATCGGGGACACCTTGATGCGCGAAGGGGATGCATTGACGCTGGACAGCGGCGATGGTGCAGTCTACGCAGGTCGCGTGCGGACCATCGTCGAGCCGCTCACCGAATTGCGAGCCCGTCTCGAACGACTGCACGCATCGTGAACCGGCGCGGGCACGGTGCGAATGCGCCGCATTGCATTGGCTGAGGGCGCGGCAGATCAGCCGTCTGGCGGCCGGAGCAGCCGGCAAGCCAGCGTCGGGATTAAACACCGCCGACGGGCGGAGCCGGGGGCGAGGCGCATCATCCGTGCCCGGCAGGAACCGCCACCATCGGTCATTCGCCTGGCGCTATTTTTCGGATACCTGATTGAGGGACTGGAACAGCAGGTCAACCGGGGTCGTATCCGCATGGCCGAAGCTGAGAAAAAAGAGTGAAGCTTTTCTTCCCGACGTGTAAATTTTGATGGCCTTCCTCCATCGTCTCAATGGCGGCATGCAGCTTGCCTCCGCATTTAGCGAACACTGACAGGAGATTTGCGATGGCGATTCAAAAGATCACGCCTTTTCTTTGGTACTCCACGGAAGCCGAAGAGGCCGCTGCGTTCTATGCGGGCATCTTTCCCGACTCGCGCGTGATTCGAGTCACTCCGGTGCCGAGCGCCGGCGCCACGAAGATGGTCGAGTTCGTTCTCTTTGGGCAGCCCTTCATCGCCATGAGCCACAAACGAATCGACTCGTTCAACCACTCGATATCCTTCCTGGTCAACTGTGGCGATCAGGCGGAGCTCGATCGCTACTGGAACGCCCTTCTCGAGGGCGGCGGTTCGCCCGACGACTGCGGCTGGCTGAAAGACCGCTTCGGCGTCTCGTGGCAGATCGTACCGGACGATCTCATCGCGATGATGGCCGATCCCGATCCAGCAAAGGCCAAGCGCGTTGCCGACGTCATGCTGCAAATGACGAAGTTCGACGTCGCCGCGCTGAAAGCCGCCTATGTGGGGACGACGGGTTAGCAAAAGGCCTCGTACACCGTATGCGCATTGTGCGCCGTTCAGATTTGCCCGCTTCCGGTTGGCGCTCGTCTCACATGTTTTACGAACCCTGACGCGAGGCGAACCAACGTCCGCCTCGTGGCATCCGATTCAACGCGCGAACTTCTCTTGCGTGACGCTACCGTAAGAGGCATACATCGACTCAATCAGCTCCGCGATGACCGACCCGACGCTCATGCAGATGCGATACACGCTGCCGATGTCGATATCGTGCTGAAAGTTCGGCACGGCCAGCACGGTATGGAGCCAGCCGGCGAACGGCACCAGCCAGTAGAAACTCGGCAGTGCGAGAACGCAGGCAATCGTCGCTCGTGCTCAATCCGGATCAGATGAGCGACGACGAGGTCTCGTTTCCGGATCGTGCGAGCTTCGCGGCCGTGCGCACGAAGGTGCATGGCGAGAGGTCGGGCAAGAAGATCGATCTCGTGATCCCGAATCCCGGTCGCGAGGCGCGCGCCGCTGCCGATCGGCGCGAACGCTCGGGGCGGCAGAGTCGATTCGGCAGTCTCGATCCACGCGCCCCGGCGCGCCGAAGCCCACGATTCGTTCGATGCGCCAGCGGCGAGCCCGAGACGGTGCGCTGCGCAAATTTTTCGCACTTGCCACAGCTACCGTACGCCGCCTGCTCAATACGGCTTGTCGCCGACGATCGTCGCGCGATGCATCACCCGATGCGCGTTGCCGTAGTCGTTCACCGCGTAGTGAATCGTCGAGCGGTTATCCCAGAATGCGACGTCGCCGGCCTGCCAGCGCCAGCGCAGCGTGAACTCCGGCCGCGACTGATGCGCGAACAGGAAGCGCAGCAACGCGGCGCTTTCTTCTTCAGGCAGCTCGTTGATCTCGGTCGTGAAGCCGTCGTTGACGAACAGCGCGCGGCGCCCGCTTTCCGGATGCGTGCGCACGACAGGGTGCGTGACGGGCGGATGCTTGATGCGCGTTTCTTCCCAGCGTGCGCGATCGTCGGCCGTGAGCCCGAAGCGCTTCAGCGGAAACGACTTCGTGAAATCGTGCTGCGCGGTGAGGCCCTCGAGCTGCGTCTTCACGCGATCGGACAACGCATCGTACGCGGCGAAGCCGCTGCCCCACAGCGTGTCGCCGCCCGTATCGGGCAGCGTGCACGCGGCGAGGATCGACGCGCACGGCGGCGTCTCGGCGAACGTCACGTCCGTATGCCAGATCGCGTTGTCCTTCAGATCGAAGACTTCGTTGTCGAGCACCATGATCTCGCGCGCATCCGGATGCGACGGATAGATCGGGTGAACGTGCAGATCGCCGAACCCGGCCGCGAAGTCGCGATGCTGGACGGCGCTCAGGCGCTGATCGCGGAAGAACAGCACCTGATGGCGCGCGAGCGCGTCGCGGATTGCGCTGCGAACGTCGTCGTCGACCGCATTCGCAAGGTCCGCGTTGTCGACGATCGCGCCGATCGCGGGCGTCAGTCGGGTCAGTTTCAGTCGAGTCATCGTTGATTCGGATTCGGATTCGGCATTGCCATCGGCATCGGCGAGGCGGCTTGCGTGCGCAGCCGACGCTCGCGCGCCGCTTGTTGCGGAAAACCGGGAGTGTCGCAAAACACGTTCGTCCGGTGAACCAACGAAATTCGCATTGCTTATTGGGGCGCCGGGATTGCAGCCGGCCCGGCGCGAACGCGAAATGCGCCGTCTCATATCCTTCGCAGATTTCGTTGTTTAACAGACGACATGCATCCCGGTAATCTCGACGGCCATCCGAATTCAACGCATCCAGAAGAAGGCCCTCATGATTCTCAAGCGCATCCTCGCCGTCACGACTTTCGCCGTCGCCGCCTGCTCCGCCGTTCACGCGCAGTCCGCGCATGCCGGCACGGTGAACGTCGCCTATCAATACGGCGCCGATCCGGCGAAGCTCGCGCAGGCGGGCGCCGCGTACGAGAAGGCCACCGGCTGGAAGATCAACTGGCGCCGCTTCGATTCGGGCGCGGACGTCGTCGCGGCGCTCGCGTCCGGCGACGTCCAGATCGGCGACGTCGGCCAGAGTCCGTTTACCGCGGCGGTGTCGCGCGGCGTGCCGATCCAGGCGGTCGTGCTGAATGCGATCACCGGCGTGTCGGAGGCGCTCGTCGTGCGCGGCGGCGCGCGCATCGACAAGCCGGGCGACCTCGTCGGCAAGACGATCGCGACGCCTTACGCGTCGAACTGCCATTACGCGCTGCTTGCGGCGCTCAAGCACTGGGGCATCGATCCGCAGCGCGTGAAGATCGTGAACCTCGGGCCGACCGAGATCGTCGCCGCGTGGGAGCGGGGCGTGATCGACGCCGCGTACACGTGGGACCCGGCGCTCGGTCGCGCGAAGGCAAGCGGCGGCAAGGTGCTCGTCGATTCGGCGGAGGTCGGCAAGTGGGGCGCGCCGACGTTCGATCTCTGGGCGGTGCGCAGCGATTTCGCGCTGGCCCATCCGGACTTCGTGTCGAAGTTCGTGAACGTGACGACGCAGGCGATCGCCGACTATCGCGCGAACGGAAAGACGTGGACGAGCGCGTCGCCGCAGGTCGCCGCGATCTCGCGCCTGAGCGGGGCGACGACGGGCGACATTCCGCAACTGCTCGCCGGCAATCTCTATCCGAGCGCGTCCGAGCAGGCGTCGCCCGAACTGCTCGGCGGCGGGACGGCTGCCGCGATCGCATCGACTGCGCGCTTCCTGAAGGAGCAGCGCAAGATCGACCGCGTGCTGCCCGACTACCGGCCGACGGTGACGGACCGGTTCGTCCGCGCGTCGGTCGCGGCGCGCTGATTCGACGGCGCGGCATCGATATGGCGAAGCTCGCTGCGCAGCATGTGTCCGTCGTCTACGAATCGCGCCGAGGCGCATTGACGGCGCTCGAGGAGGTGTCGATGTCGGTCGGCGGCGACGAGATCGTCGTCGCGCTCGGCGCATCCGGCTGCGGCAAGAGCACGCTGCTGTCATTGCTCGCGGGCTTTCAGCAGCCGACGTCGGGCCGCGTGACCGTCGACGGCGCGCCCGTCGCGGGACCGGGCGCCGATCGCGGGGTCGTGTTTCAGGACGATGCGCTGATGCCTTGGCTGAACGTGATCGACAACGTCGCGTTCGGGCTGCGGATGCAGGGCGTCGGCCGCGACGCGCGCGACGCGCGTGCGCGCGAGGTGCTGCGGCTTGTGAAGCTCGCGGGCTTCGAGCAGCATCGGATCGACGAGATTTCGGGCGGGATGCGCCAGCGCGTCGGACTCGCGCGCGCGCTGGCCGCGGATCCGTCGTTTTTGCTGATGGACGAGCCGCTCGGCGCGCTCGACGCGTTGACGCGCGAGCACATGCAGACGCTGCTGCTCGACGTATGGCGCGCGACGGGCAAGGGGATCTTCCTGATCACGCACAGCGTCGAGGAAGCGGTGCTGCTCGCGACCGAGCTGCTGATCCTGTCGCCGCGGCCCGGACGGATCGTCGCGCGCCATTCGCTCGACTTCGCGCGGCGCTACGCGGACGGCGAATCGATGCGTTCGATCAAGAGCGATCCGCGCTTCACCGAAATCCATCTCGCGCTCGTCGAGCAGTTGATGCGGGAAACCGAGGAGGTTTGACTTTGGCCGCGACCGAACAGAATCCCAATCTCACGTTGGCGCTGCCGGCGGCGGGCACGGGCTCGGACAAGGCGCCGCGCGAGCGCCGCAGGCCGCGCGTGCATGCGGGCCACGCGGCCGCGATCGCGACGTGGGCCGCGCTCGTCGGCGGCTGGTGGCTCGCGGCGCGCTTCGAATGGGTGTCGGCCGCGCTGCTGCCGAGCCCCGAGGCGGTGCTGCGCAAGCTCGTCACGCTGAGCACCGAAGGCTTCGACGACGCGACGCTCGGCCAGCACTTGTTCGCGAGCCTGTCGCGGATGGCGGCGGCGTTCGCGCTCGCGATCGCGACCGCGATTCCGGTAGGCATCCTGATTGCGACGAACCGGATCGTGCGCGGCGTCGTCGATCCGATCGTCGAGTTCTACCGGCCGATTCCGCCGCTCGCGTACTTGCCGCTGATGGTCGTCTGGTTCGGGATCGGCGATACGTCGAAGATCCTGCTGATCTATCTGACGATGTTCGCACCGCTGACGATCGCGACCGCCGCGGGCGCGAATGGGGTATCGGCGAGCCGCTTGCGCGCGGCCGCGTCGCTTGGCGCGACGCGCTTCAAGCTGTTGCGCCACGTCGTGCTGCCGAGCGCGCTGCCGGACATCCTGACGGGCGTGCGCATCGCGCTCGGCGCGGGCTGGTCGACGCTCGTCGCGGCCGAGCTGATCGCGGCGACGCGCGGACTCGGCTTCATGGTGTATTCGGCGTCGCGCTTCCTCGTGACGGACGTCGTCGTCGCGGGGATTCTCGTGATCGGCGCGATCGCGCTCGCGCTGGAGATCGGGCTGCGCGCGTTGCAGCGGCGATTGACGCCGTGGCGGGCCGAATAGCGCGGCTTGCGGGTGGAGATCGATTCGCGCACGATCGCGTGCGGCGCGGTGTCGTGACAGGCGGGCGCAGCGAGCGCGAAGACTCGTCGATGCCCGTGGCCGTGGCGCGTCGGCCGATCGCGATGACGGGCGCCGCCGTGCGCCGTCGTCTTCTCGATCGACGGCGAACGGCTAAGCCGCACATCGCATCGCTCAATGCGCGTCGTGCCGCCGGCCGCCGACGATCGGCGTCGCCGAGCCGTGCGTCGCCGATGCTTCGGATGACGAAGCACGCAAGCGGCGCGCCCTGAAGATCGCGCAGCCCTTCGACGACAGATCGAGCAGGAACGACTTCAGCGCGTTCTCGCCGGGGATCGGATTGCGGCCCTTGCCGATCCGATGGAGCTGCCGCGTGTACCAGGTGACTTCGAGCGAGCCGAGATCGTCGAAATATCTGATACCGGTGCTGAGCGGCTTCACGCGGTGCCGGGTCTCCTCGCCGCGCAGCAGGCGCGCGGGCGCGTCGGGCTCGATCGCGAGAATGCGGCCGAGGCCGATCAGATCGAGCGCGCCGTCGCGCAGCGGCGCTTCCATGCCGGCAAGGCTGCGGAACCCGCCCGTGACCATCAGCGGCACGTCCACTTCGGCGCGCACCTTTTCGGCGAATTCGAGGAAATACGCCTCGCGCGCAATCGTCGACGTCTTGCGGTCGCCGCGCTGCATCACGGGTTCCTCGTAGGTGCCGCCGGAAATTTCGATCAGGTCGATGCCGGCTTTAGAGAGCGCGCGGATTACGTCGAGCGATTCGTCTTCGGTGAAGCCGCCGCGCTGGAAATCGGCGGAATTGAGCTTGATGCCGATCGGAAAGTCCGGACCGACCCGGCGCCGCACTTCTTCGTACACCGCGAGCACGAAGCGCCGGCGATTCTCGGCGCTGCCGCCCCATTCGTCGGTGCGCCGGTTGTGCTGCGGCGACAGGAACTGGTTGATCAGATAGCCGTGCGCGCCGTGCAGTTGAACGCCGGTGAAGCCGGCCTTCTGCGCGATCGCGGCGGCCGTCCCGTAGCGGCGGATCAGGTTCTCGATCTCCGCGCCCGTCAGTTCGCGCGGCACGAGAAAATAGCGGGAGAGCTTCGGCCCGAAGCCGATCGCGGACGGCGCGACCGTCTCCGCATTGAGCCCGCGCATCGCCTGCTTGCCCGGATGGTTGATCTGCATCCAGAACTCGCTGCCGTGCGCCTTGCCGGCCGCCGCCCATTCGCGCAGCTTCGGCAGGTCGCGCTCGTCTTCGATCACGACGTTGCCGGGCTCGCCGAGCGCCTTGCTGTCGATCATCACGTTGCCGGTGACGAGCAGCCCCGCACCTGAATTCGACCAGCGCCGGTACAGCGCGATCAAGTGCGGCGTCACGCGGCCGTCGTGGCCGCAGAGCGCTTCGCTCAGCGCCGATTTCGCGAGGCGATTCTTCAGCACCGTGCCGTTCGGCAAGGTGAGCGGCTGCGCGAGCGATGGGCCCGCAACGGGATTGGGACGGGACATGTCGTGACGCTCCGGTTAGGTCGACGGTCAATTATCCATCGATTAATGTTACATCGTTGGATGTATTTATTGGATCGTAGGTTCAAAATCAGAACTGAGTCAAGGCATCATGCTGCGGATATTAATGGGGTCCGGATAAAATGACGGAGCTGGGACTGGCCGGCATGGACGCATCGGCACGGCGGGCCTGCACTGGCGGCGCGGGTGAGACCGGCGGCGCGCGGCCGGCGGCGGCGCGAACGCCGGCGTGCCGGCGAATGAAGACTCCCGAGACGATGAGCGCCGAGCGCCCGGCAAGACCGGCTGCCTCGCGGCCAGCCGGTCGAGGCTGTGGCCGTGGCGCACAGCCGGCGAAACTGGCGAGGGCCGTCCGATCCGCGGCGCACGGCCTCGGCGGACATCCGCGCGGCGCCGAACGGCGAGCGACAAGGCGAGTGCTCGCGTCGGACGTCGGACATGGCGAAAGCGGCGAAATCGGCAAAAACGACAAGACGCGCGTCTCACCCCGGCGCGCGCGTCAATGCATGGACATGCACGACGCGCACTGCATTCGGCCGAACGGCGCGAACGCGAGGCGCGGCAATTCGACCGAGCACGCGGAGATGCTGCCGCCAGCGAACGGCGCCGTGTTGCCGAGGCGCTGCAGCGCGAATCCCGCGCGCCGGTACAGGCGCTCGATCGACAGCGACGTCACGCCGACCACGCGCGTCGCGCCGAGCGATGCGGCCACCGCAAGCACCGACGGAAAGAAATCCATCCCGAGCGGCTGGCGCTCGGTCGCGCGGCGGCGCCGGCGCGATGCGGCGAAGCGCGACATTTCCCAGACCGTCGGCGACTGCGGCGCGGGCGCCGAGCCGAGCAGATGCGGAAACACGTCGCGAAGCAGATACGGGCCCGTCGTCGGCAGCAGTCGCGCATAACCGCATACTCGACGCGCGTCGTCGAGCGCGACGACGTGGATCGTCGACGGACCGTCGAACTCGTCCCATTCCGCATGATCGTCGCGCGCGTGGGCCGCGATCGTCCAGCCGAGCCGGCGGACGAACACGTCGTAGCGATACGCGCCGAGATCGGCCTGAACGTGCGGCGGCAGTTCGTTCAATCGGCCGGCGATGATGTATGACATGGCGCTTCGTTCTCCGATGGATCGATCGTCGGCGTGAAGATAAGGCGCATGCGATCGCGTGTGACCGGTGATGGTTGAGCGGCGCGTGCGTCGTCGTGACGACGATCCGGCTATGCACCGCACGCGCCCCGCATACGAACGCGACATGTCCTCGCCGCCGCATGGCGACGATGATGACGGCGTTCGGGATGGCGTCCGACGCGGCTCGATCAGGATTCCGATGCAATCGGCCGATCGCGTCGCGTCGGCGTGCGACGCGGCGGGCATGACGGACGGCGCTAACGCATCCGGATGAAAGGTGAATTCATGGAAAGATCAGCCCTTGTCGCGTCGCCTTCACGGCGGCGAACGTGCGGCTGCGCGTGTTGAGCTTCTCCATCGCGTTCTCGATGTGGAAGTCGACCGTGTACTTGGAGATGTCGAGCATGTTCGCGATGACCCACGACGACTTGCCGCGCGCGACCCAGGTCAGGCATATCTGCTCGCGATCCGTCAGGTGGACGGAAGGCGGAATGGGGCGGCTCGTCCGCATGCTCTGGAATTGCAGATGGAACTGCATGCCGAGCAGATAAGCGTTGCGCCATTTCGCTTCGGCGTCGTGCGTCGGCGCGGTGCCGGACAGATTGATCAGCAGCACGTGGCCGAGCGGCTGATGCAGCGGAATGCTGATGCCGTTGTCGAGGCCCGCGTCCTCCGCTTCCATCAGCAGATGCCGTTCGCGCAGGTTTGACGTCGCGACGTCGCTCCACGAGAACGGCGTGCTGTACCGGAACGCCGCGCGAGGGATGGGATCGATGTCGAAGTAGTCGTTGCGCGTGTAATGCTCGACCCATTCGGACGGGTAGTGCAGCGAGACGACGTTGACCGACGCGGAATGCGACGCGCCCGACAGCTCGACGATCGCATGATGCTGATAGCCGATCTGCAGCGCCGCCTGCCTGAAAGTCTCGATCAGCGTGCGGACGTCGCGCGATTCCGGCAAGGCGGCGGAGAACATCGGTGTCGAAGCGCTTTCTCCAGACGACGATCCCGCACCGTCGTCCCCACCTGTTCGATATTCGCGTTGAAGCAGCCTGCTCAATTTGCATGCCCCCGTTATTGAAAATCAAGACTTTCGAAAGTGTCGTGTACCGGGTTGGGGACGCGTCGCCAATGAAAATCGGATAACGCAATGACGTTGAAATTGTCCGGAAATAATATCAAATGTAATAACGATTGCAAGAGCGGCGTTCGGATAATCGGTGATTCATTTTGCGGTGACGTTCGATATTTTTATCTCGATACCCCAGGTGTTTTTCGCTGTCTGCAACGATCCGGCCCGTGTAAGGGCGGGGTTCGGCCCGTTCGATACGGTGCCGGGAATTTAAACCGCCGGTGCGATGCAATAGGCGAGTTCATTTCGTTTTTGCGTAGACGAAATTTTTGTGCGAGCCGAGTAAGTGCCGCATCGTTTCGAGAAATCGCTGTCAGCAGGGAATGGTATCGAGTGAATATTCGAACGGATTCGGGTTTATTAGATGTGCGGTAAATTCTTGTTTTCGTCTGGGAATGACGCGCGAATATATTCGTGGCGGAACGGAAACCGGCGCCGGGAGATGATTCGGCCGAAAGCGGGCGCGCGGCCGCCGGGCGCTCGTGGACGTGGGCGCGGCAAATTCAGCGCAGCGCACCGAGCGGGCGAAACGCGGTTGTAAGCCAAGGCCGCCGCATCGTGCGCGCGAGCTGCGCGGGACGGGTGCCGGCGGCGCGGCAGGGTCGACCTGAAGCGCCGCGCGCCGGTCGACCGCCTCGTACGGCCGGCCCGCCGTCAATGCGTTTCGACGAGGTTCGCCGCATCCGCGCGCAACGCGACGCGGTCGAATTTCCCGTTCGGGTTGCGCGGCAGCGACGCGCGCGCCGCGATCGCATGCGGCACCATGTACGGCGGCAGTCGCTTCGCGCACCACGCGCGCAGCGCGTCGGGCGTGAACGAGTCCGCGGACAGCGGCACGACGACGAGCGTGATCGCCTCGCCGAGCTCGTCGTGCGGCACGCCGAGCGCGACGGCCTCGGCGACGAGTCCGCTCGCGTGCGCGACGTCTTCGATCTCTTCCGGGCTGATCCGGTAGCCGGAGCTCTTGATCTGCGCATCGTTGCGGGAGACGAAATAGAGGAATCCGTCGTCGTCGCGGCGCACGAGATCGCCCGACCAGACGGCCGTCTCACGCTGCGCGCCGCCTGGCCTTGCCTCGGGCGACGGCCGATAGCGGAGCGCGGTGCGCGCCGGATCGTTCCAGTAGCCGAGCGTCACGCACGCGCCGACGTGAACGAGCTCGCCGACCTCGTTCGGCGCGCATGGCGCGCCGTCCTCGCGCACGACGAGGATTCGCGCGTTCGGCACCGCCTTGCCGATCGAATCGGGCCGGCGATCGACTTCGGCGGGATCGAGATAGGTCGAGCGGAAAGCTTCAGTGAGCCCGTACATCAGATATGGCAGTGCATGCGGAAAGAGGCCGCGCAGCGCGCGCAACACCGGTTGCGGCATGTGGCCGCCCGTATTCGCGAAATAGCGCAGCCGCGCGCGTGCGTCGTCGGGCCACGCGGCGCGCGAGAGCTGGATCCAGAGCGGCGGCACGCCCGCGAAGCCGGTGATCCGCTCGCGCCGGCAGATGTCGACGACGTCCGCCGGCATCAGATAGTTGACGAGCACGGCCGTTGCGCCCGCGGCCCATGCGGTCGTCAACTGGCTGAGGCCGGCGTCGAAGCTGAGCGGCAGCGCCGCGAGAATGCGGTCCGCCGTCGTGTGACGCAGATAGTGCGCGACGCTCCATGCGCCTTCGAGCAGATTGCGATGACTGACCATCACGCCTTTCGGGCGGCCGGTCGAGCCGGACGTGTAAAGGAGCGCGGCGAGATCGGCATCGATCGTGTCGGTTTGCAGCGACGCCGCCGCGCTTGCGTGAGCACTCGCGGCACCCTCGGGCGGCGCGTCAGCTTGCGTCCATCGCAGATACGTCGTGCGCGAGGACGGCATCGGCGCTTGCGTCTTCGCATCGGTCAGGATCACGTACGGAATGGTCGCGAGCGCGTCGTCGCCGAGAATCCGTGCGCGCAGCGACGACGTGACGATGCAGCGTGCTCCGCTGTCGGTGAGGATGTGACTGACCTGATCGGGCTTGAGGATCGGATTGATCGGCACGAACACGACGCCTGCGGCGGCCGCGCCGAGCATCGCGACGACGGCCTCGGCGCGCTTGTCGAGAAAGATCGCGAGCCGCTCGCCTGGCGCGATCTCGAGCGCTTGCAGCCGCTCGGCGAATGACAGGCTCTGCGCGGCGAGTGCGCGATAGGTGAGCCGGGTGTCGTCGGCGACTAGCGCCTCGGCATCCGGTGTGCGGGATGCCGCTTGTTCGACCAGATCGAAGAAATTACGCATGGTTCCACCTCCGTTTCGAATCACGGGCGGCGCACGTCGAGCGATGTTGCGAGGCTTTCGGTGGCTAACGACCGTCGCGCGAACGCGGCCGATCCTGGCTGCCGGAAAGAGTAGCGAATAGGCGGCGCATGCGGCGGCCTTGCAACGAGGTAAATTGGCGAATTGGGTGATGCCGAACATTGGCGTGCGCGATCGATGCGTTTTCGACGTCGCGCTAGCACACGCGAAACATGAATGCGTCGCTGTGGAGGAGACTGTCTGCTCGACGTTATCGTCAATTGTCCTGATGAATTTCGTCTCGCAACGCAAGCAAGCCTTTCAATTCGGTTGCATGTGTAGCATGCACGGACGTGTCGGATGATCGAGCGGCGCCCGGCGGCACGATGATCGAATCGTGCGTGTGAACATGGATTCACTCTTGCTCGTCGAATTGCATGGTCGATGCCTGTGCAGTGCGACAGATGGATGCATGCGCAACCATTTCGTTCGTCACGGCTGCTTTGCCGCGCGAGAAGAGTGTGGCGAATGCGAATCGGCGTGCGTTGCCCGTAAGGGCGCGCGTCTCGCTGCGTCCGGCGTCACAGTGCGTCGTGAAAGATGATCCCGAGCGTGTGTCGCTGCCCGGCATGCAAGCGGCTCACGCCATGCCGCAGATTCACCCGATATGCGCCGCGCGCGCCTTGCACGGGGCGATGATGCACGGCGAAGATCACCGCATCGCCTTGCGCGAGCGGCACGACGTCCACGCGTGACTGCATGCGCGGCCGTTGTTCGGTGATGACGAACTCGCCACCCGCGAAATCGACGTCCGGCTCGGACAGCAGGATCGCCGCCTGCAGCGGAAATACGTGCTCGCCGTACAGATCCTGATGCAGGCAGTTGTAATCGCCTTCGCGGTAACGCAGCAGCAACGGCGTCGGACGCAGCTGACCCGCGGCATGGCAGCGCTCGATGAACCGGGCGTGCTCGACGGGGAAGCGTGCATCGATGCGCATCAGCGTGTTCCAGCGGTTCGCGATCGGCGCGAGATGCGGGTAGAGCGCAGTGCGCAGCGCGTGTATCACGCGCGGCAGCGGGTAACCGAAATACTTGTATTCGCCGCGGCCGAAACCGTGGCGCGCCATCGTCACACGGCTGCGGAACAAGTCGTCGCGCGCATAGAGCGCGGCGAGCGCTTCGCACGTGCGGCGCGCGAGCAGCCCGCGAACGATCGCGCGGCCGTCGCGGTCGAGATCCTGTTCGATCGACTGCCACGCGAGCGCGTCGATCCGCTGCGCAAGCGCCGCTTCGCGCGACGCGAAGGCCGGCGTTTCGTCGTGCGTCCGAGCGGCCGCCGCGGATGGTTCGAACGTCGTATTCATCGGCGCTTCCTCGCTGCATCGTGAATGGGTCGATGCGGCGAGTCTAGCGGCACGGCCGACACGATACGCTCCGAATCTTGCGCTGCAATCCGGCGGCGCGGCGGCGCGCATGCACGGCGTCAGAGCAGCGCGTGGAAGCCCCAGTAGAGCGCGCCCGCGAGCACGATCGATGCGGGCAGCGTCAGCACCCAAGCGAGGACGAGACTGCGCACGGTGCCCCATTGCAGTCCCGAGCCGTTCGCGGCCATCGTGCCCGCGACGCCCGACGACAGCACGTGCGTCGTCGACACGGGCAATCCGTACGCATCCGCCGCGCCGATCGTCAGCATCGCGACGACTTCCGCCGACGCGCCTTGCCCGTAGGTCAGATGCTGCTTGCCGATCTTCTCGCCGACGGTCACGACGATGCGTCGCCAGCCGACCATCGTGCCGAGACCGAGCGCGATCGCGACCGCGACCTTCACCCAGGTCGGAATGAACTTCGTCGCGTGATCGAGCTGCACGCGATAGTCGTCGAGCGCGCGGCGGTCCTGCGGCGAGAACGCCGGCTGTCCGGTTGTCTCCATCAGGCGCAGCGCCTCGGACACGAGATACATCGTATTGCGCACGTTGTCCGCCTGGCCTTCGGGGACTTTCGCGATCGAGCCGGTCGCGCCGACCTCGGCCGCGAGCGAGTCCGACAGTTGCCGGACCGCGGGCAGCGTCGCGCGGCTCAGTTGGCGCGACTGCACGTACGCTTCGACGTCGGCGCGGGGGGTCGGCGACGGCGGCGCGTCGCCCGCATCGCGCGCGAGCGCCGCGGACGCCTGGTGCGCGACGGCGATGAACGTCCGCGTCTCGCCGGGCGTGACGGCCTTGTTGAGCGCGTACGCGGTCGGCACCGTGCCGATCAGAATCAGCATGATGAGCCCCATGCCTTTCTGGCCGTCGTTCGAGCCGTGCGCGAACGACACGCCGGTGCAGGTCAGGATCAGCACGCAGCGAACCCAGAACGGCGGCGGCTCGTTCTTCCGCGCCTCGCGATAGAGCGCCGGCACGCGCACGAACGCCTTCAGCGCGGCGAGCAGGAGGCCCGCGCACAGGAAACCGACGATCGGAGAGAGCAGCAGCGACTTGCCGACGCCCGCCGCCTGCGCCCAATCGACGCCGCTCGTGCCCGACGGCCCGTGCATCAATTGGTTCGCGAGCCCGACGCCGATGATCGAGCCGATCAGCGTATGCGAGCTCGACGACGGCAGCCCGAAGTACCAGGTCGCGAGATTCCATGCGATCGCCGCGATCAGCAGCGCGAACACCATCGCGAAGCCCGCGCCGTGGCCGACCTGCAGGATCAGCTCGACGGGCAGCAACTGCAGGATGCCGAACGCGACCGCGCCCGTCGACGCCATCACGCCGAGAAAATTCCAGATGCCCGACCAGATGACCGCGACGTTCGGCGTGAGCGAATGCGTGTAGATGACGGTCGCGACGGCGTTCGCTGTGTCGTGGAAGCCGTTGACGAACTCGAAGCCGAGCGCGATCGCGAGCGCGACGCCGAGCAGCAGATAGGGGAACGCGGCGCGCTCGCCGACGGGCGCGAGATCGGCGAGCAGATGGACGAACACGTAGGCGGCGCCGCTCGCGACGAGCGCGACGAGGAGTGCGATGCCCAGATGCCGGGTGCGGCCGAGCTCTCCGCTCGTCGCGGCGGATAGGGGGTGGTGCATGACGGCCCTTGATGAGACGGACCGTTTGATCCTAGCGCTCGCGATCAGGCAGTTTGATGACGGTGCTCAAAGGGGGCGCGATTCGTCGGCGGCGAGGCCGGCGAATCGCGCGGGGCGGGCTCAGCTCCCGATCGCCTGCTCGATTCGCGCAAGCACGGCCGGCCAGCCGCGCTTCATCCCGTCGTACGCGGTCCGCGCTTGCGGCGCGTCGAGATCGAAGCCCGCATGCTCGAAGAACACGCGCGTGCCGCCGGATTCCGGTTCGAGCCGCCATGAGATCGTCGTGTCGAGCGTGCCTTGCGCGAACGCGATCGCGAAGCGGCGCTCGGGCTCGGCCGTGACGACTTCGCACGGCTGCCGGCCCCACGGGCCCATGTCGAGCGTGAAACGGTGGCCGGGCACGGGGCGTACGTCGCCCGCCGCCCACCAGCGCGCGAGCGCCGCGGGCTCGGTGAGCGCCGCCCAGACCTGCGCAGGCGGGCGGGCGACGAATTGTTCGACGCGGATCGGTTCGGCTTCGGTCATCGTGGGGGCTCGAAAAAGCGTATCGGAGGCTGTGCATGATAGCGAACGCGCAAGCGGCGTCGACAGACCGCGCGGTTCGCGTGCGCGCCGGTCCGTTGCGCGCACGGCTCGCGCCGTGCCCGGCCGGCAGCGACGCGCGCCGCCGCTCAAGGAATCGGCAGCTCGGCCTCGCGCTTCACCTCGCGCAGCGACAGCGCCGATTCGATCGACGTGACGCCCGGCAGCACGCGCAGCGTCTCGCGCAGGAACGTCCCGTAGTCGTCGAGATCGTGCGCGACGACTTGCAGCAGATAGTCGGCGGAGCCCGACACGTTGTGGCACGACAGGATGCGCGGAATGCCGAGCACTTCGCGCTCGAAGCGGTTCGCGACGCCGCGGTCGTGAACCGCGCAGCGCAGCAGCACGAATGCGACGACGCCGAAGCCGAGCGCGTTGCGCGACAGTTGCGCGCGGTAGCGCTCGATGTAGCCGTCGCTTTCGAGCCGCTTGAGGCGGCGCGCGCACGGCGTTTCGCTCAGTCCCACCGAGTCGGCGAGGCGGGCGACCGGAATGCGGCCGTCGAGCTGCACTGCGGCAAGGATGGCGCGGTCGGTTTTGTCGAGATCGATCATGATATGGGAATGCTCTAAAAAATCGCTTACTTGTAGTGTATTCCAATAAGTTTTGCGGGTAATCCAACCAAATAAGCCAATAAACCCTCATCGAGCAGACGCATCATGGAATCCTCTCGAAACCCGGGTTCGACCATGTTTTCCGCTCACTTGCTGCTCGTCTATGTCGCTGCCGTCGTCGCCGTTTACGCGGTGCCCGGGCCGGACATGGCGTGCGTGCTGCAAACGGGCATCGGCCGCGGCGCGCGCCACGGCGCGGCCGCCGCGGCCGGGCTCGGGCTCGCGCGCGCCGTGCACGTCACGCTGTCCGCGTGCGGCGTCGCCGCGCTCCTCAAGAGCGCGCCGTGGCTCTACGAGACCGTGCGCTACGGCGGCGCGCTGTATCTCGCGTACATCGCCGTGCAGATCTTCCGCTCGCCGGCGTTCGCGCTGTCCGACGACGGCGCGGCGCAGTCCGCCGTGCGGCTGCGCCAGACCTTCGTCAAAGGGCTCCTCACCAATCTGCTCAACCCGAAGGCGCTGCTGTTCTGCTCGGTGCTGCTGCCGCAATTCGTTCAGCGGGGCGGCGCGCCGGCGATCGTGCAGATGGCGGTGCTCGGCGCCGTGCTCGTGCTCGCGGGCCTGTGCTTCGATCTCGCGTGCGTCGCCGGGGCGACGCGCATCGCGGGATGGTTGCGCGCGCATCCGCTCGCGCAGACCGCGCAGCGCTGGACCTTCTCGGCCGTGCTGCTCGGCTTCGCGCTGCGACTGTCGATCGACTGACGCGACGCGCGCGAGCGCCGGCATCGACGTCAACGTCAACGCCCGCGGCCATTGGCGCATGCGAAGCAACTAACCGCGAAGCGCCGGAATCCGCGCGCCGCGCGCGGAGCGCAAGGCGCGCCCGCGTGCGCGGGCACGCGTCGTTCGCGGCATGCCGAACGTCGCGTGCCCTGCCTCGCGATGCCGTGAACGCGCCGTCTCGAACGTTCGAGATGCCGACACAGGATCGTCGCGCGTGCTTTACACTTGCTCTGCCGTACTGTCGCATGGTCCCGTCGACGGCGTGTGTGCGCCGTCCGACATACCGGTCGGAACTGCGATCGCGCGACCGTGTCCGAATCCTGGCAACCCGTCACCGCGGCTTCTGGAGGGTCCGAATATGGCAAGGCAGCTTCACGCCGGCAACGTACCGCAAATCGTCGCCGAATCCACGCGCATCGGTCCATGCGATCCGGCCGAGACGATCCACGTGACGGTAATGTTGCGACGGCAGGAAGAGCAGCACCTCGATGCGCTGCTGCAAGGCCTCGCGAGCGGCGATCCGGGCGCGAAGCCGGTCTCGCGCGAAGCGTTCGCCCAGCGTTTCTGCGCGCATCCCGACGACATCCGGAAGGTCGAGGCGTTCGCGAAGCAGCACGATCTGACGGTCGCGCGCGTCGATCCGGTCGAGAGCGTCGTCGTGCTGTCGGGCACGATCGCGCAGTTCGAGGCGGCGTTCGGCGTGAAGCTGCAGCGCTTCGAGCATCGGACGATCGGCCAGTATCGCGGACGCACGGGCGACGTCACGCTGCCCGACGAGCTGCACGACGTCGTCACCGCGGTGCTCGGGCTCGACAACCGCCCGCAGGCCCGGCCGCATTTCCGGGTGCGGCCGACCTTCCAGCCCGCGCGCGGCGCCGCCGTCGCCTACACGCCGCCGCAGCTCGCGGCGCTCTACGATTTCCCGCCCGGCGACGGCGCGGGCCAATGCATCGCCATCGTCGAGCTCGGCGGCGGCTATCGGCCCGCCGAGATCCAGCAGTATTTCAGCGGCCTCGGGCTCGCGCGGCCGCCGACGCTCGTCGACGTGAACGTCGGCGCCGGCCGCAACGCGCCGACCGGCGATCCCGGCGGGCCGGACGGCGAAGTCGCGCTCGATCTCGAGGTCGCGGGCTCGATCGCACCCGGCGCGACGCTCGCCGTCTATTTCACGCAGAACAGCGACGCCGGCTTCATCCAGGCGGTCAACCAGGCCGTGCACGACACGACGAACCGGCCGTCGGTCGTGACGATCAGCTGGGGCGGCCCGGAGGCCGCGTGGACGTCGCAATCGCTGCAGGCGTTCAACCGTGTGCTGCAATCGGCCGCGGCGCTTGGCGTGACCGTGTGCGCGGCGTCCGGCGACGCCGGCTCGAGCGACGGCCTGCAGGACGGCGCGAATCATGTCGACTTTCCGGCATCGAGCCCGTACGTGCTCGCGTGCGGCGGCACGCGGCTCGACGCGTTGCCGGGGCAGGGCATCCGCAGCGAAGTCGTGTGGAACGACGATGCGGCGGGCGGCGGCTCGACGGGCGGCGGCGTGAGCGCCGTGTTCGACGCGCCGGACTGGCAGAAGGGCCTGAGCGCGACGCTCGCGCAGGGCGGCAGCGCGTCGCCGCTCACGAAGCGCGGCGTGCCCGACGTCGCGGGCGACGCGTCGCCCGCGACGGGCTACGAGGTCTTCGTCGCGGGCACGTCGACGGCGATGGGCGGCACGAGCGCCGTCGCGCCGCTGTGGGCCGCGCTCGTCGCGCGGATCAACGCGGCGGCGGGCAGCCCGGCAGGCTGGATCAATCCGAAGCTGTACCGGAACGCGGGCGCGCTGCGCGACGTCTCGGTCGGCGACAACGGCGCGTATGCGGCGACGCCCGGCTGGGACGCGTGCACGGGGCTCGGCAGCCCCGACGGCGCGAAGGTCGCGGCGGCGCTGAAGAGCGGCGCGGCGGGGTGATCGCGGGCCGGCGCGACGGTCGACGGCGCCTCATGTGCCGAGGCGCCGTCGCGCTCGCGGCGGTCCGCAGGTTGCGGCGCCGGGGGGCTTGACGTCGGCGTCGCGGCGCCTGAGATTTGCGGCGCGGGGCCGATATAGGCGGTGCCAACCGCAGCGGTCCGGCGGCGCAAGCAGTGACGCTCGACGGTATCGGCGAGCCGGTCGCCGCCGAGGCGACGACGCGGTGAGCAGACGCGCTGCGCGGCCGTCGCGGCGGTGTTTCGTTGTTCCAGCATGCGGTGCGGCGACGCCGGCATCGCAACGGCGTTTCGCTGCGATTGCGACGAAGCGGTCGTGGCAGCGGACGTGGATCGCGCGAAGCCGGTGCGGTCCGGCGCCGTCGCGAAGCGATCGGCCGCCCGAGACACGCGCGCCGTCGCCATCGACCGTAAACGGTTTGGCACGATTGACGATTCGTTCATGCACCACCTAATAGAACCAGAAGGAGCAGCACGATGAGCATCGATACGACATCTTCCGGCGGCGTGCAGCCGCTGCACCACGGCGCGTCGGCTTCGGTCCATGCGCCGCCGCCGACCGTCGTGACGCCGAAGGCGGACGGCGATCAGCCGTTCTTCGATCCGGTCGCGTACGGCAACGGTCCCGACGATGCGGTGACGGACACGACCGAGGCCGCGGCGCTCACGCATCACACGATCCAGATCGACGGCCGCACGATCGCGTACACCGCGACGGCGGGCCACCTCGTGACCGTCGACCCGAGCAGTTCGCAGCCGAACGCGAAGATCTTCTACGTCGCGTTCACGCAGGACGGACAGCTGGAGGAAACGCGGCCCATCACGTTCTTCTACAACGGCGGGCCGGGCTCGTCGGCGGTGTTCGTGCTGCTCGGCTCGTTCGCGCCGAGGCGGATCAAGACATCGATGCCGGGCTTCACGCCGCCCGCGCCATACCGGATGGAAGACAATCCGGACAGCCTGATCGACAAGAGCGACCTCGTGTTCATCAATCCGGTCGGCACCGGCTATTCGGCGGCGATCGCGCCGCACAAGAACCGCGATTTCTGGGGCGTCGACCAGGACGCGAACTCGATCAAGCAGTTCATCAAGCGCTATCTGACGAAGAACAACCGCTGGAATTCGCCGAAGTTCCTGTTCGGCGAATCGTACGGCACCGCGCGCAGCTGCGTGCTCGCGTACAAGCTTCACGAGGACGGCGTCGACCTGAACGGCATCACGCTGCAATCGTCGATCCTCGACTACAAGCAGGCGGGCAACCCGGTCGGCGCGCTGCCGACCGCGGCCGCCGACGCGTGGTATCACAAGCAGCTCGGCGTCGCGCCGGCGCCGGCCGATCTCGGCGCATTCGTCGAGGAAGTCGCGCAGTTCGCGCGCACCGACTATCTCGACGCGCTGCGCAAGTTCCCGCACGCCGACGCGGCCGTCGTCAAGAAGCTGTCCGACTACACCGGCATCGACACGACGACGCTGTTGTCGTGGAGCCTCGACATCGCGGGCTACGACGCGCGCGGCAACTCGCTGTTCCTGACGACGCTGCTGAAGGCGCGCGGCTTGGCGCTCGGCGGGTACGACGGCCGCGTGACGGGCATCGAATCGGGGATCGCGGGCAAGATCGATCCGAACTCGGGCGGCAACGATCCGACGATGACGGCGGTGTCGGGCGTCTACACGGCGATGTGGAACTCGTATCTGAACGAGCAATTGCAGTACACGTCGAACTCGTCGTTCACCGACCTGAACGACCAGGCGTTCAAATACTGGGACTTCGGCCACATCGATCCGACGGGCGAGCAGCAGGGCGTCGACGCGAAGGGCAACGTGATCCTCTACACGGCGGGCGATCTCGCCGCGGTGATGGCGCTCAACGGCGACCTGAAGGTGCTGTCGGCGAACGGCCTCTACGATTTCGTCACGCCGTTCTACCAGACGGTGCTCGACTTGCAGCAGATGCCGCTCGACGATCCGAAAGTGCGCCAGAACCTCTCGGCGCGGTTCTATCCGTCCGGGCACATGGTGTATCTCGACGGCGGCTCGCGCACGACGCTCAAGCACGATCTCGCGCAGATGTACGAATCGACGGTGCACGACACCGCGGCCGTGATGCGGATTCGCGCGCTGCAGGCGAAGAAGCGCGAATAGATAGTCGAAAGGTTCCGTGAGTGCTCGAAGTGCTTTTGTATAAAGGCTTTTTTGGGCACTCATGGTCCCGGTAGCAGTCAAGCGGTGTCGTATAAATCCAAGACTTGCCGGGTACTTTTTCGGGTAATTTTGGAGACTTGAAACCGCAAGAGGTGGCGCGGGGAGCAGTCCCCATAACGACGCCGGCCTGCAACAGATGCGTGTCGGTCGAATACCGAACTACGTGGGGAGAAACGTGTTTCAAGCTCAAGCTTGAACAGGCCTGCGCCGCGCTGGCGCGGGGGGCTGGAAATCCTGCTCGAAAGCGTTGCATTGATGCCGAAGGGGCGCGAACATCTGGGCGGCATCATCACGCGCATCATCGGTGCTTGAACATGAGGCCGGAATTCGCCGGCACTGAGCGCATCGGACGTCGGCTGCGGAGCGCGTTTCGGGTGTTGCGGAGGATGAACGACAGGCACTGTGCGACGACCTAACCGGAGCCGGCCAGTTTCAGCTCAGGCTCAACCATGAATTCGGATTTCACATGATCGGCGACGTAGTTGACCACGCCGCTCGTTCGGCCTGTCCTGGGCGAAAAATCGAACTCGATCGGATCGGCGTTGACGAACGCGGGTCTCACGAGGAAGACATGCATGCCGGCCTTGAATGCATGATGCGAGGGCAGGCGGAGATTAACCAGCTCGATGAACTGCTTGGCCGAAATGACGGGCATGGGCACTGGCATGGCGTTGCTCCGGTAGGTTTGATGGAAGACGGTTGGATGACGGATGAGGCGGCCAGTCCGGATGCCCGATCCCGATCGAGCTGGCATCGAACCCGGCGGCCCCGCGGGGCATTCGCGAAGGCGAGGGTGGCTGGGCGTATCAATGGGGCGGGCCGAGGATCACGTCCATGACGGCCTGCCCGGCGATTTGCCCGGCCAGAAACGTTCAGCGATCGGGAACGGTCCGTTGAGCGATGCCTTCGAACTTGCTGACGATATCGATGCGAAACCGGGCGTCGAACTTGCTTTTCATCGAAGGCTTCGTACCGATGTGGATGTCCGGGCCTCGGTAATCGATCGTGCGTTCCATGGGAATCTCCGTCAGGCCGGATCGGGATGAAGTCTTGCGTGAGGATCGCATGGGTTCGCGCAATTCGAGGGCCGGGATGTCAAAGGGTGTCGCGCGTCGTGGACGATTCGGTTTCCGACCAATAGCCGTGCTTGCCGTAGAACCTGTGCAGCTCGATTTCATAGCTTCGATGGACGGGTTGCGAGTCGTCGTATGCCGGGCTTTGGCGGACCGCGTCACGCGTGAGCGTGGTCGACACCGTTTCCGCGGACCAGTCCACCCGGTCGAGCCAGTGAGTCGCCACCAGCACTTCGTTGCCGGTCGACCACCAGCTCCGCGTGTCGACCGTCAGATAGCGGATCACCCATGCCTCATCGTCGTAGATGAAGTCGGACACATGGCCGATGCTGCCGTCCATGGTTTCGAGCCGATATCCTTTGACCTCGCTGGTGCTGCGCAGATGCGTATCCGTTGGCGCGCCGGCATGCGTTGCGCGGGTGGGGACAGGATTGCCCGCTTCAAGGTCCTGCGACAGCTCGGCGGGATCGAAAGCCGGGTACGCGCCCATCCCCCACAGGTTCGGGCCGCCCCAGTAGGTCGGGTAGTTGTAGTAACGCAGGTAATCGATCTCGTGCTGGCGGGAGACCGGCTTGTGTGCGTCCAGATTCGGACTGTCTCTCACCTGCTGTTGCGTGAGGCTGACATGCAGCGTGCCGCTCCCAGGATCGGCAGGCTTCACGGAATAGGGTGAAATCAGCACCTGCCTGTCGTGCAGCCAGTCCCCCGTTTCCACGACGAGGTAACGGATGCACCAGTCGTCGTCGTCGAAATAGGCCTGGTTGACGTGCCCGATATCGCCGTCCTTCGCGCGGACCGTGACGCCGTGCAACTTTCTGATGCTTCGTAACATGATGTCCTCGCCAGATGGATGCCCGGCACTTCGGTGATTCGACGAACTGCCTGCCGCGCGGTGGTATCCAGCTGTTCGTCCGCCGCTGCGGAGCGATTCCTGCCGATCCGTTCAGTCGTTCCGGATCGTGTTGTAAAAGGCGTTCATGAATGTCGCGGCGCCGTGTGCGTCGAGCACCGGATCGCGTGGAAGTCGAATCCGCTCCCGCGCCAAGCGTATGCCCTTGCATGGCGTCATTCCGAATGTCCGGCATGCTTCAGACACTACACGCAACGGAGAACCGATGCGGTACGAAACCGTACAAAGCGCCCGCCGGATCGAACGCGGGGGCCATCCGGCGGCAAGCCGCCCTGACGCGCCGCGAAATATCCTCTTCATCTTCGTCATCGAAATCGCAGCGGTGAGGATCTGCACGTCGATGTGCTGCAGGGCGAACGGGCGGCCGGAACCGAATCGCGCTTTAACGTAGCCGTAGCGGTATGAATAGGGCGATGCCCGGCGCCGGTGTCGGCGCGTAAATCACCGGAGGCGCGCCATTGGCATAATCTCGATCGCCGTAATAGCCGTCGTCGGCTCCGCTCCGGTGACGGCCGTAGTGGCGACCGGCCTGATGCGTCATGCGCGCGTGACCGGCCCGCTCCCCACGGTGGTTCATTCTTTCCGCACGCAACTGCGGCCCGACGACGAGGCAGCCGATCGTGACGATCAGGCCGACGATTCGCATGCCCGATCTCGGGGCCGTTGTGTCTCGGCGCGCATGTCTGACAGAAACATCCATCAGATTGTCCTGTGTACGATCCGGAATCCGTTCGTTCGCGATCGCCGTGGACAGCCGGTTCCGATGGGATGTCCAACACTGTTCTTTCTTGATGATGCGGCGGCCATTGCCACGGAAAATTGCATCCGTGTTCCGCTTTTGCGTATCGGACACGCTGTCGTACGGCGCCTGAAACGCCATGGTCAGTTTTTCGGCGCCTTCGGCGTGCGCGTCGGCGATTTCGCCGTAAGAATGCAGGTTGTCCATAGCGCTCATGTCGGTCGCATGAGCGAAGTCTCCGGTGCAGGCTGTCAATACGTGCGTCGACCGATTTGTGAGCCGCCACCGTCATGACATGGGCCGATGATCGATCCGGCCCGGGGCCGGCGGCATTCGACAACTGAGGGAAGGCGGCTACGCCGACGGCAATGGTCGCCGCGCGGGAGGAGGCATAGTCGATCTGCCGGGGGATGGTGCGAGGAGCGAATGTCATGGTGGATCCTGGTGAGACATCGGGAAGGCGTCGAAGTACCGCGACGCATCCATCCGGTCGGCGGCGAATTCGGCCTGGTAGCGCAGTCATGCGCGGATGCGTGGGATCAGGCTGTCCGATGCAGGAACGATTTGCTTGCGCGCGTGGCGAGCGGAGCCGGAACGGTTTACGCGCTTGCCGGGACCGGCATGCGCGACTACTCGTGCCGGCCGGGTGAGTCGCGAGCCACGGCCGGTCCGGCGGCGACGCGAAGCCGCGAACGTTCTCGGGGCGCGATGGCCGGGATCTTGCGACGGATCACGATCGCGCTCTCAGCGTGAATTTCCGATCGGGCCTATGCTGACGGCGTGACCGGCGGCACGACACGCTGGCGGGGCGCTCGTGCGCGGCCAGTCGAGTCCGGGCCAGTCCGGTCCGACAGTCACGCTCCATGGAGGCGGTCATGCGTAACGGGTACCGAGAGCAGCACACGAACGGCGGCAAGAGCGAACGCAATGTGGACGAGGCGGTCGAGGGGACGTTCCCCGCCAGCGATCCGCCGTCGATAGGCGGTGTCACCAAGATGATTTCCGCACCGGCCCATCGAAAGCATCAGCGGAAGTCGTCGCGTATCAAGCATCGTTAGCGCAGGTTGCGCTGCGTCGGTCAGGGCCTTGCGCAGACGACGGCGGTGAGGACGAACGGAATGACTTGATGCGCGACGGCCTTGCTGCCCGCGAGCTGGGAACGCGCTTCCACCGATTCGATCGGCGCCTTGACGACGACCCCGTAGATCGAGCCCGGCAGAGGTTGGCCGCTTCCTGGCCTGAACAGCGCGTCATCTTGCTCATAGGCGAACACGGCATAGACCTTGAAGCCGAATGCCGTCAGCGTGGCGTCGCGGGTGGGCCGAAACGCGTTGACCGAATTCTGCTCGACCCGCATCGGAGCGGGGTCGATGTAACCATGATGGAGCAGGTGCACGATGAAGGCGTGGGCGTTGGTCTTGCAGTCGAACTGCGCGTCCAGTGCATAGGCGCGGCACGGCGCGGGGGCGAGCCCGACTCCGCCTGCAAAGAATGCGGCCAGCGCATTGCGGATGGTTTTTCTCATGGCAGTCTGCGCGGACCTGACAGGTCCGCCATGCGCCTTACTCGTACCGCTTGCCCGGCCGCCTTGCGTCGAATTCGATTGCCGGGTGATCCGCACAACGCGTCTCGGGGAGTGAAGGCCGGTTCGCGATCACGTCGAGGTCTTGAGCGCGGGCGCCGGCGCCTGCCACGTCATACCCGGCAACCACCAGCACGAGCGCCGGATTCAGGCTGTCCCACCATCGAGCTCGGGATCGTCGCGCCGCGTTCCTTCGTCGTTCCATAGATGATGTTCATCGCCCGCAACTGAAGCGCGCCCGGACGATTTTCATAGACCTGCGGTGCATCGACGAACTTGGCCGCGATCTCGGCCTCGACCGAACCGGGTGTTACCCGCGCCTGCCTTTCGCGCTCGGCCTGAGCCTGGCGCATGAGCGATGAAGCGCGCCGCATCCCGGGTCGTCCTGGTCGTCCTGGCAACAAGGCCAAGGCGCTTGATGCGAACGTGCGCTCGATCGCCGCGCAAATCGGTACGGTGCCGTACCTGGATCGCGCGCGTTGCACTTTCCCGGCCGGATAGCGCGGCATCGGGCGATCCAGCGCATGAACGACCGGTAGGGCACCACGAAACGTGCCCCGAAGACTGTTCTCCAGCGTACCGACTCGTCGAGCCGCTGCGATGCACGATAACGTTCGTCGCGTTCTTCCGTCGGGAGTGGTTCATGGAATATCCGATCTATATCACGCGGCACGGGAATCCCCGCTATCGCGGCACGCTTCCGGATTTTCCCGAGTTCGATGTGGTGGGTGACTCGTATGGAGCGTTGCAGGCGGTCGCGGCGCAACGGGTCATGGCCCGCTATGACCGGTCCGCGCATCTCATACCGTCGCCGACCACGGACATGTCGGTATTGCAGGCGTCGGATCTCGACACAGGCGACGGGATCTGGCGGTTCATCGACATCGATGTGACCCGGATGACGTCGAGTTCCGTGCGGATCGAGCTGTGCTTGCCGGAGCGCATCGTGCACGACATCGATCGGGCGGCGAGCGCGCTGCATACGACTCGCGATGCGGTCGTGTCGATGGCGTGCGAGAACGCCGCCGGCCGATCCGCGCGGTGCGACGGGCTGCGTTGCGAACCAGCCGCGAAATCGCTGTCGGAAGCGGCGTGACGGCCCGAGCGCTCCGGCCGCGTCGTCCGCCGGACATGACCGCTGGCGCAGCCGGCGTTCCGGATGGAAGCGGCAGCCGTGATCCGGCGTTCCGTGATCGGGATGACTTCGGGCTCCGTATGTCTGCCGATTCCCGTGTGTCGCGGACGTGAGGCTTGGGTAGATGGCGCGGCTATTTGGGAGAAGGTGTCTTGAAGATTCACGTTGCGCGCGTTTCGCGACGCCGAACGTCGCCATGGAGCAATGCCCGGCCGATTCGCGAGGAGTTCTTCGGCGAGGAAAGATTGGCGCAGCATGCGGGCAGCCTGGCGCGCGCGCAGCAGGTTTCTCCCGGCGGGGCCGCCGGCCCCTCGCTGGCCAAGCGACTGAAGGACAACGCGGATCATCTGCTGAAGGCCTACCGGAACACGGTGGCAGCAGACGCGCGTGGCGAGGAAATCACGCCTGCGGCAGAGTGGCTGCTCGATAACTACTATCTAGTCGCGGAACAGGTGCGGCAGATCCGCGACGACCTTTCCCCCCGCTATTACCGGCAACTGCCCAAACTCAGCAGCGGTCCGTTTGCCGGCTACCCGCGCGTGTTCGGCATCAGCTGGGCATTCGTCGCCCACACCGACAGCCGTTTCGATCCCGATGCGCTATGCCGTTTCGTGCTCGCCTACCAGGCCGTCGAACCGCTGACGATCGGCGAACTATGGGCGGTGGCGATCACGCTGCGGATCGTGCTGATCGAAAACCTGCGGCGGCTCGCGGATCAGATCATCGACGACCGGCGCGCGAGGCTCGACGCCGACGCGCTCGCGGATCGCCTGCTCGGCGAAGGTGGGCACGCGCAGGTGGAGGCCGAGCCGCTCGTCGCCTGCTATGAGCAGGCGGCGTCGCACGATGCGTTCGCGGTGCAGCTGATTCAGCGGCTGCACGATCACGATCCCGCCGTCGCGCCGGTGCAGGCGTGGCTGCATCGGCACTTGGCGGCGCGCGGCGCGACGCCTGACCAGATTGTCGCATCCGTCAATCATCAGCAGGGCGCCGCCAGTCTGACCGTGCGCAACGTGATCACCAGCATGCGGCTGATTTCGGAGGTGGACTGGACCGATCTGTTCGAGCGCATCAGTCTGGTCGATCAGGTGCTGCGCAGCCACCCGGGCTTCGCGCAGATGGATTTCCCCACGCGCAACCTGTATCGCAACGCGGTCGAGGCGCTGGCGCGCGGAGCGCCCGTCAGCGAGCTGGAGATTGCCCGCCGCGTCGTCGCCGATGCGGCGGCGCGGCGGGCGAGCCACGCGCCGGCCGCCGACGCGGCGCCGGATCGAGAGACGGACCCGGGTTACTACCTGCTGGCGGGCGGCCGCGCGGCGCTCGAAGCGGCGATCGGCTATCGCCCGCCCGTTGCGTTGTGGTTGCGGCGCATGACGCGCCGCGCGGGTCTCGGCGGTTATCTCGGCCGTATCGGGCTGCTTGCCGCGCTGCTGCTGGCGGGCATGCTGGCGTGGCTCACCCGGGTCGAGCCGCCCGGTCACTGGCTGATCTGGCTCGGTCTCGCCGGGTTGCTGCCCGCGCTCGATGCCGCAGTCGCGCTCGTCAATCGCGGGGTGATGCGGGAAATCGGCGCGAGCATCCTGCCGGGCCTCGCGCTGCTCGACGGCATTCCGCCGGGCTCGCGCACCGTGGTCGCGGTGCCGGTGCTGCTGACGACGGAAGCGGCGCTCGTCGAGCAGATCGAGCAACTGGAAATCCATCATCTGGCGAGCCCCAACGGGGCGCTCTACTTCGCATTGCTCTCCGACTGGGTGGACGCACCCACCCCGCACGTCGACAGCGACGCGGGGCTGCTGGCATGCGCGGCGGCGGGCATCGACCGGTTGAATCGCCGCTATCCGGCGGCGGCGGGCGAGGGCGAGCGCTTTCTGCTGCTGCACCGGCGCCGCGTCTGGAACGACGGCGAACGGTGCTGGATGGGCTGGGAGCGCAAGCGCGGCAAGCTGCACGAGCTGAACCGGTTGCTGCGCGGCGCGTCGGACACGTCATTCATCTCGCCGGAAGGCCGGCCGCCGGGCGTGCCGCCGGACGTGCGTTATGTGATTACGCTCGATGCCGATACCCGGCTGCTGCGCGATACCGTTCGCCGCCTGATCGGCAAGATGGCGCACCCGCTCAACCGGCCGGTATTCGACCCGGCGAGCCGGCGCATCGTCGAAGGCTACGGCGTGCTTCAGCCGCGCGTGGCGTCGTCCCTCGCGAGCGGCGACGAGGGCTCGCTGTTCCAGCGCGTGTCGTCGAGCGTGCACGGCATCGATCCTTATGTGTCGGCCGTATCGGATGTCTATCAGGATCTGTTCGACGAAGGCTCCTATGCGGGCAAGGGCATCTACGACGTCGATGCGTTCGAGGCGGTGCTCGCCGGCCGCGTGCCGGACAACACCGTGCTCAGTCACGATCTGTTCGAAGGCATTTTCGCGCGGGCCGGGCTCGCGTCAGATATCGAGGTCGTCGAAGCGTCGCCGTCCCGCTACGATGTCGCGGCGGCACGTCTGCACCGGTGGGCGCGGGGCGACTGGCAACTCCTGCCGTGGCTGGTCTTCGGCCACGAACCGCTGTCGGCGGTCGGCCGCTGGAAGATGCTGGACAACCTGCGCCGCACGCTTACGGCGCCAGCCGTGTTCATTGCGCTGCTGGCCGGATGGATGCTGCCGCTTCCCGTGTCGCTCGCCTGGAGTGCCCTCGTGCTGGTGACGATTGCGCTGCCGTTGCTGTTGCCCGTGTTGAGCGGACTGGTGCCGCGCTGGCGGCGCACGCACGTCAAGATGACCACGCGCAGCCTGTTTCATGCGTGGGCGGCGGAGCTGCGGTTCGCGCTGGCGCGGTTCGGCTTGTCGATCGTCATGCTGCCGGAGCAGGCGTGGTCGATGGGCGATGCGATCGCGCGCACGCTGTTTCGCGTGGGGATCAGCCGTCGGCATCTGCTCGAATGGACCACGGCGGCCGAAGCCGGCGCGCGTGACAGGCGGACTCTCGCGTCCACCTATCTGCAGATGCGCGGCGGCGTGACGCTCGCGCTGCTCGGCACGGCGGTCACGCTGGCGGCGAGCCGGTACTTCGATCATCAGACGGGCTGGCTGGCCGTTCCGTTCGCGCTGGTCTGGCTCGCCGCGCCGGCGATCGCCCAGTGGATGAGTCGCGCGCCGAGACCGGCCGGCGAGCTTGCCGTGACGGCGCGCGATGCGCGCCAGTTGCGCCATGATGCGCGCCGGACCTGGCGCTATTTCGAGACATTCGTGACGGCCGACGATCAGATGCTGCCGCCGGACAATTTCCAGGAGGACCCGAAGCCCGTCGTCGCGCACCGGACCTCACCCACCAATATCGGGCTGTATCTGCTGTCCGTCGTCAGCGCTCGCGAGTTCGGCTGGCTCGGTACGCTGGACTCGGCGTCGCGGCTGGAGGCGACCCTCGCGACGATGCAGCGGCTGCCGCGCTATCGCGGTCACTTCTATAACTGGTACGACACTCGGGACCTGCGGCCCCTCGATCCGAAGTATGTGTCGTCGGTCGACAGCGGCAATCTCGCCGGCCACCTGATCGCGCTCGGCAACGGCTGCCGCGCCTGGGCGAATCAGCCGGGCGGCGCGGGGCAGCAGGCCGCGTACGACGGGATCGGCGATACGCTCGCGCTGTTGCGCAAGGCAGTGTGCTGGGATAACGACACCCGGACGACTTTGCACGGCGAATTCGAACTGACCGCGACCGAGTTGGAGGAAACGCTCGCCGGGGAGGCCGGGGAGGACGACGCGCGCGGAGCAACGGACACTCGCGCCGAGCCGGCATGGCCCGCGATCACGATCCTCGCCGCGACAGTCGCCGATGTCGCGCGCGCGCTGATGGACGAGGTCAGCCGGGTGCGGAGCGGCGACGTCGACGACGTGCTTTTTTGGGCGCAGGCGCTCGAGCACGCGGTGCAGGGACATTATCGCGACGCGACGCGCACGCCGGACGAAGCAGCCGTGTTGAACAAGCGTCTTCATGCGCTGGCCGATACCGCGCTGCAGATGGCATACGCGATGGAGTTCGGCTTTCTGCTCGACCCGGTGCGGAATCTGCTGTCGATCGGCTACGCGGTGGCTGACGGACGGCTCGATCCAGGCAACTACGATCTGCTGGCGTCGGAGGCTCGCCTGGCGAGTTTCGTCGCGATTGCGAAGGGGGATGTGCCGGCGCGGCACTGGTTCCGGCTCGGCCGCCTGGCGACGCCGATCCGGCACGGCGCGGCGCTGGTCTCGTGGTCGGGATCGATGTTCGAATACCTGATGCCGTCGCTGGTGATGCGCGCGCCGGCCAGCAGCCTGATTGCGCGCACCAATCACCTCGTGGTGCACCGGCAGATCTCTTATGGCGATGGTTTGCGCCTGCCGTGGGGCATGTCCGAGTCGGCCTACAACGCGCGCGACATCGAACTGACCTATCAATACTCGAGCTTCGGTGTGCCGGAGCTGGGGCTCAAGCGCGATCTCGACCAGAATCTCGTGGTCGCGCCTTACGCGACCGCACTCGCGGCGATGATCGCGCCGGACGCCGCCGCGCGCAACTTCGACCGGTTGCGCGCGGCCGGCGCGTGCGGGCGCTTCGGTTTCTACGAAGCGCTCGACTACACGCCCGCGCGCGTGCCGGAAGGCATGCCGGTTGCCGTCGTGCGGGCATTCATGGCGCATCACCAGGGTATGTCGATCGTGTCGATCGCCAATGCGTTGCTGGGCGGGTGCATTCGCGCATTCTTTCACGGCGAGCCGGCTGTCCGCGCAACCGAGCTGCTGTTGCAGGAGAGGGTGCCGGGCCGCGTTGCGGCAGGGCGACCGCGCGTCGACGCGAGCCCCGCCGGCAGGATGCGCGGCATCGATTCCGCCGTCGCGCGGCGTCTTCTGTCGGCGGACGATCCCGCGCCCGTCACGCATCTGCTGTCCAACGGCCGCTACGCCGTGATGCTCACGGCCGCGGGTTCCGGCTACAGCCGCCGCGACGATCTGGCCGTCACGCGCTGGCGGGAAGACGCGACGCGCGACGATTGGGGCAGCTACCTGTATCTGCGCGACATCGACAGCGGCGACGTCTGGTCGGCCACGTGGCAACCCACCGGCGTGGTGCCGGACAGCTACGAAGCGACGTTCACCGAGGATCGCGCAGAGTTCGTCCGTCGCGACGGCACCTTGACGACGTCGCTCGAGGTGGTGGTATCCGCCGAGGATGACGCGGAGGTGCGGCGGGTGTCGGTGGCCAATGTGGGCACCCGGACCCGCGTCATCGAATTCACGTCCTACGCGGAAATCGTGCTCGCGCCGCCCGCCGCCGATCACGCACATCCCGCGTTCTCGAAACTGTTCATCGAGACCGAGTACGTGCCGGCGTCCGGCGCCATTTTGGCGACGCGGCGCAAGCGCTCGCCGAACGAGGCGGAGGTCTGGGTCGCACATCTGGCGGTGACCGCCGGCGAGACCGTTGGCGCGGAAGAATTCGACACCGATCGAATGCGCTTCATCGGGCGCGGGCACAGCGTTCGCCTGCCGCTTGCGCTGGCTGAACAGCGTGCGCTGAGCGCTTCCGAAGGCGCGGTGCTGGACGCCGCGTTCGCGTTGCGGCAGCGTCTGCGCATCAAGCCGGGCGCGAAGGCGAGCATCGTCTACTGGACCATCGCCGCGGATTCGCGCGCGCAGCTGCTCGATCTGGTCGACAAGCATCGCGACGGCGAATCGTTCGCGCGGGCGGCGATGCTCGCGTGGACCCAGGCCCAGGTGCAACTGCGGCACAGCGCGGTGAGCCTCGACGAGGCCGCGCTGTTCCAGCAGTTGGCCGGATACATGCTGTATAGCGATCCGTCGATGCGGCCCAATTCCGCCGCGCTGCTGCGCCAGGCGGCGGCGGTGTCGGCGGCGGGTGGCGTGGGCGCCTCGCCGCTATGGGCGCATGGCGTGTCGGGGGATCTGCCGATCCTGCTGGTGCGGATCGACGACATCGAGCACATCGCGATGGTGCGGCAACTGATTCGCGCGCATGAGTATTGGCGGATGAAGCGGCTCGCGGTCGATCTGGTCATCATCAACGAGCGCGCGGCGTCGTATGTGCAGGATTTGCAGGTCGCGCTCGAGGGGCTGGTGCGAACCCGGCAGCCGCCGGACAAGGCCGGGCGCGGCAGTATTTTCGTGCTGCGCGAGGACCTGATGGCGGCGGCGGCGCGGGCGCTCTTTCCGTCGGTCGCGCGAGCCGTGCTCGCCGCGCGCAACGGCCGGCTGGTGGACCAGTTGCGACGCCTCGCCGGTTCGCCGCTGCCCGCCCGCCCGGATGCCGCGCGCCAGCCGCTGCTGCCGCCCGCGCTGCCGTCGCCGAAGGGGGCGCAGGCCGGCGCCGGTCTCGAATACTTCAACGGCATCGGCGGCTTCGCGCGCGGCGGCCGCGAATACGTCGTGATCCTGCAGCCCGGTCAATGCACGCCGATGCCCTGGGTCAACGTCATCGCGAATCCGGCATGCGGTTTCCTGACGTCGGCGGAGGGGGGCGGCTATACCTGGGTGACGAACAGCCGCGAGCATCCGCTGACGCCGTGGTCGAACGACCCGGTCACCGATCCGCCCGGAGAGGCATTTTATGTCCGCGATGACGAGACCGGCATGCGCTGGGGCCCGCAGGCGAGCCCGATCCGCGACGATGCGCCGGGCGCCGCCCCTTACGTGGCGAGCCATGGCCAAGGCTACAGCCGGTTCACGCATACCGCTGCCGACGTCGCCGTCGAATTGCTGCAGTTCGTGCCGCTGGCCGATCCCGTCAAGATTTCCCGCCTGACCTTGCGCAATCTATCGGACCGGCCCCGCCGACTGTCTGTCGCAACCTATGCGGAATGGGCGCTGGGCGCGTCGCGCAGCGTCGCGGCGCCGCACACCGCGAGCGAGATCGATGTGGCCACCGGCGCGATGTTCGCCCGCAACGACTGGAGCCAGACGTATCGCGGCAGCGTGGCGTTCGCCGATCTGTGCGGCCTGCAAACATCCTGGAGCGCGGACCGGCGCGAGTTCATCGGTCGCAACGGCGTCCTGAGCAACCCCGCCGGCTTTCCGGGCAGCGTCGGCGCGCCGCCTCTGTCGGGCCGGGTCGGCGCCGGTCTCGATCCGTGTGCCGCGTTGCAGACCACCATCGATCTCGATCCCGGCGGTGTTGCGGAAGTCGTGTTGCTGCTCGGCGAAGGGCGCGACTCGGCGACGGCGCGGCAGTTGATCGCGCATTACCGCCAGGCGGATCTCGACGCGGTATTCGCTGCCGTGACGGCGTTCTGGGACGAGACGCTCGGCGCCATCCAGGTCGAAACGCCGGATCGCGCGATGGATCTGATGCTGAATCGCTGGCTGCTGTATCAGACGCTGTCGAGCCGGATCTGGGCGCGCGCGGGCTTTTATCAGGCCAGCGGCGCGTATGGCTTTCGCGACCAGTTGCAGGACGGCATGGCGCTCGCGGTCGCTCGCCCGGCCCTGACGCGCGAACATCTGCTGCGGGCGGCGGCGCGCCAGTTTCCGGAAGGCGACATGCAGCACTGGTGGTTGCCGGAAAGCGGCAGCGGCGTGCGCACGCGGATCTCCGACGACCGCGTATGGCTCGCCTATACGGTTGCGCACTATGTCGACGTCAGCGGCGACCGGGCGATTCTCGATGCGTCGATCCCGTTCATCGACGGGCGGCCGCTCGCCGCCGACGAGCAGGACGCGTTTTTCATTCCGGGCATCTCGGAGATCAGCGCATCGCTGTTCGAGCATTGCGCGCGCGGGCTGGAGTACAGCCTGGCGCACTTCGGAGAGCATGGCCTGCCGCTGATCGGCACGGGCGACTGGAATGACGGCATGAACCGGGTCGGCGAGGCCGGGCGGGGCGAAAGCGTCTGGCTCGGATGGTTTTTGCATGCGACGCTCACGGCGTTCGCGCCGCTCGCCGCGGCGCGTGGCGTGGGCGAACTGGCGGAGCGCTGGCTGACGCGCGCCGGCGCGTTGCGCGATGCGCTCGCCGCAGCGGGATGGGACGGCGCGTGGTATCGGCGCGGCTACTTCGACGACGGTACGCCGCTCGGCTCGGCCAGCAACGCCGAATGTTCGATCGACGCGATCGCGCAGTCGTGGAGCGTGCTGTCGGGCGCGGCGGACCCGGCGCTCGCCACGCGGGCGATGGACGCGCTGGACGCACGGCTGATCCGCCGCGACGATGGCCTGGCGCTGCTGTTCGCGCCGCCGTTCGAGGATTCGCCGGTCGATCCCGGCTATGTCAAGGGCTATCCGCCGGGCATCCGCGAAAACGGCGGCCAGTACACGCACGCCGCCACATGGTCGGTGCTCGCGTTCGCGCAAATGGGCGACGGCGATCGCGCCGCGAGCTTGTTCGCGCTGCTCAATCCGATCAATCGCAGCCGCACGCGCAGCGGCGCCAATCGTTATCGGGTGGAGCCTTATGTGGTGGCGGCCGACGTCTATTCGGTCGCGCCGCACGTCGGCCGGGGCGGATGGACCTGGTACACCGGCTCGGCGGGATGGCTGTATCGCGCGGGCGTCGATGGCCTGCTCGGACTTCGCAAGCATGGCGACATGCTGACCATTCAACCGTGCATACCGCGATCCTGGCCGGGCTTCAGGGCAACGGTGCGTCAGGGCGCGGCGCACTACGACATCGTCGTCGAGAATCCGGAGGACGTGAGCAGCGGCGTGTCCCGCATCGTCGTGGACGGCGTGCGACTCGCCGCCGGCGAAACGGCGGTGCGGCTCATGGACGACGGCCGTCGCCACAGCGTGGTCGTGACGCTGGGGGCTGCGCAGGCGGTGTTGCTGTAAAGCAGCATGCGGGTATTGGACGCGTGCAGCGATGGAACTGGCCTCGCATGTCGGTCGGCCCCACGATTTCCGCGCAGCTTTCCGGCGCGCAGAATGACGAATGACTGCCGGTTGTCGGCGATATTCACGGCAAGCTCGATGAAGATGGATGCCGCGCAGCCGCGCAGCCGCGCAGCCGCGCAGCCGTGGAGTCCGAGATATCGGTTTCCCCGCACGCCATGACGCGGAGTGCGGGTGCCGAAGTCAGTACGTTGGCGTACGGGCCGGTACGTTAGCGGACGGACTGCGCGCGATTTCCCTCCCATCATGAACTGACGTTTCGAATTCCATCGAGATGTCAGGGCATGGGCTTCCGTGCGTCGTGCCGGGATCGGACGGCGCAGCGGCGAGCCGAGGAGATGACCATGAGAAGGCTACGTTCGATCGCAGTCGAAATGGGGATGGTGACCATGACGATTGTCGTGTTGGCGGGTTGCGGCGACATGTCTCGCCGTGGAACGGATACCGTGATCGGTGCGGGGGTCGGCGGCGTCGCCGGCGCAGTCCTGACGGGCGGCAGCGCATTGGGCACGGTCGGCGGCGCGGCTGTCGGCGGGGTTGTCGGCAATCAGGTCGGGAAATAGGCCGGCCGGCAGAAGGGAAGGGAATCGGCAGGCGCACTCGCCGTCACGGCGAAGCGCGCGATACGAGGACGGCTCGGAGTGCGACCGATATGTCGGCATTTCTCCTGAACGGTGTGCTGAGGTTGTCCTGGTGGCAGCTTGCCTGGGTCGTGCTCGCGCTCACGCATGTCACCATCATCAGCGTGACGGTGTACCTGCACCGCTGTCAGGCGCACCGGGCGCTGGAATTGCATCCGGGCGTCAGTCACTTCTTCCGGTTCTGGCTGTGGTTGACGACCGGCATTCTGACCGCGCAGTGGGTCGCGGTGCATCGCAAGCATCACGCCAGGAGCGAGACTCCGGAAGATCCGCACAGCCCGCGGACCCGGAGCCTTGCGACCGTGCTGCTCCGCGGCGCGGAGCTGTACCGGGCAGAGGTGCGGAACGAGGAAACGCTGCGCAGATATGGGTTGGGCACGCCGGACGATTGGCTCGAACGCCACGTCTATGCTCGCTATCCGGACCTCGGCATCGGGCTGCTGGCCGTGATCGACGTCGGGCTGTTCGGGCTGCCCGGCGTGTCGGCGTGGGCAATCCAGATGATGTGGATTCCGTTCTGGGCCGGCGGCGTGGTCAACGGTTGCGGCCACTTCAGCGGTTATCGGAATTTCGCCACGCCCGATGCGAGCACCAATCTCATTCCGCTGGGCATCCTGATCGGCGGAGAAGAGTTGCATAACAATCACCACGCATACGTGACGTCCGCCAGGCTGTCGAACCGATGGTTCGAGTTCGACATCGGCTGGCTGTACATCCGCCTGCTGGCGGCATCGGGACTGGCGACCATTCGGCGACTGGCAACGAAACCGCGCCTGCTCCCGGGCAAGGCGGTGGTCGACGATGCGACGCTGCAAGCGATCATCCGCAACCGGCATGAAGTGATGGCCGCCTATGCGCGCATGTTCGAGCCCGCCTGCCGGCGGGAGCTGCGCCGCATCAAGGACATGACTCGCGGCGACAAGCGGGTGTTCGCCCTTGGCGTGAAGCGATGGCTGCGCCAGGCCTGGGGCTATCGGGACAAGCCCGATCTGCGGGCGCTGACGAGCTGCAATGCCGACCGGCGAATGCGCGTGTACGTGGACATGTATGAGGCGCTGCTCGAGCTATGGACGTGGTCACACGTATCGCCCGAGCAATTGCTGGTCCAGTTGCAGGATTGGTGCCGTTGCGCGGAGCAGAGCGGTGTCAAGGCGATCGTCGATTTCTCGATACGCCTGCGCCGGTATACCTGATCCCGGAACGTCCGCAACCTACCATGCGGGACCGGCGCGCAACGGCGCGCGCGCCGCTTATTTCGCCCGATTGTCGGGGCGCGAATAACGCCACTTGCTCGCATTGGAATTGATGCCGGCATCCTCGCGGATGCGCTTTTCCGCGCGTTCGATGTCGGCGCGGGCGAGATCTTCCCGCTGCTTTTGCCGGGTCGCCTGATCGCGTTGATCAAGTGTTGGGCCTGAATAATGTTTCATAGATCCTCCGGACTGGAGCGTGCTGCGTAATGAGGCGCTGCGTTGAGCCGGATGTCGCGGACGGATTCAAATCACTGGAGAGATGATCTTGTCATCCACGATGTTCTTGCCGAATTGCATCGCCAGGTCGAGTGCGAGCGCCGTTCTGGAAAATGGTCGAGTAACGCGGCGCCGTCGCCGAGGTCGCCGGAATCGTGTCGATACGCACGATTGAACCGAAACGCTTCGGACCGGGTGTGTGGGGATCGCCGAACGGCGGAAAGAGTATTTGTGAATACGCACGGAGTTCATGCCCGTGATATTCGAGAGTGGGGATGGTCATGATTTGCTCCTGACAGAGCAATTGTTGGCGCCGGAGGATTCAAGGGCGCCGATGCCGTGGCAACGAACAGGCAGATATTTTTAGTGTGCGCGCCTGACGGTGGCGGCGCAAGCGAAACATCGGATCACGAAGCATCTTTTGCAGGCGAGACATTCGTGACGGGAAGTGCTCGATACCTGCCGCGAGCATGGCGAGGATGACGCACCGACGTGGACGATGCATGCATCGTCCGGCGATGTTGACCACTGCCTCGAAGCAGGACCGATGGCGACGGATGAACGATCGACACGCCGTCGAATTCATCGAGCGCAGGGCCGGCGTATCGCGCGATCAGGGCGTGTGCCGGTTGAGGCATGTCGCATGCGCTATCGAATCGATAGCTATTCCATTCCCGAGCGTTCCCTCGCATCCGAAATCTGCTGCTTCGAGGTGCGCGATGGCTTGCACTCGGTCGGAATCGCGTGCCTCGGTTTCTCGGGGGCGACGGGCATTCCGTCATCGGTCGCGTTGTCTTGCGCATATTTCCGGTGTTGTTGATGCGTGTCGCGGTCCTTCTTCTTGAGGTCGTTCATGGGCGTGCTCCTGTAAATCACGTTCCCGCGCCGATCTGATTGCTCGAACCGGATCGCGGTCGAATGCATGGACGATCTGTCGGAGCGTCGTGGCGCCGGGCCGTGCATCGGCATTAGCGCTGCATGCATGCGTGCCAACCCAGAATGGACGAGCGAAAAGGGGAAGTCGGTACGATGCCGCGCAGTGGCAGCTAGAGTCGCTTCAGGTCAGGAAGCAGGCGATCGAATTCGCGTTTGACCACGCTGTAGCATTCGCACACGCGCTGTTCGAGCCCTGGCCGGTCCAGCACCTCGATATGGCCGTAGTTGTAGCGGATGAGGCCCGCGTCCTGCAGCTTCAACGCCGCTTCCGTCACGCCCGATCTGCGCACGCCCAGCATGTTGGCGATCAGTTCCTGCGTCATGTGCAGTTGGTTCGAAGGAAGGCGGTCGAGGCTGAGCAGCAGCCAGCGACACAGTTGCTGATCGATCGAGTGATGCCGGTTGCAAACGGCGGTCTGAGCCATCTGCGTGATGAGCGCCTGGGTATAGCGCAGCAACAGGCGTTGCATCGCGTTGCCGCGCCGGAATTCTTCTTTCAGGATGGTCGCTTCGAGCCGATAGGCCTGCCCCGCGCTTTGCACGACGGCTCGGCTCGGCGTCGTTTCGCCGCCCATGAACAGCGACACGCCTATCATGCCTTCATGGCCGACGATCGCGATTTCCGCGGACGAGCCGTTCTCCATCACATAAAGCAGGGAAACGATCGACGTGGTCGGAAAATAGACGTGGTAAAGGTGGCCGCCCGACTCGTACAGCACTTTTCCCAACGGCATCTCGACGAGCGTCAGGTGCGGGGCGATGTGGGCGCGTTCGTTTTCCGGCAGCGCGGCAAGCAGGTGATTTTCGGTAATGGGCGGGTTGTCCTGCATGCCGGGCTCCTGCGCTTGCGCCTGGCTGACCATGGAGACTCCAGCCGATGCAGGCGCAGCGGGAATCGGCTAGATGTATCAACCATCATATCTTATCGATCGGCGATCGGATGAAAGGGGGGCGATAATTTGTCCCCTTTTATCGATGAACTCGGGATGACCGTTCGAATGCGAATCTGCCTTCGAAAATGATAGTGTCGATACGTGTCGACTCAAGGTGCGCAATCACGAGCGCTCGATACGGAACCGATATTTCACGGAGCAGCCCGTGGGGAAACCGCCGTCGCCAGGTCCGTGTTGCATCGATCGCGGAACGGCGAGCCACCCGTTGCCCGGCTGCGGCATCGTGCGCCGATTGCAATCGAGGTCGTGCCGCTGGCGCGATGCTGCTGCGCGCGATCACTCGGCAGGTCGAGTGAATGATGGGCCGCCACGTCCGCGATGACTCGCGTCCGTGCGGTACGTTGGCGGACAGACTCCACGCACGAGTGCGCTTCGCTTCCGTTCATCTCAAGGAGGCGATACCGGGTGCATCGGGCGTAGGACCTGCATGAGGAAACAGGACGACTTCCGTCCGGAGCGCTCAGGCATTCGAGGCGCGGCACCGCCGATTCCGACGCTGCAGGCGGCGAATCGCGCGTGCGCGCGTCAGGGCGGGAACGCATGCGAGCGCATCGACGGAAGCATCGGTTCGATTACATCGATCGGCGGCCATCGGCGCGAACGCATCGGGACTTGGCCGGCCGGATTGGTTGAGGAGCGCTGACGTGCCGCCGGGATCTCTTCCACTGATCGTTGGCGTGCTGCTGCTGGTCGGGGTGATCCCAACCCGGCGCTACAGCATCGGCTGGGTTTGGGGCCAAGCGGATTGCTGGGCCTGGTATTGATCGTGCCTCTCGTCCTGATATTGCCGGGGAGGCTGTGACGCGGGAATCGAATGGACAGGAAATCGATCGGCAACGATGGCGGCGGCTGGGCGAACGTTCGCAGGACCGGTGCGTGAAGGGAGGCGCAGCATGGGGTGCGACAACGCCTGGCGCTGATGACCCGACCGCCTCGGGCAATCTGACCGCGGCGCGTTCGATGAAGCGGGACCGCATCCGAACCTTGTACGGGTCGGATCTATCGCCATGAACGGTCAGAGTCCGTGTGGCCATATGTATCAGGGCTGTACGGTAGTGCTCCGGCAGCACGACGCATTCTTCCCATGATGGCTCCGATACGGGATGTGACGCAGCAGTTGCATTGCGCGATCGCGTGCGGCTACGCAAAGCGGCCGGCGCACCGCTCACCCAAGGAGGGGGAAATGAGAGATCTTCGATCGATCGTCACTGAGACGATCATTTCATGCACAAATGATGCATCGCCCTCCACGCCAGGCATCCCTCACATGTTCTGCGCTCAATCGATGCCCGTCGAATCCGCACCGGAATGTGGTGCTGCGATGGGGGATGATCGTCCGGTATCGTACCGACTGCTTCGGTCGGCTCGGACAGGATTAATATTATTTATCTGCGGGTGATGCGGCTCAACATCTCCTCCGGAGAGCATGCTGAACGAGAATCTCTCGCTCCGTCTCCATGATCAAAGTAGCTATCTGCGATGCTCACCCTGTCTTGCGTAACGGCGTGCGCATCGCACTTGCAAACGCCGGTGGTTTTGAGGTCGTCGGCGAAGCCGGCGACGGCGAAAGTACGCTCGCACTCGCGCGCGCGACAAACGCGCATGTGCTTACGTTAGGTCTCGTGATGCCCGGCACCCACGGCATCGAGCTCATCAAACTGATAAAGATCGGTAACCCGTCTCTGCGCGTCTTCGTCCTGACGATGTATTCGGAGGAGACGTTCGCTGTCCAGGCATGCAGGGCCGGGGCTTCCGGCTTCGTGACGAAATCGGACTCCAACTCGGAATTGATCGCCGCGATCAGAAAGGTCGCGCTTGGTGGCGTCTACGTGAGCGCCGCGGTAGCAGAACGGCTCGCGTTGAGTGTGCATGAACAAGACCGCGCGCTACCTCATCAGCGCCTGTCTGGCCGCGAATTCGACGTGATGTGCCGCCTCGCGTCCGGTCAGCCGGTACGAGATATCGCGAGAACGCTGTATGTAAGCGCAAAGACCGTCAGTACGTACCGGACGCACATCTGCGAGAAGATGGGGGTTCCTCATGACGCTGCGCTGGTGCGCTATGCGATACGCCACAAACTCATCGAAGATTTCGAACCAGGCTGACCTGTCAGACGTACCTGGCCTGCTGACCACTCCACGCATTTGAGGAACAACCATGAATGCCGAAACTGTAACGAATCTCCTGGCGGAATTCGATGATCTCGCCTCCAAAAGCGAAAACCAGGATGTTCAATCTCTCATCAGAGCAATGAAACTGCACGCGCAATTAATGAATGTCCACCTTGCGAAACTTGAAGCGCTGTTCGATCGGAACAGTCGTTCAACGTCGAGCCTCGAGAAATCCTGATCCGCAGTTTTCGAGAGCGCGGCCCCGGTGCCGGTTCATGGCCGCGGTGGGAAAGCAATTTATCCATTCACGGTAAGCTCGGACCGGAGGAGCCGTGACGAAGCGGCTTGCGGCTGTTGTCTTGTCAATCGGCATCAATGTTTGATCGGAGCGGGCGGCGCCATGAATTTTCTCGACGGTAAGCTCGGGCTGAGCGCAATCGCCCCGGTTTTCGCCTGGTTTCGGCGTTCGTCATCGCCCGCTTCGGAAGGCTCTGCTACCAGCGAGGCAACCCTTGGCGAGATCGCGCACCTCTCGACGGAAGCCGCCTTGCTGCGTTTGAAGAGTGTGGCGGAAGGGCTCGCCTCCGACGAAGTGGCGCAGCGGCTGCGAGTCGTCGGCCCCAACCTGGTGGCGCACGCGAACCGCCATACCATTCTCGGCGAACTTGCCTCTCGGTCGATCAATCCGTTGAATCTGCTTCTCCTGTCGCTGGCGGGGGCATCGTATTTCCTCGGCGACCAGCGTGCCGCGGCCATGATTGCCGTGATGGTGCTCCTCAGCGTCTCACTCGGCTTTCTCCAGGAGCACCGCTCCAACACAGCGGCCGATGCGTTGCGCCGGATGGTGCTGACCACCGCAACCGTCCGCCGGCGCGGCAACGGCGCCGCGGTAGACCAGCTCGACGTGCCGATCGAGCAGATCGTTCCGGGCGATATCGTCATTCTGTCGGCCGGCGACATGATTCCAGCCGACCTGAGGCTGATCTCGGCGAAGGATCTATTTGTCAATCAGGCCGCACTGACCGGCGAAGCGATGCCGCTCGAAAAAATCCCCGAGCCCAATGTCAGTGCCACCGAGACCCACTTCGATTTGCCGAACATCTGTTTCATGGGCAGCGCGGTGGTCAGCGGCATAGGGTGCGGCGTCGTGGCGCTGACCGGTTCCCGGACCGCGTTCGGTCACGTCGCCGACACTATCGCTGCACGCCGTGTGTTGACGAGCTTCGACAAGGGCATCTCGCGCTTCACGTGGCTGATGCTGAGCTTCATCGTCGTCATGGTGCCGCTCGTTTTCGTGATCAATGGCCTCACCAAGGGCAATTGGTTCGAGGCCCTTCTCTTCGCAGTTGCGGTGGCGGTCGGACTGACGCCCGAGATGCTGCCGATGATCGTGACGGTCAATCTCGCCAAGGGGGCCATCGCGATGTCGCGCAAGAAGGTCATCGTGAAGCGCCTGAACGCGATTCAGAATTTCGGGGCGATGGATGTGCTGTGTACCGACAAGACCGGCACCCTGACGCAAGATCGCATCATCCTGAAGCGTCATCTCGACATACACGGAGACGAGTCGGATCAAGTGCTCGAATATGCGTATCTGAACAGCTTCTATCAGTCCGGGCTCAAGAACCTGCTCGACGTTGCCGTGCTGAAGCACGCGGAGCTGGTGGAGCGGCTCGAGGTGCATGGGCGGTTCAGCAAGATCGACGAGATGCCTTTCGATTTCGAACGGCGCCGGATGTCCGTCGTGCTTGCCCGATCAGATGGCGCGCATATCATGATCTGTAAAGGGGCTGTAGAAGAGATCTTCTCGGTCTGCACACGCTATGCGGCCGATGGCGATACGGGCGTCCTCGATGCGAGTCATTTTGCGTCGGCGCAGGACACGACCGCTGCGCTCAACGCTGATGGATTTCGCGTCGTCGCCGTCGCGTACAAGGAGATGCCGCCGGCGCAGGTTGCGTATTCCGCTCGCGACGAAACCGAGTTGACGCTACTCGGCTATATCGCCTTCCTCGATCCACCCAAGGACACCGCCGCTGCGGCCATCGCCGCTCTGCAGGCGCGCGGCGTACAGGTGAAGATTCTCACCGGCGATAACGACATCGTTACCCGCAAGATCTGCCATGAAGTCGGCCTCGAGGTGGATCGCATCGTTCTCGGAAAAGAAGCCCAGCTGCTCGCGCCTGCGCAACTGGCGGATCTCGCGGAGACCGCGTCTGTCTTCGCCAAGGTCTCGCCATCCCAGAAGGCCGCCATCATCGATGCGCTGCATCAGAAGGGGCATGTGGTCGGTTTTCTGGGGGACGGCATCAATGATGGTCCGGCACTCAAGTCCGCGGACGTCGGCATTTCGGTCGACAGCGCAGTCGATATCGCGAAGGAGACCGCCGATATCATCTTGCTGGAGAAAAGCCTGGCTGTATTGGGCGAAGGCGTGCTAGAGGGGCGCAAGGTGTTCGGCAACATCACGAAGTACATCAAGATGGGTGCGAGCTCCAACTTCGGCAACATGTTCAGCGTGCTCGGCGCCAGTGTCATTCTGCCGTTCCTGCCAATGGCGCCGATCCAGGTGCTCACGAACAATCTGCTCTACGATTTCTCGCAGACCACGATCCCGACCGATCACGTTGATTCGGAGTATCTGGCCGTGCCGCGCCGGTGGGACATCGGCAACATCACGAAATTCGTCCTGATGATCGGGCCGATCAGCTCCATATTCGACTACGTCACGTATTTCATGATGCTTTATGTCTTCCACGCGTGGGACAAGCCGGCACTGTTTCAGACCGGCTGGTTTGTCGAATCGTTGCTGACCCAGACGCTCATCATCCATATCATCCGCACCGCCAAGGTGCCGTTCTTCGAGAGTCGGGCAAGCGTGCCGCTGATCACGACCAGTCTCGCCATCGCGGCGACCGGAATCGTCATACCGTTCACGTGGCTGGGAACGTTCCTCGGCTTCGTTCCATTGCCGCCGCAGTACTGGATCGCGCTGTTCCTTATCCTGATGAGCTATGCCGTGCTGACGCATCTGATGAAGACATGGTTCGTGCGCCGATTCGGACTGGATTGAATGGATGTGCATCTTTGGTCTGGTGTCAGGCCGATCGTCGTGCCGGATGCGCAATCGCGCATCCGTCGCCTCGTTCCGCTTGATCGCGTAGAGGTGTTCGAGGACCGGATCCGTCCAGGCGGGAGGGGCAGCAGTGCGATGCCTGTCGCACCCGACCTTATCCGGCGACATGGACTTCATGAAATGACGATGGCCGCCACGTTGGTGAGTGCCGCCGGTGCTGCTCAGGCTGGGTCAGCCGCGGAACTGGAAGGGCACGCTCGGCACGGCAAGCCGTGGCCCGGAGCCACGGCTTGCCGTGCTTGCGACTGCACTGGCCCGGTCGATCGGCCTGCAGAATCAGGCGAAGAAGCGCGACAGCGCGTGATGGAGCCGGGCGCGCGCCGCGAGTCGAGCGCGGATGCGACTCGCGGGCGGTGCGTGCATGCGCATGACGGCATGGCGGCACGCGCAAAAGGCCGTGAGCCGCGCGCCGGCGGCTGGCGATCGATGCGCGGCTGCTGGTGCCGATTTCGAGACGCGCGCAATGCGCGATGGACGGGATGCCATACGGGCGATGCGGCGATGCACGGACATCCGGCGCGGTCCGACGCCGAGCGCTTTCGCGCGAGACGCGCAGCATGCCGCGGAGTTCGACGGACGAGCGGCGACGCCCCGCGTCGCCGCTTTTTCATTGCGCGGCCAGTTGCTTGCGCAGCGCGTCGACGAACGCCGGATCCGTCTCGCCGAGCGTGTTCGTGTGCGCGACGATGCGTCCGTCGGCGTCGAGCAGCACGATCGTGCTCGAATGATTGAACTCGCCGCTCGCGAGCTTCCGGTACTGGATGCCGAGCAGCGCGGCGACGGCGCGCGTGCTGTCGCGGTCGGTCCGCGCAAGCCGCCAGCGCGCGTCGAGGCCGTGCGCGTTCGCGGTCTTGCGCAGCACCGCGACCGAATCGCGATCGGGATCGATCGTCACCGCGACCACCTTGATCCGCTTTCGCGCCGCCTCGCCGCCCGCGTCGAGCGTGAGACCGATCGTCTCGAACAGCATCGGGCAGACCATCTTGCACGACGTATAGAACATGCTGACGAGCGTTGGCGCGCCGCGCAAATCGGCCAGGCGGAACGTCTTGCCATCCTGATCGGCCAGCGTCGCCTTGGCCTGGTAGATCGAATCGGTCGCCGTCGCGGCCGTCGCTGCGGCGGTTGCGGGCAGGCCCGCGCCTTCAGCGGTCGTCGCGACGCACGCGGCGGCGATCAGCGCGAGCGCGCCGCGCCGGGTGAGATGTCCAAGCTTCATCGTCAATCTCCTGAAATCGAACGGGCGCAGCGAAAGCCGAGGCTTCCGGTCGAATCCGCGCCGGTGAGGGAAGACAGCAGCGCGACGCGCATCAGCACCGCGTAGCTGTCGCGCCGCACGATGCTGATCGCGCCGGCGCCGCAAAACCGTTGCTGGTCCGGGTCGCCTTGCGTGCGGCTGTCGCCGCTGATGAAGAGCGCGTTGAAATCGTCGACCCATTCCCAGATCAGCCCATGCAGGTTGCGCACGCCGTAGACGTTCGGCGCGCCGCCGACGGGCGGCAGCACGCGCGCGGCCGGCTGCTCGTACCACGACAGGATCTGCCTGCGCCACAGCGGATCGTTGCGCGCGTCGGTGCGCGTCGCGTCGGCGGCCGCCGCGTATTCCCATTCGAGCCACGTCGGCAGCCGCGCGCCTTCGCTCGCGCAATACGCGCGCGCGGCGAACCAGCTGACGCCCGTGACGGGCGCGTCGGGCGGCGTCTGCCGCGCGGGATGCAGCGGGTCGGCCCAATCGGCGAGATACGCGGGACCGGCGAACACGCGCGCGACGCGATCGCGCCGCCATTCGGGATGCGCGCTCACGAACGCGGCGAACGCGCGGACCGTCACGGGCGCGTCCTGCAGCTCGAACGCGTCGATGTGCGCGGGTGTCGAGCGGCCCGGCACGTCCTGCGGCAGCGCGCTCTCGAAGTCGCCGCCCGGCAGCCGCACGAAGCGCGCGGCATGCGCGCCCGTCGCGGCGAATGCAAGCGTCAGTGCGATCGCCGCGATGCGGGCGAATCGAACCGCGCGTGACGATGTCGACGAAGCGCGCATGGCCGTTGCTCCCTGGCGACGGTGGGGCGTGTCAGTGCGAAGCCTCGGCGACCGCGGGCGTCTTCGTGCGGACCTTCGCGACTTCTTCCACGCCGACCCGGCCGCCCGGATTGCCCCAGCTGTTCAGCACGTAGGTCAGCACGTTCGCGACTTCGTCGTCGGTCAGCTGCGCCATCGGCGGCATCGCCGAGTCGTAGTCGTGGCCGTTGACGGTCACCTTGCCGTTCAGCCCGTGCAGCAGAATGCTGATCGCGCGCTTCGGATTCGCGGCGAGGAAGTCGGAGCCGGCAAGCGGCGGGAACACGCCCGGCAGGCCGGCGCCGCCGCTCTGGTGGCATACCGCGCAGGTGCTCGCGAACACCGCGCCGCCCGCTTTCACTTGTCCTTGCAGCGACAGCGGAGCGGCGGGCGTCGTCGCACTCGTCTTGACGAGCGAAGCGCCGGCGTTCGCGCCCGCGGCGGCGGGCGTCGAGTTCGCCGCGGGGGCCGAGCCGGCGGCGGCCGGATGATCGCCGCTATAGAGCGTATCGAGCTCCTTGCCCGAATAGATCGCTTTGTTGTCCGGACCATCGACCTTGAGGATCGCGAGCGCGCCCTTGTTGAACGCGCGGAAGATCGAGTGATCGACGAACGTGTAGTTGCCCGGCACGCGCGTATGAAACTCGATCGTCGTCGCGCCGCCCGCCGGAATCAGCGTCGTCTGCACGTTGCTCTGCGTGACGTCGGAGCCGTCCGCGCGCACCTTGTCGAACACCGCGCCGATCACGTGGAAACTCGACACGAGATTCGGCCCGCCGTTGCCGACGAACAGGCGCACCGTCTCGTCGGTGCGCGCGCGCATCGCCTTGTCGCCCGTCAGCGCGCCTTCGGCGCCGTTGAAGACGACGTAGGTCGGGCGCTCGTCGATCGCCTTGTCCATGTCGAACGATTGCAGGCCCTTCTCGCGATACTTGCTGTTCGTGTAGAAGTCGCCCTGCATCACGTAATACTCGTGGTCGACCTTCGACAGTCCTTCGGGCGGCTCGACAAGAATCAGGCCGTACATCCCGTTCGCGACGTGCATGCCGACGGGCGCGGTCGCGCAGTGATACACGTAGAGCCCTTCGTTCAGCGCCTTGAACGTGAAGCGCGATTCGTGGCCCGGCGCGGTGAAGCTCGACGTCGCGCCGCCGCCCGGTCCCGTCACCGCGTGCAGGTCGATGTTGTGCGGCATTTTGCTGTCCGGACGATTCTTGAGATGGAATTCGACCGTGTCGCCTTGCCGCACGCGGATGAAGTTGCCGGGCACCGCGCCGCCGAAGGTCCAGAACGTGTAGTTCACGCCGTCGGCGATCGGCATCGCTTTCTCGACGACTTCGAGATCGACGATGACCTTCGCCGGATAGCGTCGGGTGATGGGCGGCGGCACGTGCGGCGGACTCACGAGCGTCGCGTGGATCGGCTCGCCTTGCGGCGGACCGAAGTCGCCGGGAATCTTGCCGGTTGCCGTCGCGGCATGCGCGCTCGCACTCGCCGCTACGACGGTGCTCAGCAGGACGGACAGGAACGTGGCGCGCAGTTGGCCACGGGTCGATTGCAGGTCTTTCATGATTAACCCCTCGCTGGCTTCGTTTCTTCCAAGCTATCGGTCGCGAGACGAGTCAATATTGATGCGTAGCAAATGCATCTTTGTGGGCGCACGCAGGGCGGCGAATAACTTAATCCAGATGAATTCCGGGCGGCGCGGCTGCGCCCGCTTGTCGCAAGTGTTGCGATGTGCGAACGGATCGCGCGCTATGCGCGGTCCGTTCGCTTCCGGCGTGGGGCGGCGCCGTGATGCGCGGCGCGATTGCGAATAGAAAGTGGCCGACCCGTCAGGGTCGGCCAAAAAGGTTCCGGCTTTATCCGAGGGCCATTGCCAGAACCCGAGAACTCGCCGGCGGGGCCGCCATGCCGCACCGCAAGCCGGCGGTGCGACGCAGCGGCGGCGGAAGCCGCCGGCAAGCCGCGCGCGACGCCCGAAACGGGCGCCGGCGCGGCGAAACACATCTGCGACATGTCAGCGCGCGCGCAGCTTGTCCGCGAGCGCGCGAAATCCCGCCGCGAACACATGCTCGCTGATCGACGCCGCAACCGGCTGCAACTCGACGCCTTCGGTCGTGAAGTTCGCCCACCATTGCGCGAACGTCTTGCCCGAGTCGGTGACGGGGAAGAGCTTCACGCCCGCGACATAGTTGCGCACCGGCATCGACGTCTCGACGATCGAATACTCGAGCTCGTGACTCGGCTCGTCGAGCTTCAGCAGCTTTTCGCGGACGAAGCCGTCCGAGAGCGTCAGATAACGGATCGCGCCCACCGTGTGCGCGTCCGGGCCCGGCTCGAGCCGGCTTTCGACGATCGCCGGATGAAACGCGGCGAGGCCGTTGAAATCGCGGAAGAACGCCCAGACGCGCTCGGTCGGCGCGTCGATGACACTGCTGGCGAAGGAGGTGTGGTTCATCGTCGTTCGAATCCTCGTGGAGGCGCGCGCACGCGCGCGGGCATCATGACGCGACGCGCCTGTCGATCTCCTTGAAGCGCCGCGTCATGTCGGTCAATGCGGTTTCGGCCGGCAGGCGCTCCATCGAGCTCGCGCCGTAGAAACCGTGGCACTGCGGACACTCGCGCAGGATGTACGCGGCGTCCTCGGGCGACGCGATCGGTCCGCCATGGCACAGCACGATCACGTCGTCGCGCACCGATTTTGCCGCATCGGCCCAGCGGCGCACGAGCGGCACGCAGTCGGCAAGGCGGCGCGCGGTGCTCGCGCCGATCGTGCCGCCCGTCGTCAGGCCCAGGTGCGCGACGACGATGTCGGCGCCCGCTTCGGTCATGGCGATCGCATCGGCTTCGCTGAATACGTACGGCGTCGTCAGCAGTCCCTTGCCGTGCGCGAGGCGGATCAGGTCGACTTCGAGCGCGTAGCCCATCCCGGTTTCTTCGAGATTCGCGCGGAAATTGCCGTCGATGAGGCCGACGGTCGGGAAGTTCTGCACCCCGGAAAATCCGAGCCGGGTCAGCTCGTCGAGAAACGCGTCGAAATTGCAGAACGGATCGGTGCCGTTCACGCCCGCGAGCACGGGCGTCGACTTGACGACGGGCAGCACCTCGCGCGCCATGTCGACGACGATCTCGTTCGCGTTGCCGTACGCGAGCAGCCCCGCGAGCGAGCCGCGCCCGGCCATCCGGTAGCGGCCCGAGTTGTAGATCACGATGAGGTCGATGCCGCCCGCTTCCTCGCATTTCGCGGACAGGCCCGTCCCCGCGCCGCCACCGATGATCGGCTCGCCGCGCGCGATGGTCGCGCGCAGTTTTTCGAGGATCTCGGCGCGTGTCAGTCTCTTCATCTTCAATTCCGGTGTGCTGCGTGAAGCGATAAAAAGTGTTCGACGGCGATGTCGGCGAACTGCGAATCGTTGAGGTGCGCGGGCACGCGCACGAGGCGGCGATTTTCGGTCTGGTTCACCGTCGCTTCGAGCGCGTCGAAGAGCGCCGCGTCGGCTTCCGGGCTCCAGAACGCCTGGCCCGGCGCGTCGAGCGCCGACACGCCGCCTTCGGGAATCAGGAAGCGCACGGGGCCTTCGCACGCATTCAGCTTCGCGCCGATCCACTCGCCGAGCCGGCGGTTCTCGTCCGGCGTCGTGCGCATCAGCGTGACCTGCGGGTTGTGCTTGTACAGCAGGCGGCCCGCGTAGCGGGGCGGCACGGTATCGATGTGGCCGAAGTTCACCATGTCGAGCGCGCCGCACGAGCCGACGTACGGCACGCGGCTGCGCGCGATCGCGTCGAAGCGGTCCTCGCCGCACGCGAGCACGCCGCCCATCAGCAGGTCGCAGACTTCGGTGGTGGTGAGATCGAGCACGCCGTCGAGGAGGCCGCTGTCCGCGAGCTTCTCCATCGCATGGCCGCCGTTGCCCGTCGCATGGAACACGATGCAGTCGAAGCGGGCGTCGAGCCGCGACGTGACCGCCTGGATGCACGGCGTCGTCACGCCGAACATCGTCAGTCCGAGCGCGGGCTTCAGGTCGGCGGGCAGCGGCTGCATGTCGCGCACGGCGCCCGCGATCATGTGCGCGCCGTTCGCGAGCACCTGCCGCGAGATCCGGTTGAGGCCGGCGACGTCCGTCACCGAATAGAGCATCGCGATGTCCGACGAGCCGACGTAGGCGGACACGTCGCCCGACGCCATCGTCGAGATCATCAGCTTCGGCACGCCGATCGGCAGCGCCTGCATCGCCGGCGTGACGAGCGCCGTGCCGCCGGAGCCGCCGATGCCGATCAGCGCGGCGACGTCGTCGCGGCTCTTGATGTAGCGCTCGAACGCGACCGCCATCGCGGCGATCGCGCGGCCGCGGTCGCCGCAGAACACGGCGGCCGCGCCGTCCGGATGATGCGCGGCGACGGTGTCCGCGCCGATGTCGGCCGCGAGCCCCGGCGCGCGGGTCGACAGGTCGACCACGACCGCCGGGAGCCTCGCGCCGGCGATCCGGTCCTTGACGAAATGCGCTTCCGCGCCTTTTGTATCAACGGTTGCCGCAACGTAGATCTGTTTACGGTGGGGTACCATTTGGTCTCCTTCGCCAATCGTTCGTTTGTCGCACGATGTACTGCGATTCGATTCCGCGACAACTTTAACACAGATGAGGCGACCGTCTCAGCGGTCGTCCTCACAAAACACATGCCAACTACCGTATCCGCAACGGAAACGCTGTCCGAAACGCGCACGCAGACCCGCGACCTGCTGCTGCAAACCGCGCTGTCGATGCTCGAGCAAGGCTGGTTTCCGTCGATCACCGAGCTCGCGAACGCGTCCGGCGTGTCGCGCGCGACCGCTTACCGCTATTTCCCGTCGCAGGCGGCGCTCGTCAGCACCGTCGTCGACGAGAGCCTCGGGCCGGTGCTGCAATGGCAGCCGACGTCGACGTCGGTCGAGGCGCGGGTCAACGAGCTGCTCGATTTCGCATATCCGCGAATGGAGCAGCACGAGGGCGCGTTGCGCGCCGCGCTGCAGGTCGCGTTGCAGCAATGGGCGAACGAGCGTGCGCGACGCGCGGAGGACGAGCCGAAATACCGGCGCGGCAACCGCAAGCGGCTGCTGTCGCTCGCGGTCGAGCCGCTGTTGCAGGCGGGCGTCGCGCCGGCGGCGGCCGCGCGGCTCGCGCAATCGTTGTCGCTGCTTTACGGCACCGAGGCGATGGTCGTGCTGAAGGATTTCTGGGGGCTCGACTTCCAGCAGTTCATGAACGTCGTCAAATGGACGAGCTCCGCGCTCGTGCGCGCGACGCTCGCGGAGGCGGGCGACGCCGGTTCGGCGGGGAGCGTGGAGGCCGCGAGCGATGCGGGTACGGAGAGCAATGACTCTTCGGGCGGCGCGGGGGCGGCGGGGAACGATGCCGGTTCGACGGGCAGCGCAGACGCCGCGAGCGACAATGCCGCAGCCGTGCCGAGCAGCGTCGGATCGGCGGGCGGCGCGGATGCGGCGAGGGCCGCCGGCTCGGCCGGCAGTGCCGGTGCTGCGAGCGGCGCCACTGCGTCGGGCGGAGCGGATCAGGCACACGACGCCGGCGGCCCGAGCGCCGCGGACGGCGCGCACGAAGCGGCCGCTCCCGGCGACGACAAGCGCGATTCCTGAACGGCCCGCGCGTCAGCGCAGCAGCTGCCGGACGCCCAGCGCGACGATGAGCCCGCCGCAGAACCGGTCGATCGCCTTGCGGCCGCGGCGATAGGCGGTCGCGACGTCCGCATGCGACAGCGCGAGCGCGACGAAGCCGTACCAGCTCGTCGCGACCGTGGCGACCATCGCGAGCATCGCCGCGAAGGTCGGCCAGCCGACATGCGCGGGCGCGGCCGATGCGAACACGGCCGCGTAGAACGCGACCGACTTCGGGTTCGCGAGGTTGGTCAGCAAACCTTGCGCGAACGCGCGGCGGGCGCCGACGCGTTCGCCGCCCATGCGCCGCGGCGTGGCCGGCGCTGTCGCGCCTCGAACGCCGGCGCGGCCGGCATCGCGAATCAGCCGGAAACCGAACCAGATCAGGTAGGCGGCGCCCGCGAGCTTGACCGCGGCCGCGAGCCACGGAAACGCGGCGAACGCGATGCCGACGCCGAGGATCGCGCACGACGCCCACATCAGATTGACGAGCACGATGCCGCCCACCATCGCGAGCGCGTCGCGCCGGGTCGCCGAGACGGCCTTGTGCGCGACCGCGACGAAATTCGGGCCCGGGATCACGACGCCCGCGAGATACACGGAAAAGACGGCAAAGACGGCGTGCGCATCGACATGCATGCGGGGCTCCTGCGAAGCGGTGGCGTTGGATCGGGCGTTCTCGGCGGCTTGGACGAGTGCGGTGGGGGCGGTGAGTGCGGTGAATGCGGTGAATGCGGTGAATGCGGCAGTCGCACGATTATCGCGTGGCAGTGCACGCGGTCGTGCAAGTCAGCCCGCCGCGCCGCTCGGCGCATCGAGCCATTCGGTCAGCCCTTCGCGCGCGGTCAGCTCGGCGAACGACGGCCGCGCGCGCATCCGTTCGACATAGCGCGCGAGATGCGGCCACGCGAGCGCCGTGCGCGGCATGTTGCGCGTCCAGCCCATCAGCACGATCGCGAGGAAGTCGGCGGTGCTCGGCGATGCGCCGCCGAGCAGATGGTCGCGGCCGTCGCGCAGCCGGCCGTCGAATTCGTCCATCGCCGCTTCGATCTGACGGCGCGCATGCGCGCGGACCGCGTCGGCGCCGTCCGGATCGCCGTCGGTGTCCGCGTAGAACCAGTTGCGCATCGCCGGCAGCAGCGTGTTCGCCAGATAGATCATCAGCTCGAACCACGCGGCGCGCTCGGGCGTGCCGGGCGGCGGCGCGAAGCCGCCTTCCGGATGGCGTTCGGCGAGCAGCATCAGCAGCGCGGTCGATTCGTGGCGCGGCACGCCGTCGATGACGAGCGTCGGCACGCGGCCCGTCGGATTCAGTCGCAGGTAGTCGGGCGAATGCTGCACGCCCTCGTCGATGTTGATGCAGCGGATGTCGAACGGCACGCGCAGCTCGAGCAGCATCCAATGGACGGCCATGCTGGCCGCGCCCGGCGAGTAGTACAGCGTGTAGGACATGGGCGATTTCCTTGAGCGGGGGCGACATCGGGGTCGACATCGGGTTAGGCGCACGGCTCGGCATCGGGTTAGGCGCACGGCGGGTGGCAGGGGCGCTTGATGGTAGCAAGTTCGGCGATTGTGCGTCGGGGCATGAGCGCATCGGCGGGGACGCGTGCGCCGGGATCGGCTCGGGGGCGGATTCACCGCGGGCGCTCCGCTGCGGGCTTCCCGATGCGATGGAGACGAGGTGCGCCGGGAGCGGCTGCGGATTCGACGAGGCTCGGGCGAGCGAGCGTCAGGCGGGCGGACGCCGGCGATGTGCCAGGCGGAGCGACGAGATATTCACGGTGATTTGCGATGCCGCTACCACTGCGTTCGCCCATCGCCGGCGCTATGCCGAAGTCATGCCGAAGCGGCCTGCAACGCGGGATCGAAGACAGGCCCGGCCGACTCGAAGAAACGGCATCGAATCGAGACCAGCCGCGCAAGCGAGCTCACGCCGTACGGCCAGGCCAATCGAACATCGTATAAGGCAGCGCGCGTTTGTGGCGCGTCGCGTCGTAGAACCGGAACACCGTCTCGTACACCGCAGCGTCGACCGGCTTGCCCTCCAGGAAGTCGTCGATCTGCTCGTACGTGACTCCGTACGCGTGCTCGTCCGGCCGTTGCGGACGCAACGTTTCCAGATCGGCGGTCGGCGTCTTCATCACGAGCAGCTCGTCGGCGCCGAGCGTGCGCGCGACCTCGCGCACGCGGCGCTTCGTCAGGCCCGCGAGCGGCAGCACGTCCGCGCCGCCGTCGCCGAATTTCGTGAAGAAGCCCATCACCGATTCCGCCGCGTGATCGGTGCCGATCACGACGCCGCGCCGCGCGCCCGCTACCGCGTATTGCGCGATCATCCGCTCGCGCGCCTTGATGTTGCCGAGCACGAAGTCCCGGTGCGCGTGATCGACATACGCGAGGCCGCCCGTCGCGAGCGCGGCGAGCATCGCGTCGGCGGCGGGCTTCGCGTCGACGGCGAGCGTTTCGTCTGCGCGCACGAACGCTAGCGCGCGCTGCGCGTCCGCTTCGTCGTGCTGCACGCCGTACGGCAGCCGCATCGCGACGAAGCGCGCGTCGTAGTCCGACGCGCGCAGCCGCTCGACGGCCAACTGCGCGAGCCGGCCCGCCGTCGACGAATCGATGCCGCCGCTGATGCCGAGCACGTAGGTCCGCAACCCGGCCGCGCGCAGATAGTCGGCGAGGAACGCGATCCGGCGCTCGGCTTCGTCGCGCGCGTCGAACGACGGCGGCACGTGCAGCCCGGCGGCGATCGCCCGCTGGCGGGCGGCTTGATCGGGGCGGGACATCGGGGCGCTCCTCGTCGACGAAATCGAAGGCTCGATCATAGGCGGATTCGCGCGGGCCTGCCGGCCGTCAGCCGCGACGCGCGAGCGCGACGCCGGCCAGCGCGACCGCGAAGCCGGCGATCTGCAGCGGCACGAGCGTTTCGCCGAAGAACGCGTAGCCCTGCAGCGCGGCGAGGGGCGGCGCGAGGAACAGCAGCGACGTCGCGCGCGCCGCTTCGCCCCGGCGCAGCATCGCCATCAGCAGCATCACCGCGACGCCGGACAGCATCGCGATGCCCCACGCGAGCGAGAACCACAGCGCGGGCGCGGCGTGCCAGCGGGTTTCGCCGAGCGCGAGCGCGGCGGCGCCGGCGACGAGCGCCGCGCCGAGGTTCTGCACGGCGACGGCGGTGCGCAGGTCGGTCTGCGCGAGCGAGCTTTTCTGATACAGCGAGCCGGCCGTGATCGACGCGACGGCGGCGACCGCGATCGCGACGACGGCCCACGCGGGCGCGCCTCCCGCCGCCGCAGGGGCGGCGGCGAGCTTCGGCGCGAGCACGAGCGCGACGCCCGCGATGCCGAGCGCCATCCCGAGCCAGCCGCGCGCGGACAGCCGCTCGCCGAAGAGCGGCGCGGCGAGCGCGGCGGTCGCGAGCGGCTGAAGCGCGCCGAGGAGCGCCATCACGCCGGCATTGAGCCCTTGCGCGACGGCCCAGTAGCTCGCGCCGAGATAGACGCCTTGCAGCAGCGCGCCCGCGAACAGATGCCGGCCCCATTCGCGCCGCGCGGGCCAACGCGCCCGGACGGCGAGCGCGACGCACGCGTAGAGGAGCGCGGTGCCCGTGAAGCGCGCGAGCAGGTACAGGTTCGGATCGGCGTAGGGCTTGATCGCGCGCGCGACGATGAATCCGGTGGACCACAGCGCGACGAACGCCGCGGCGACGAGAGAAGCGGAAGCAGGCATGCGAAGCGGACCGGACGCGGCCGACATGACGAGGAAGCCGCCGAGTATCGCGCGCCGGTGCGCCGCCGTCTTGTCGAAATCTGCACTGCCTGCGGCGCGGCGCGCCGGTGGCTTCAGTCGATCGAGAACGTGTCGAGCGACTGGTTCGCGCTGGCTTCGGTCGCGAAGCGCGCGCTCAGTTGCTGATGCAGGCGGCGCGCTTCGTCGAGCGTGAGATCGATCCAGTACGGATCGCCCGCGGCGTCGTTGAGCCGCTCCGGCGGAAACTGGATTTCGAGGACGGCGCCTTTGCGATACATCGATTCACCTCTGTCGGTTGGCTTGGGGTCGAGCGGCGAGTTTAGCAATGTGCGGCGAAGTCGATTGCCGCGCGACGCGAAATACTGAATTGCTCGTGGGTGAGCGGCGATCGTCGAGAACGGGGGCGATTGGCGCAGCACGTCCTCGGCGGCACGTCGACTGGAACGCGCGCAGTCCGTCCGCGGCAGTCCGCGTGCGGGCCGGCGCGCGGCGTGCGCGACGAGGCGGCGATCGTCTGCGAGCCATTCGCGCAATAGGTGTTCGAAGACCGGTTCGCGCGCGCGCGTCCGCGCTGGGAAGACGCGGGCGCGCTCGTCGCGGCCGACGTGCGTCCGTACGAGAAGATGAAGCTGCGCCTGCTGAACGGCGCGCACTCCGCGATCGCCTATGTCGGCCAGTTGCGCGGGCGGCGCACGGTGTCCGATGCGATGGCCGATCCGCTGATCGACGCGTTCGTGCGGGGCTTGATGACGCGCGACCTGCTCGCGACGGTCGACGCGCCTGCCGGTTAAGACGCGCACGCGTATTGCGCGTCGTTGATCGAGCGCTTTCGCAACCCGACGCTCGCGCATCGCACCGCGCAGATCGCGACGGACGGCACGCAGAAGGTACCGCCGCGCCGGCCCGCGCGGCTGCGCGGCAAGCGGCCGCCGGCGCCGCCGAGGCGCTGCCGCTTCGCCATTACCTGAAGCAGCCGCGCATTCTCGCGACGGGCGTCGCGTTCTTCGGCTACAACTACGTGCTGTTCTTCTTCCTGAGCTGGTTCCCGAGCTACCTCGTGCAGGCGCATCACCTGAACATCCGCGAGATGAGCGTCGCGACCGTCGTGCCGTGGCTCGTCGGCACCGTCGGCCTCGCGTGCGGCGGCGTCATCTCGGACGCGATCTACAAGCTCACGGCAACGCGATGCTGTCGCGCCGGATCGTGCTCGTGAGCTGCCTGCTCGGCGCGGGGATCTGCGTCGCGGTGGCGGGGGCGGTGCGCTCGTCGCAGAGCGCGGTCGCGCTGATGTCCGTGTCGCTCTTCTTCCTCTACGTGACGGGCGCGATCTACTGGGCGATCGTGCAGGACGTCGTCGTGCCCGAGCGCGTCGGCGCCGTCAGCGGCTGCCTGCACTGCATGGGGAGCCTGTCGGGCGTCGTCGGGCCGGCCGTCACCGGCTTCATCGTCGAACGCAGCGGCTCGTTCGTGTCCGCGTTCGCGCTCGCGGGCGCGATCGCGCTGATCGGCGCGGTGCTGTCCGCGCTGTTCCTTCGCAATCGTCCGCGCGACGCGCGCATGCTGCGCGAAATCCCGATTCTGTAAGCCGGCCAGCGGCGCCGCCCGGACAGGCGGGCGACCGGCGCGACGTCATCGCGCCGTACTACAATAGCCCGCCATTCGTCATTCACGATCCGACCCGCGGCCCGGCCGCGCCGCGCGCCATGCTTGCAGAACAACGTCACCGCTACATCCTGTCCGAACTCGGTCGCGCGGGCGCACTGTCGGTCGCGCAGCTCGTGAACGCGCTCAACGTGTCGCGCGAGACGATCCGCCGCGATCTGAACGCGCTCGCCGCGCGCGGGCTCGTGATCACGACGCACGGCGGCGCGCTCGCCGCCGACCGGCACGAGCCGAGCGTGTCGGAGCGCGACGCGTCGCACGCGGACGCGAAGCGCGCGATCGGCCGGCGCGCGGCCGAGTTCGTGCCCGACGGCGCGTCGGTGCTGCTCGACTCGGGCAGCACCGTCCATGCGGTCGCGCTCGCGCTCGCCGACCGGCATCGGCTGACCGTCTACACGAACGACTGGCGGATCGCCGGCGTGCTCGGCCGCCGCAACGGCAACCGCGTGACGCTCCTCGGCGGCGAGCTGTCCGACGACGAAGACGCGACGTTCGGCCTCGACACGATCCAGCAGCTCGGGCAATACCACGTCGACTTCGCGTTCGTCGGCGCGGGCGGGATCACGCAGGACGGCGCGCTGACCGATTACTCGCGCGTCGTGGCGGAAGTGCGCGGGCGGATGCTCGCGGCGGCGGCGGCGCCCGTCGTCGTCGCCGATCACTCGAAGTTCGGACGCGTGACGCCCGTGCGGATCAACGGCTCGGAGGCGGCCCGCTTCCTCGTGACCGAGCGCGCGCCGGACAAGGCGATGCGGCGGGCGTTGACGTCGCGGGGGATCGAGCTCGTCGTCTGCGGTTGATCGGTGCGGCGTGCGGCGATGCGCCGTGCACGGCGCGATGCGCTCGACGTTCCGGCAAGCGGCGCGCGGTTTCGAATTCCGGCGCGAGCGAGGCAAGGCGATGCGGCGTGCGCCGACGTTCCGGTAGATCGAGTTTGTCGTGTGCGGTTGATTGCTGCGGCGACGGCCGACACGTCGCGCACGTGCGCCGAACGTGATGTTCCGTGAAGTGGCGCGCCATCCCGTGATCCGGAGCGAGCGAGGCAAGGCGATGCGGCGTGCGCCGAGGTTCCGGCGGAGCGAGTTTGTCGTGTGCGGTTGATTGCTGCGGCGACGGCCGACACGTCGCGCACGTGCGCCGAACGTGATGTTCCGTGAAGTGGCGCGCCATCCCGTGATCCGGCGCGAGCGCGGCAAGGCGATGCGGCGTGCGCCGAGGTTCCGGTAGATCGAGTTTGTCGTGTGCGGTGGATCGTTGCGGCGACGACCGATGCGTCGCGCACGTGCGATGCGTGACATGTTCCGCGCCTTGCGCCGCGCGGCGTTTTGTCGAGCCTCGCTCCGTCTCGTTCCGCTTCGGCCATCCGCCGCCCGCGCACTCGCTTCTCGCCATGCCCCATCCGAGGCCTCGAATCGCGCCTAGGCAAACGCGACACGGAAACTTCATCGGAACGTCACACGCACGGCAAGCGCGCGTTGAACACTCGTCGCTTCGACTTTGGAAGGCGATGAGCCGAGGAGGGCGGCGATGTCCGTCAGCGTGCGCAGCTATCTTTCCCCGACATTGGTCCTGCTGGCCTTCGACTGGCCCGACGCGCAGCGGCGCGACGATTTTCTCGGCTTCGCGATCAAGCGCACGCCCGGCTTCTGGTCGTCGGACGGCAGGACGCGCGCCGCGACGAGCTGGCTGCCGAACCGGCTGACGTTCGACGGCCCCGCGGCCGATACGCAAGGCGATGCGCCGACCGATCAGGCGCCGGTCCAGAAATTCATGTGGTGGGACGCGCGGATCGATCCGCCGGATCGCGGCCGGACGTTTCGTTACGACGTCTATCCGGTCGTCGGCACGCCCGCGTCGCTGCACGTGCTCGAAGCCGACGCGGGCGTATGCAGCGTCACGCTGCCCGAGCACGTCGAGGACGGGATCGGCACGTGGTTCAACCGCGCGGTGGTGAGCTCGCAGGCGTTCGCGAAGCAGGTTCGCGCGCTGCATCTCGCCGCGGGCGACGCGCCGCCGCCCGACGCGGCGCTGCGGCTGCGCACGTGGCTCGCGAACGATTTGCAGCAGACCTTCGGCCTGATGCTCGGCGGCGACGCGCGGCGCGCGGTGTCGGCGGTCTATCACCTGACCGATCCGCTTTGGGCGATTCCGGCATTCGACGCGTTCGGCCGCGCGCACGGCGCCGACGCGCTCGCGATCGTCTACGACGCGCACGAGACGCCGCGCGGCCGCGGCGAGCCGCCGCTGCCGTCGCCGAACCAGCCGGCCGTCGACCGCTTGACGGGCGTCGCGACGCTCGCGCCGCGCGACAAGACGCGGATCATGCACGACAAGTTCATCGTCGCGGGCGACGAGACGGGGCCCGCGCGGGTGCTGACCGGCTCGGCGAACTTCACGACGGAGGGCATCACCGAGCAGGCGAACGTGCTGCACACGTTCGAATCGGTGGCGCTTGCCGAGCTGTACAACGCGCGTGCGCGAGCGCTCGCGTCGAATCCGGGCATCGCCGAGACCGCGCGGCTCGCGCCCGGCTGGTCGGAGGCGATCGAGGTCGGCTCGGCGCGCGTGCGCGTATCGTTTTCGCCGGAGCCGCGCGGGGTGCGCACACAGATCGACACGATCGTCGACGCGATCCGCGGCGCGCAGCATTCGGTCGCGTTTTGTCTCTTCATGCCGACCGACGCTGCGTTGCGCGACGCATGCTTCGAAGCGGGCGACCGCGGGCTGATGATGTTCGGGCTCGTCAACGGGATCAGCGCGCGCGGCGCGCAGCAGGCGGACGCGGATCGGCGCGACGGCAAGACGCTCGATGCCGCGCGTCTCGCGAACCTCGAGCTGTATCACCGCAGCCGTTCGAATCGCGACGTGATCGACGCCGCGTACTTCTCGCCCGCGACCGTGCCGGACGGCTTCGAGACGGAGCTGCGGCTCTTTCCGGGCGAAGCGCCGCCCGCTTATCCGCCCGTCGTCATTCACCACAAATTCATCGTGATCGACGCGGAGGGCGCGAATCCGATCGTGTACAGCGGATCGGCGAACATGAGCGGGAACTCCGAGCATTTCAACGACGAGAACCTGCTAGAGATTCGCGATGCGCGTGTCGCGGCGATCTATCTCGCGGAGTTCTTGCGGCTTTACGAGCACTATCGTGCGCGCGCGCTGGCGATCGCTTCGCGCCGCGGCTCGGGTTCGGATGCGGGATCGGGGGCGGGCGGGCGCGGCAAGCTTGCGCTGCAGCCGGATTCGCGGTGGGCGAGGAAGTATTTCGTCGCGGGAAGCCCGGAGGAGAAGGCGCGGATCGCGCTTGCCGAGCCGGTGGTGACGCACGCGGAAGCCTGAGCGGACTTCGGCGTCCGTCGTGGGGCTGCGCGACGAGCGCGCGGCCTCACGCACCGTGGTGCCGCACGCGGGCGATCAGCGTGCGACGTAACGCAAGACCGTCTCGGCGATCATCGCGCGATGCCGCGTGCGCAGCCGCGGCGACGACGGATCGCGGCCGAACGCGGTGCCGAACGTATAGCGGTTCGCGACGCGATGAAAGCAGAACGAGCTGATCAGCAGATGCAGATCGAACGGATCGACATCCTCGCGGAACGCGCCGCTTTCGACGCCGTGCGCGAGCAGGTCCTCGAGCGTCTTGATGATGCTGACGTTGCGGTTCTTGAACGACTTCAGCTGCTCGAGATACTTCGCGCCGTGAATGTTCTCGATCGTCACGAGGCGCACGAAGTCGCGATGCTTGTCGTGGTAGTCGAACGTGAATTCGACGAGCCGGCGCAACCCTTCGCGCGGCTCCAGTTCGCCGACGTTCAGTTCGAGCTCGAGCGCGCGGATGTCACCGTAGACTTTCTCGAGTACCGCTTCGTACAGCCCTTCCTTGCTGTCGAAGTAGTAGTAGAGCATCCGCTTCGTCGTGTTCGTGCGTTCGGCGATCGAATCGACGCGCGCGCCCGACAGCCCCATCGCGGAGAACTCCTGCGTGGCGACGTCGAGAATGTTGCGCTTCGTCTGTTCGGGATCGTATTTGCGGCGCGCCTCATCGCGCCGCGCATCGGCGTCGGGCGCGGCGGCCTTGCTTCCTTGTTTCATTTTGGCGTGATCGGGCGGCGGCATGGTCGGCGCATTCTAGCACGCACCCCAATTGGCTTCGGCCCGATTCCCGGCTCTAAAAAACGGGTTTGCCGGAACGCAGGCGGCGGCGCGCGGCGAGCGCATCCCGCGCCTCGTACGCGCTGTACGTGAGTTGCGCGGCGGCCAGCCCGGCGAGGCCGAACGTGCGCGTGAGGCCGAACCTCGCGAAGCCGTCCGGCACGGGCTGCCGTTCGGCGAGCGCCGCCGCGAGCACCTCGCCCGCGACCGTCGTCGGCGCCATTCCGTGGCCGCCGAAGCCGACCGCGTGCCAGACGCCGTCCGCGTCGCGGCCGATTTGCGGCATCTTGTGACGCGCGTAGCTCATGAGCCCGCCCCACGCGAACTGCACGGCGACATCGCGCAACTGCGGATAGATGCGCACGAGGTCGCGCCTGAGCAGCCGCGCGATGGCGTCCGGCCCGCGTTCGAGCACCGAGATCCTGCCGCCCCACAGGATGCGGGTGTCGGCGAGCGGCCGGTAGTAGTCGAAGGCGAAGCGGGTGTCGTAGACGGCCGACCGGCATGCGATCGCGTCGGCGAGCCGTGCGCCGAGCGGCTCGGTCGCGATCACGTAGGTCGCGATCGGCAGCACCGCGCGCTCGATGCGCGGATACACGCCGCGCGCATAGCCGCCGCCCGCGAACACGACGCGCCGCGCATGCACGGCGCCGCCGTCGGTCGCGACGACGAAGCCCGCGCCGTCGCGGCGGATCGCGCGCGCGGCCGAATGCTCGTGGATCCGCGCGCCGCCGCGCGCGGCCGCGGCCGCGACGCCGAGCACGTACTTGAGCGGATGGAAGTGGAACGCGTTGCGCTCGAGGAGTCCGCCGTGATAGCGGTCGGTTTTCAGGCGCGTGCGTAGCTCGTTCGCGTCGAGCGGCTCCCATTCGACGCCAAATGCTTCCTTCATCAGCTTGCGCGGTGCGTCGAGGCGCGCCGGATCGTCGAACCAGTTCGCGAGGATCGCGCCGCCGTCGACGAGCTCGCAGTCGATGCCGTAGCGCGCGGCGCGCGCGCGGATCAGGTCGACCGCGTCGATCGTCAGCCGATAGAGCGCGCGCGCGGACTCGGGGCCGAGGGTGCGCAGGAGATCCGCGTTGTCGAGGCTGTAGCCGCCGAACACGAAGCCGCCGTTGCGGCCCGACGCGCCGAAGCCGACCGTCTGCGCGTCGAGCACCGCGACGTCGCGCACGCCGCGCTCGACGAGCCCGAGCGCCGTCGACAGGCCCGCGAGGCCGCCGCCGACGATGCAGACGTCGGCGTCGATGCGGTCGGCGAGCGCGGGGTAGGGCGTGCGCGTCGCGGTGGCTTCGTAGTAATTCTGCATGCGGTTGTCGTGAGTGAGCGAACGAGGGCGAATGATCTGACTATCGTATCGGTTGTCTCGCGCCGGATGAAGCAGCGTCTGCCCGGATGGACGGGCGGGCGTCGCGCGTTGCCGGCAGCTTTGGGAGGGCGGACTCCTGGTCGTTTTGTTCCCGGGGCTTTGTGTTCGAGCCGTGATTTTTCGGGGCTCGACGCTCGGCCGGTCGTTTCCGTTTCAGTCTTGGCCAACCGCCAACCGGCGTTTACGAACCACGAGGCATCAACCGCCAACCATCCCCCATCAGCCATCAACCGTCGTCCGTGGCGAGCGAGCCGCATGCGTTGCGCATCGGACGCGTGCCGCCGTCGCGCCGCGAGCCGTTTGCGGCGTCGTGGGCACTTCCGGTGCGACGCTCGACGGACGACGCGTCCAAGCCGCCACCCGAGTCGCCCGCCGTACTGTCGTTTGCCAGAGGCGCAACGCCTTCGGCCGCAACACCTGCGCCCCCATCGCCATCGCTGCTTTCACCGCCCCCGGTCCCGCCGCGCATCGGCCCGGCGTCCGCCTGCGCCGCCCGATCGCGCTCGAGCCGATGATAGTGATCGAGCCGCCTGGCGTCGATCAGCGCGACATACGCCGCGCCGTTCTTCGTGATGATTTTCTCGCCGCCGTCCCGCGCTTCGTCGGCCAGCTCGGAGAAGCGGGCGCGGGCGATGGACAGCGGCACGATGTCGCCGATGCGTATGGTCATGGTCGATCTCGCGTGGCCGGCCTGCCGCCGGCCGATGAACGGATGAACAGGATGGTCGCGTCAGCTTATCGGCCGCGCCGGCGCGACGGAACCCAGCCATTCGGCCAACGCGACGAACGGCTCGCTGTCGGCGGCGGCGTCGGGCGCGACGAGGTAGTAGCCGGCGTCGCTCGGCAGCCGCAGGTCGAGCGGCGCGCAAAGGCGCCCCGACGCGAGCTCGTCGGCGACGAGGAGCGCCGGCATCAGCGCGACCCCCATCCCCGCGTGCGCGGCCGCCGTCAGCATCGTGAACAGTTCGTAGCGCGGCCCGCGCACCGCGCGCAGGTCGTTGTCGAGGCCGTGCGCGCGGAACCAGTCGCGCCACGCGTCCGCGCGCGTCGACAGGTGCAGGAGCGGCAAATCGAGCAGCGCGTCGCGCGTGATCCGCCGCCCGCCCGCGGGCAGCAGCGCCGGACTGCAGACGGGCAGCATGTCGCCTTCGAGGAACAGCAGCCGCCCCTGCGTGCCGGGCCACAGCGCGTGGCCGAAGTAGATCGCCGCGTCGAACGTCGAATCGCTGAACAGGAACGGCTCGGTGCGCACCGACAGATTGACCGTGATGTCGGGTCGCAGCGCGCGGAACTGCGGCAGGCGCGGAATCAGCCATTGGCTCGCGAACGTCGGCACGACCGCGAGCTCGAGCGTCGCGCCGATCCCGCGCTGCGCCATCAGTTCGAGCGTATCGCGCTCGATCCGCTCGAGGTTGCGGCGCACGAGCGCCGCGTAGTGCCGGCCGTGCGGCGTCAGCACGACCCGCTTCTTGATCCGCAGGAACAACGCGACGCCGAGCCGCTCCTCCAGCGACGTGATCTGGCGGCTGACCGCGCTTTGCGTGAGCGCGAGCTCGTCGGCCGCGCGGGTGAAGCTTTCGTGGCGGGCCGCCGCTTCGAAGACCTGCAGCGCCGCGAGGTTCGGAATGCCTTTTCGCATTGTCGGACGAAAGATCGAGAATTCGCGAGTTGGTGAGTTTTTAGAATGAACTGGTGAGTTTATATCAATTGCCGAGCCTATTTCGCGCACTGAGAATTGACCCCGATCATTTCAGCGCGCGGATCAATGCACGGCGCGCATGCCGCCAGAACGACGCAAACCCACGGAAGAACCCGATGAACGCGAACCTCGCCGCCTTGCTCGCCACCGTTTCCGATCAGCCGGCCATCGACGAGTTGATGCGACTGATGCATGTCCCGACGTGTTTCGAGCGCGGCGAGCCGGGCGTCGTCACGCGCGCCGAGCTCGCGCAGGCGCTCAACATGGCGCTGTTCGCGGATCTGCTCGAACGGGTGCCGACGGGCCGCGCGTACACGCGCGACGTCGCGCGCGACGGCGGCCGCGTGACGTTCGACCACGGCGCGCTGCGCACGGTGCGCTGGCCGTCGTGCGGCGCGCTGCCGCCCGGCGAGGCGGCGTTCACGCGCATTCTTCGGCCGCTCGGCTATCGGCTGAACGGCACCTATCCGCTCGAGCGCCTCAAGATGACGGGCCGCTCGTACGCGCATCTCGACGCGCCCGACCAGATCGCGCAGTTCTTCGTCAGCGAACTGCATCCGGAGCGCTTCAGCGCCGCGTTCCGGCAGGCCGTGACGAACGTGCTCGGGACGTCGGCCGATCCGCTGACGCCGCAGGCGGTCGCGACGCTCGCCGAGCTCGAGCGCGACGCGGCGCTGCCGCTCGCCGACGCCTGCGCGCTGCTGCCCGTGCTCGTGCGCTGCTTCGACCGTCAGCATGCGGCGCCGCGCGTCGCCGACTACGAGACGCTGCTCGCCGAATCGGCGGAGATGGCGTGGATCGCGACCGAAGGCAACGCGTTCAATCACGCGACCGACCGCGTGCCCGACGTCGACGCGCTCGCCGCCGCGCAGCGCGCGCTGGGGCGGCCGATCAAGCCGGCCGTCGAAGTGTCGCGCTCGGGCCGCGTGCGGCAGACCGCGTTCCGCGCGGACCCGGTGACGCGCACGTTCGTCGACGCATCGGGCGCGCTCGTCGAGCGCGAGGTGCCGGGCTCGTTCTACGAGTTCATCACGCGCGATGCGGTCGCCGACGCCGAGACCGGCCGCCGCGCGCTCGACCTGAGCTTCGACGCGGGCAACGCGACCGGCATCTTCAAGATGACGGCCGCCGCCTGAGTCGCCCGGCTTCCGTTGGCTTTTCGCCCGACTTCCATCGCACCGGAGCCGCCATGACGCTCGCCGCCGCCATCGATTACCCGTTCGCCGCGCCGTTCGCCGATCCGCAGGGTTCGCCGATCCGCGAGCTGTTCAAGCACGTCGGCAAGCCGGGGATGATCTCGTTCGCGGGCGGCTATCCGTCCGCCGATCTGTTCGACCGCGAAGGCATCGCGGCGGCGCTCGCCGACGCATGCCGCGACGATCCGCTCGCGTGCCTCCAATACGGCGACACGGCGGGCCAGCCGGGCCTGCGCCGCGCGCTCGCGGACTGGATGGCGAGCGCGCGCGGCGTGACGTGCGATGCTTCGCGGGTGCTCGTCACGACGGGCTCGCAGCAAGGTTTCGACCTGCTCGTGCGCACGCTGATCGAGCCGGGCGACGTCGCGCTCGTCGAGGCGCCCGCGTATCCGGCCGCGCTGCAGGCGCTGCGGCTCGCGGGCGCGAAGCTCGCGCCGGTGCGCACCGACGGCGACGGCGTCGATCCCGATGCGCTGCGCGCGCAGCTCGCCGCGTGGCCCGCGAGCGAGCGTCGCCCGAAGCTGCTGTATACGGTGCCGACGTTCGCGAACCCGACGGGCGCGACGCTGCCGCCGGCGCGCCGCGCGGCGCTCGCCGCGCTCGCGGCCGACGCGCAGTTCGTGCTCGTCGAAGACGACCCGTACGCGGACCTGCGCTTCTCCGGCGAGCCGGTGAAGCCGGTGCTCGCGCACGACGGGGCGGAAGACTGGACCGTCTACCTCGGCAGCCTGTCGAAGATCGTCGCGCCGGGCTTGCGGATCGGCTGGGCGGTCGCGCCCGCCGCGATCGCGCGCCGGATGACGGTCGCCAAGCAGACGAGCGATTTGTGCACCGCGCCGATCGCGCAGGAGGCGATCCGGCGTTATCTGGAAAGCGGCCGGCTCGCCGCGCATCTGCGCACGATCGCGCAGACTTACGGCGGCCGCTGCCGCGCGCTCGTCAGCGCGCTCCGGCAATTCGTGCCGGACGACGTCGAGTGGCGCGAGCCGGCGGGCGGCATGTTCGTGTGGGCGCGCCTGACGGGCGGCCGCGACGCGGCGGAAGTGCTCAAGCGCGCGCTCGAGCACAACGTGATGTACGTGCCGGGCGCGGCGTTCTACGCGCGCGACGCGGACGCGGGCAGCCTGCGGCTGTCGTTCGCCGCGCCGGGCGAAGCGGAGATCTTCGAGGGCGTGCGCCGGCTGCGCGCGGCGCTTGCGGCGGGCCGCTAGGCCGAACGGCCAGGCCGCTTGCATGCGGCGCGCGAACGCGGTCCAATCGATTCATTCGCGGCGGCGACGCCGCACCGATCAACCTGATTCTGTTCTGAAGAGGAAGCGATGCAATTCAACGACATTCTCGCCGCGCTCGACGTCGATCTGGCCCGCTGGCAAGGCAGCGCGCTGACCGCCCGGTCGCCCGTCGACGGCGCGACGCTCGCGACGCTCGCCGCCGACAGCCCGGCCGAAACCGAGCGCAAGATCGACGCCGCGCATCAAGCGTTCCTCAAGTGGCGCACGGTGCCCGCGCCCGTGCGCGGCGAGCTCGTGCGCGTGTTCGGCAACGTGCTGCGCGAGCACAAGGCGGCGCTCGGCCGGCTCGTCACGCTCGAAGCGGGCAAGATCGCGTCCGAGGGCCTCGGCGAAGTGCAGGAGATGATCGACATCTGCGATTTCGCGGTCGGCCTGTCGCGGCAGTTGTATGGGCTCACGATCGCGTCCGAGCGCCCCGGCCACCGGATGATGGAAACCTGGCATCCGCTCGGCGTGTGCGGCGTGATCTCCGCGTTCAATTTCCCGGTTGCCGTGTGGTCGTGGAACGCGGCGCTCGCGTTGGTCTGCGGCGATCCGGTCGTCTGGAAGCCGTCCGAGAAGACGCCGCTCACCGCGATCGCGTGCCATGCGCTGTTCGCGAAGGCGGTGCGCGAATTCGACGAGACGCATCCGGGCGTCGTGCCGGACGGGTTGCATCAGCTCGTGCTCGGCGGCCGCGACGTCGGCGAGACGCTCGCCGCTTCGCCGAAGGTGCCGCTCGTGTCCGCGACGGGCAGCGTGCGAATGGGCATCGAGGTCGCGCAGGTGCTGAGCCGGCGCCTCGCGCGCAGCATTCTCGAGCTCGGCGGCAACAACGGGATGATCGTCGCGCCGAGCGCGGATCTCGATCTCGTCGTGCGCGCGGTCACGTTCGCCGCGGTCGGCACCGCGGGCCAGCGCTGCACGACGCTGCGCCGGCTGATCGTGCATCGCGGCGTCGCCGATCAATTGCTGCCGCGCCTCGAGAAGGCGTTCGCATCGGTGAAGGTCGGCGATCCGCTCGAGACGGGTACGCTCGTCGGCCCGCTGATCGACCGCGCGGCATTCGACGCGATGCAAAAGGCGCTCGCCGATGCGCGCGAGCAGGGCGGCGACGTGAAGGGCGGCGAGCGCGTCGAGTTCGGCCATGCGGACGCGTACTACGTTCGCCCGGCGCTCGTGCGGATGCCGAAGCAGACGGCCGTCGTCACGCGCGAGACGTTCGCGCCGATTCTCTACGTGCTCGTCTACGACGACTTCGGCGACGCGCTCGCGATCCACAACGGCGTGCCGCAAGGGCTGTCGTCGGCGATCTTCACGAACGACGTGCGCGAGGCCGAGCAGTTCATGTCGGCGGCGGGCAGCGATTGCGGGATCGTCAACGTGAACATCGGCACGAGCGGCGCGGAAATCGGCGGCGCGTTCGGCGGCGAAAAGGAGACGGGCGGCGGCCGCGAATCGGGCTCCGACGCATGGAAGAGCTACATGCGCCGTGCGACCAACACGATCAACTACAGCCGCGAATTGCCGCTCGCGCAGGGCGTGAAGTTCGACGTGTAAGCGGCGGGCGCCGATGGCGGTGCGCCTCGCGGTCAGCCCGCCTGCTGAGCGTTCGCGAAGCAGCCGCAGCCGATCGTGCGGAGCGCGTCGCCGTCGCGCACGACGAAAAGCGCGTCGAGCCCGCGGCGTTCGGCGTGCGCGCGTCCCGCCCGTTCGCCGAGCACCATCAGCGCGGTCGCGTACGCGTCCGCGTCGGTGCAGGTTCGCGCGACGACCGTGACCGACGCGATGCCGCCGCGCAGCGGCGCCCCGGCGCGCGGATCCATCGTGTGCGAAATGCGCCGGCCGCCGACGTCGGCCCAGTGCCGGTAGTCGCCGGACGTCGCGACGGCCGCGTCGACGAGATCGATCGCGCCCATCGCGCCGCGCCGGTCGTAGTCGGGCGCTTCGAGCGCGATCGTCCACGGTGAGCCGTCCGGCTTGCATCCGCGCGCACGCAGCTCGCCGTCGATGCCGACGATCCACGCGCCGATGCCGTGGCGATCGAGCACGCGCGCGAGCTCGTCGACGCCGAAGCCTTTCGCGATCCCGCACAGATCGAATGCGACGTTCGCGAGCCGGCGTGCGCGGCCGCGCGCGATGTCGACTTCGAGCAGTTCGTCGATCGGGCGGCACGGCGACGGCGATGCGCCGCGGATGTCCGATGCGCGGCGCGCGCAGGTCGCGTTCGGCACGTTCGCCGCTTCGGCCGGGCTCGCTGCTTGTTCGCCCGCCGCGGCTCCCGGCCCGAATCCCCATGCATCGACCAGCGCGCCGACGCCGATATTGAACGCGTTGTCCGTCTCGCGACCGATTTCCTGCGCGCGCACGAGCACCGTCGCGAGGTTCGCGGAGATCGGCATCCAACAGCCGGGCGTGGCGCGATTGAGCCGCGACAGGTCCGAGTCCGCCTGCCAGTTCGACATCTGCGCGTCGACCGCGCGCACCGCCGCGTCGAGCTCCGCGGCGATCGCGTTCGCGTCGGCCGTCGGCGGCGCGTGGAACTGCGCGCTGTAGCGCGTGCCCATCGTCGCGCCGCTCACGCGGCAGCGATTCAGCCGCGCGCCGGGCGACCATTCAATAGACGTCTTCGACATAGCGCCCCTGCATCTTCAAGCGCGCGACGGACGAGCCGGAGTCCGCCAGGATGCGCTCCCACGCATGCGCGACGCCATCGGCCATCGCGCGGCCGCCGCACACCATGATCTGCGCGCCATGCGCGACGAGATTGCGCAGATTGCGCGCGTCGGCGATGAGCCGGTCCTGCACGTAGGCTCGCCGCTCCGCGCGCGAGAACGCGGTCGTCAGCGCGCGCAGCCGGCGGTCGCGGACGAGGCCGTCGAGTTCGTCGCGATACGGGAAGCCGTCGTCTGCGTTGCGCGCGCCGAAGTACAGATGCATCGGACGGCGCGCCGCGTTGTGCCGGATGAAGCCGATCAGCGGACCGATACCGGTGCCCGCGCCGATCAGGATCACGGGCGCGTCGCCCGCGTGCGGCCGGAAGCACGCATGCGCTCGAATGAACGCGTTGATCGTGTCGCCCGGTTGCAGGCCGGTGAGGTAGCTCGAGCACGCACCGTTCGGATGGCGCCGCACGCAGATCTCGACGACGCCGTCCGGCGACGCGCTCGCGAGCGAGTAGTAGCGCGGCGATGTCCCGCCCGGCGGCACGACGCCGAGCAGATCGCCGGTCTCGAACGGCGGCAGCCGCCGTCTTGCGAGCGCTGCCCATCGCGCGGCCGGGCGGCCGGCGTGCCCGGCTCGCTCTGCGGGGGCGAAGCGCAGCACCGACGTCACGGTCTGCGGATCGGCGCCGTAGTCGTCGCGCGCGACGAGCGTGAGCGGCATCGTTCGCGGCAGCGTCGGCGTGTAGCGGATGTCGAGCGCGAGCCCGAGCGCGTCGCCGAGCTGTGCGCACCACGCGCGAAATTCGTGCTCCGACTGCCGGTCGACCGTGCCGAGATCGAGCAACGGCGTCGAGCCCTTCGCGACGAGCGCGTCGTGGGCGCTCCGCGCGTAGCCGCAGAACCGCGGAAACTGGCGGTCGCCGAAACCGAGCACCGCGAACGAGGCCGGTTGCGCCGCCGACAGCCGCGCGAGCTTCGACAGGAACTGCTGCGCGCCGCCCGGCGCGTCGCCGTCGCCGTAGGTCGCGGTCAGCACGAGCAAGCGCCGTGCATGGCGGTAGTCGCGGGCGACGTCGTTCATCGATGCGACGTGCACGCGCAGGCCCGCCTGCGCGAGCGCCGCATGCAGCGCCGACGCGAAGCCCCACGTGCTGTTGCCTTCGCTGCCGACGAGCAGCACGGTGTCGGCATCGCGCGCCGACGCGTTACCTGCGAGCTTCGGCTGCGCGCGACGCCGGCGCGCCCACAGCATCACGCCCGTTACCGCGAGGAGCGGCGTCGATAGCGATGTTGCGCCCAACACGAGCCCGAGCCACCATAATCCTTCGCCCGTATGCAGCATCTTCACGATCGCGTGCAGGCGCTGCCAGCCGTCGGCGGGCTGGTAGGCAAGCGAGGCGCCCGTCGACGGATCGACGAAGCCGGCGCCGTTCGTCGTCTTCAATTCGATGACGCCGCGCGGATCGTCCGGCGCGGGAAACGTCAGTTGGCGCAGCGCCGAGACATCGGTCGCGCGCAGCGCCGCCATGTGCGTGACGGGCATTGTCGTTTTCGCGGGGGCGGCGGCGATGTCCGAATCCGCATCGGGCGCGGGCGTCGACGCCGCGCCACGCTCGGGGATCACGCCGAATGTCGTCAGCGACAGCGCGAGCCCCGTGAACGCCGACAGCACGAGTCCCGCGAGCGCGACGCGCGCGGTTTCGTTGTGCAGCCGCTGCAATCCGTCGCCGCGGACCCGGCCGGGCAGGCGCCGCCAGCCGCCCATTCGGCGCGCGAGCAGCGCGAGCCCGGACAGCGCGATGAACAGCATCGCCGCGGCGGTCACGCCCGCCGCGATTTGCCCCGTGTCGCCGAGAAGGAACTTGCGGTGCAGGTTCGTCAGCCAGCGCACGACGGGCGACGGCCGATAATCGGCGACCGGCGCGCCCGTCGACGGATCGACGATCGACGCGCGCTGTCCGTCGGCGGTCGCGTAATACGCGACGATCTCGCCGGACGGCCGGCGCACGAGCTTCTCGACGCCCGTCACTTGCGCGCTCACCCGGCCGGCGAGCGTCGCGACGTCGGGCGGCGCGTTGGGCATGCCGGCGACGGCCGCGCGCTCGAGCGCGGGCTGGATCGACAGCGCCGCGCCCGTCAGCGTGACGACGATCAAGAGCGCGGCGGCGATCAGGCCGGGAATCGAATGAAGCTTGCGCAGCATGGGGTGCCTCTTGTCTTCGTGTTACAGCGAATAGCGGAACGACTTCACGTAGCCGCGGCCCCTGACCGCCTTGCCGGCGCCCGCCGTCGTCAACGGCACGACGACTTCCGACGCGTTCTCGTTCATGTCCTCGACCGCGGTGTCGATGTGGATTTCGTAGCCGGCGTCGAGCAGCGCGTCGGCGACGTCGAGCGTCGCGCGCAGCGTCTTGCCCGCGCCAACGCTCGCGCCCGTGATGCCGTCGAGCCGCTCCGATCCGCCCGTCGCGCGATACCAGTCGCGCAGGTGCCGGTAGTACTTCGTCTGGCGGCCGGCCATCCACAGCGTGCCCTGGTGGCGACCCGCGCGATCGGTGACGTACAGGACGACGTACGCGCCATCGCCGCCGTAATTGGTGAGCTGCGTCTCGAACGTGACCTGGCGCGCAGAGGCGAGCGACGGCGCGGCGAGCGCGCCTGCGAGCGCCGCGATGGGCAATGCGTGTTTCATCCGGGTTCTCCTGGTTTCGGTGAGGACGGCGGCGATGCGCCGGGTTGCGTGCGGCCGGTTCGGGCCGGCGTCGCTTGGGGCGACGCCGCCCTTGCGATGGCGGCGGGGCCGACGCGGTATCCGGCCGTGCCGGCCGCACGACCCGCATCCGTTGCCGCACATCTCTATTGCGCGGGCTTTCGTCGCCGTTTCGCGACCGGGCGTGGTGACTCGCGGCTGCACGCGGCCGAGCCGGATGCCGATGCGTCGCCGACCGGCGTTCTGCATCGGTCGTGCCGGCCGTATGCGCCGCATTCGCTGCGGCATATCCCGTTCAGCTGCGTTTCGTCGCCGCTTGACGACTGCGTGCGGGCATTCACGGCCGCACGCGGTCGAGCCGGATGCCTGCTCCGTCGCAGGCCGTCGATCGGCCGTCGGCCGGACCGTCGGCGCGGCGAAACGCAGGCGCGCCGGCGCCACGGCGCGGCAGCGCCGCGCGCCGCGACTCAGCGAATCTGCACGTCGGGCTTCGAGCCGGGCTTCAGCACGCCGCCCGACGGCGCGCCCGCCGGCGGGCCGTTCGCGGGAGCTTGCGCGCCCGGCGCGCGGCCATGGTCGTTGTCATCGTCGTGGTCGCGCTTGCGGTCGTCTTCGCGCTTCATCCGCACGACGTCGAGCGTCACGGGATCGAGCTTCGCCTTGAAGCGCTTGCCGTCGGCGTCGTGGCCCTTGATTTCGTAGCAGCCGTCGTCGGCCTTCAGCTTGTCGACGCGCCAGCCTTTCTGCTGCGCCATCGCGCGCACCGCGTCGCGCGGCTTCCAGTCGGCGAGCGGCGCGCGGCAGTCGTCGCCGTCGTCCGCCATCGCCGCGCGGATGCCGACTGCGCCGACGAGCACGAGCGATGCGAGCGACGCGAGCGCCACGCCCTTGATCAGTCGCGGGGTTTTCATTGCGTGATATCTCCTGTCCGGATCGTCGGGCTCTACAATGCGCTCGGTACCTGAAGCGAAGCTTGCGGACGCGAAGCTTTTTCTTCATGTTTGCTTCAGGTTCGCGTGGCAGAGTCGCGCCACTCCATTCTTCAGGACACGCGCATGAGAGTGCTTCTCGTCGAAGACGATCCGTGGCTCGGCGAGGCCGTCCGCGTCCAGATCGAGAAGGACGGGCATCCGGCCGATTTCGTCGGCAACCTCGCCGACGCGCGCCGGCACATCGCGGTGGCGACCTACGATCTGATCCTGCTCGATCTGCTGCTGCCCGACGGCCGCGGGCTCGATTTCCTGCGCGAGCTGCGCGCGGGCGGCTCGACGGTGCCCGTCATCATCCTGACCGCGCTCGATCAGGTCGCGAACCGGATCGCCGGGCTGAACGCCGGCGCCGACGACTATCTCGTGAAGCCGTTCGACCTGTCCGAGCTGTCCGCGCGCGTGAGCGCGGTCGCGCGCCGCTATTCGGGCAATCCGAATCCGCTCGTGAAGCTCGGCGAGCTGGCGATCGACACCGCCGTGCACAGCGTGAAGCGCGGCGATGCGCGAGTCGACCTGACCGCGAGCGAATGGGCGCTCCTCGAAACCTTGATCCAGCATCCGGGGATGATCCTGTCGAAATCGCAGCTCGAAGCGCGGCTGTATTCGTTCAACGACGAAGTCGGGAGCAACACGATCGAAGTTCACGTGAGCCGCCTGCGCAAGAAGCTCGGCGCCGACATGATCGAGACCGTGCGAGGCCTCGGCTACCGGTTGAGGCGGGACTAGCGATGCTGCGCAGCCTGCAGGGACGGCTCGCGGCGGCGCTCGTGGCGGGCTTCGTCGCGCTGTCGCTCGCGGCCGGGACGGCGGCGTTCTACGTGTTGCGCACCGAGGTCGAGCGGATGTCCGACAGCGCGCTGCAGGAGACCGCGCAGCGGCTGCTGCCGCTCGCCGTGATGGACATCGTCGGGCGCGATTCGGACGGCGACGACGGCGGCGGTGACGGCGGTGGCCGCATCGCGGCGGTCCGTCCGCACGACGAACTGCTGACGTACGTCGTGCGCGACGAAACCGGCAAGCTGCTGCTGCGGTCGCACGACGCGGACGCGTCGATTTTTCCGGAGGATCTGAAAGCGGGCTTTGCCCGTACCGCGACGCATCGGGTCTACGCGGAGACGGTGCTGCAGGGCACGGTCACGCTGCTGATCGCGGAGCCGCTCGCGACGCGCCGGCGCGCGGAAGTGCAGGCGGCGTTCGCGGTCGTCAGGCCGCTCTTGCTGTTCCTGCCTGCCGGCCTGTTCGGGATCTGGCTGATCGTGCGCTCGGGCTTGAGGCCGATCCGGCGCTTCTGCGACGCGATCGCCGCGCGCGGCCGGAACGATCTGACACCGCTCGACAAGGGCGGGCTGCCGACCGAGATCGCGCCCGTCGCCGATGCGGTCACCGAGCTGATGGCGCGCCTCGATCGCGCGCTCGCCGCCGAGCGCAGCTTCACCGCGAACAGCGCGCACGAGCTGCGCACGCCGCTCGCCGCGGCGCTCGCGCAGACACAGCGGCTGGCCGCCGAAGCGCCGTCCGAGCCGCTGCGCGAGCGCGCGGAGCGGGTCGAGGGGGCGCTGCACACGCTGTCGCGGGTCAGCGAGCAGTTGATGCAACTCGCGAAGGCCGAGGACGGGCGCGTGCTTGCCGATACGCCGCAGGATCTGCGGCCGGTGCTGTCGCTCGTCGTCGACGATTTCCGGCGCGTCGCGCGCAATCGCGCGATTGCGCTCGATCTACCCGACGCGCCCGTGACGTCGCGGATCGATCCGGACGCGTTCGCGATCGTCGTGCGCAATCTGGTCGAGAACGCGCTCAAGCACGGCTCGGCGGCGGAGCCGGTGCAGGTCGCGCTGTCGGCGGCGGGCGCGCTCAGCGTGACGAACCGCGGGCCGGTGCTGGCGGCCGCCGAGCTGGAGCGTTTGACGAAGCCGTTCGAGCGCGGCGCGACGGCGGCGAAGGGCTCCGGCCTCGGGCTCGCGATCGTCGACGCGATCGCGAAGGGCGCGGGCGCGTCGCTCACGCTGCGCTCGCCGGCGCCGGGCAGCGTGGATGGAGTTCGGGCGGTGGTCGACGGGCTGGCGCTCGGCGACGATCGGGCGAGGAGGGCGTGAGATTGCAATCGGCGTGACCGAGGCGAGCTGCTCGATTGCCGCTCGCGCAGGGCGCGAAGTTCGCGCGCAAACGGCAGGCGCGGCCGCTCGGAAGCGCGCGGGCGGTCCGCTTGCGGGCCGCCCGAAGAAAAGGCTCGGAATCGATCCCGAGCCTTTTTCCTGTCGCGATTCCGGCATCGCGCCGATTCCGGTCATCGACGCGCGCGGCCGACCATGTCAGGCCGCCGCGAGCGTTCGGCGAGCGTTTGCCCCGATCGTGGCCCGGTAGCGGAGTCCGACGGCATGTCGCATTTCGTCGAGACCGGCGCTCGGCGCGAAGGCGGATCGGCAAATGATGGCGAAAGGCGTCAGAACCAGCTGGATATCCAACCCGCGATTCCCTTGAACGTACTCTTGATGCTGTCCCAGGCGTTCTTGAGCCATGCGACGACATCTTTTACGACGCCCACGATGAAATCTGCAATCTTGTTGAAAAGATCGTTGAAGAAGTTGCCGATCTTATCCATCAAGGCAACGATGGGGTGCTGAAGCTCGGGGTGTTCCAGTCCGATTTGGATCGCCGTGTCGAAAATCTTGTCGATTCTCGCATTGGAATCCTCCTTCGCCTTTTTTCTCAGTTCTTCCATCTTCTTTTTGAATTCCTCGATGGAAGCCGGAGAAGCTCCGGAACTCTTCAGCGCTTCGGTTGCGCCGACGATGCCGGACTCGATTCCGCTCGCTTCTTCCTGTCCTGACGATTGAGCGTCGATTTGCAGCCCCTTCAGCAAGTCGCGGTCCTGCGCCGAAAGCTGGGCGGAGGACTCCTGGGCGGCGGCGAAATATGACGCGAGTTGACGCGATGCGGCATAGCGCCCGGACGAGGTTTGACCGAGAGAGGATTTGTAATGCGTGCGCATTTCCTCCAGGACATCGACAAATTGGCTCATTTTTGCGGCTCCTCGAAAAAGCACGGATTCAATTTGAATGTGAGAGCCGTGCCGATCATCTCTCGTCTAAAGAGTAGGATTTATTCAATGACGAATACCCACCATTTTTGTTAGCTTGACATTTTCCGGGATGGGTGTTTTTTGGGCGGCGGCGGCGGGCAATCGTGTCGATGCGCGAACCGCGCCGAACATGGCTCACGAGCGGCAGGCACGGACGAAGGCCGCCGCTCGTCGGATTTGCCGTACCGGGCCGCCGACAGGCGCAGTTCCGGCGCGCTGCCGACCGCTTACGCGCCGGTTCGCGCCGCAGTCGAGCCCCGCACGATCAACTCCCCGGGCAGCACCAGCGTGCGCGCGGACATCGCCGGATCGGCGAGCCGCTGCGTCAGCAACTGCATCGCGTTCTTGCCGATTTCGTAGACGGGCTGGGCGATCACCGTCACGCCGGGCGTGACGAGATCCGTCCACGCGTCGTTGTCGAAGCCCGCGAGCGCGACATCGTCCGGCACGCGCGCGCCGTGCTCGCGCAGCGCGCGATACGCGCCGAGCAGCAGCAGGCCGTTGCTCGCGACGATCGCGTCGGGCCGCGCGGCCGCGTCGCCCGCGAGCCATGCGCGCACACGCGCGTGCGCGGCCTGCGGATGCGGATCGACGAACTCCGCTTCGGCCGGCAACGCGTGGCGGCGCAGCGCGTCGACGAACGCCGCATGTCGTTCGCGGCCGGTCGTGCTCGCGTTGCCGAACAGTCCCGCGACGCGCCGGTAGCCGCGCTCGACGAGGTGCTCGACGAGCCGCGTCGCCGCGTCGCGGTTGTCGAGCGTGACCGCATCGGCCGCGCCCGCCGGTCCCGCGCGGTCGATCATCACGACCGGAAACGCGTGCGCGCGCGCATCGAAATGCCGCGCGGCGTCGTACGTCGGCGAATAGATGACGCCCGTCACGCGCTCGCTCTCCATCAGCCGCAGGTACATCGCTTCCTTTTCCGGATTCTCGTCGGTGTTGCACAGGATCACGCGCATCCCTTGCGCATACGCGGCGTCCTCGACCGCGCGGCTCACCTCGGTGAAGAAAGAGTTGCGCACGTCGGAGACGATGAGGCCGATCGTCGCGGTGTCGCCCGAGCGCAGCCGGCGCGCGGCCGCGTTCGGCCGGTAATCGAGCCGCTCGATCACCTCGAGCACGCGCCGGCGCACGGTGTCGCGCACCGGACCGTTGTTCGACAGCACGCGCGAGACCGTCGTGACCGACACGCCCGCCGCTTCCGCGACATCCTTGATTCGTAACGCCATGGCAACTGGAATCGATTTCTTTCCGGATCGGTATTTACCCTGAATCCGGACGGCGGAAACAAAGTCCGGCGCATGCGCCGCCGCCGCCCGTGGACAGGCCGTTCGCCCATTCTAGCGAGGGTTGCCGCACATTTCACGCAGTTTCCGGAAATCGGGGAACGCTTGACGGTGAAAGTGGTATCGATTTCAATACGCACATTCCAACGACTCATCTCAGGAGACGCGATGCCGCCGTTGCTCACTGCGGAACTCGTCCGGCTCGGCGCGGAGGCCGGCTCGAAACACGACGCGATCAGCCAGGCTGGCGCGCTGCTCGTCGCGGCGGGCGTCATCGAGCCCGGCTACGTCGACAGCCTGCACGGCCGCGAGACAGTGTCGAACACGTATCTCGGCAGCGGCGTCGCGATTCCGCACGGGCTGCAGGAGGATCGCCATCTGATCCGCCGCACGGGCGTCGCGGTGCTGCAGGTGCCGGACGGCGTCGAGTGGCGGGGCGGCGAGCGCGCGCGTCTCGTCGTCGCGATCGCCGCGCAGTCCGACGAGCACATCGCGCTGTTGCAGCGCCTGACCCGGCTGATCGGCGATCCGCCGCAGCTCGAGCGGCTGCTCGCCGCGCGCGATCCGCAAGCGATCGTCGACGCGCTGAACGGCACGGGCGCCGCGCGCGCGGCAGGCGCCGCCGGCGCGGCGGCCGCCGTCGTCGAGGCGACGCCCGCCGACTACGCGCACAAGGTCGACGTGATCCTCGACTACCCGCACGGCCTGCACGCGCGGCCCGCGAGCGCGTGGGTCGCGACCGCGAAGCGGTATCAGGCGGCGCTGCGCGTGCGCCACGGCGACGTCGCCGCCGATCCGAAGAATCTCGTCAGCCTGCTGCAGCTCGGCGCGACCGCGCAGGCGCGGCTCGTCGTGTCCGCGCAGGGCGTCGACGCGGCCGACGCGCTCGCGGCGCTCGCGCGCACGATCGAAGCGCTCGCCGCCGAGGAGCATGCGCGCGCGGCGGCCGCGCAGGCGCGCCGGCAAAGCGTGCAGCCCGCGCTGTGGACGCCGGAGGATCCGGCGACCGCGATCGAAGGGATCGGCGCGGGGCCGGGCCTCGTGACGGGGCCGGTGCGCGTGCTGCGCGCGACGCGCGTCGACATCGAAGACAGGCCGGGCGACACGCTCGACGCGACGCATCGTCTCGACCAGGCGCTGGTCGAGACCGCCGCCGAGCTCGACGCGCTCGCGCGCGAGACCGCGTCGCGGCTCGGCGCGGCCGAAGGCGAAATCTTCGTCGCGCAGCGCGAGCTGCTGAACGACGCCGAGCTGCTCGGCGAGACCGCGCGCCTGATCGTCGACGGGCACGGGCTCGCGTGGGCGTGGCATCAGGCCGCCGGGGCGCAGGCCGAACGGCTCGCCGCGCTGCCCGATCCGCTCCTCGCCGCGCGCGCGGCCGACCTGCGCGACGTCGCGCGGCGCGTGCTGCGGCATCTCGGCGAGACGGGCGCGGGCGACGCGACGGGCGGGCGCGGCGACGCAAACGCGCCGTCGATCCTGATCGCCGAGGACCTGACGCCGTCCGACACCGCGCAGCTCGACCCGGCCGTGACGCTCGGCTTCTGCACGGTCGCGGGCGGCCCGACGTCGCACACGGCGATCCTCGCGCGCACGCTCGGCGTGCCGGCGGCGGTCGCGTGCGGCGCGAAGCTGATGGATGTCGCCGACGGCGCGCGCGCGGTGCTCGACGGCAACGCGGGGCGGCTGTACGTCGGCGTGTCGGCGCGCGACGCCGAGCGCGCGCGGCAAGTCGAGCAGCGCCTGCTCGAGGAGCGGCGGCGCGCGAGCGCGAACCGCGCGCTGCCCGCGGCGACGCTCGACGGCCACGTGCTCGAGATCGGCGCGAACATCACGCGGCCGGACCAGGTCGCCGACGCGCTCGCGCAGGGCGCGGACGGCGTCGGCCTGATGCGCACCGAGTTCCTGTTCCTCGAGCGCCGCGACGCGCCCGACGAGGACGAGCAATACGCGTGCTACAAGCAGATGGTCGACGCGAGCGGCGGCCGGCGGCTCATCATCCGCACGCTCGACATCGGCGGCGACAAGCAGGTGCCGTATCTGAACCTGCCGCGCGAATCGAATCCGTTCCTCGGCGTGCGCGGACTGCGCCTGTGCCTGCGGCGTCCCGATCTGTTCGTGCCGCAGCTTCGCGCGCTCTATCGCGCGGCGAAGGACGGGCCGCTCTCGATCATGTTCCCGATGGTGTCGACGCTCGACGAGGCGCGCCAGGCGATCGCGCTCGCCGAGACCGTGCGCGCGGAGCTCGACGCGCCGAAGGCGCCGCTCGGCATCATGGTCGAGACGCCGTCGGCCGCCGCGCTCGCCGATCACTTCGCGGAGATCGTCGATTTCTTCTCGGTCGGCACGAACGATTTGACGCAATACGTGCTCGCGATCGATCGCGAGCATCCGGAGCTCGCGCGGCTCGCCGAAAGCCTGCATCCGGCCGTGCTGCGGATGATCAAGCAGACGGTCGACGGCGCGCGCCGTCATCGCAAGTGGGTCGGCGTGTGCGGCGGGCTCGCGGGCGATCCGCTCGGCGCGTCGATTCTCGCGGGGCTGGGCGTCGACGAGCTGTCGATGAGCGCGCGCGACGTCGCGGCGGTGAAGACGCGGCTGCGCGGCGCGCGGCTCGACGCGCTGCAGGCGCTCGCGCGGCGCGCGCTCGACTGCGCGGACGTCGATGCGGTGCGCGCGCTCGATTCGGCCGAGATCCGGGCGGCCGCATGACGACCGTCGTGACCGTGACGCCGCATCCGGCGCTCGACCAGACCGTGCGCGTGCCGAACCTGACGCTCGGCGACGTGAACCGCGCGGCGTCGCTCGAATTCAACGCGGGCGGCAAGGGCGTGAACGTCGCCGGCTGCCTCGCCGACTACGGGATCGCGACGATCGCGACCGGGCTGCTCGGCGCGGCCGACAGCGCGGCGTTCGACGCGATGTTCGCCGACAAGCGGATCGCGGACCGCTTCGTGCGGATCGCGGGGCGTACGCGGATCAACGTGAAGCTCGTCGATCCGGCGCGCGGCGAGACGACCGACATCAATCTCGCGACGTCGCTGCCGACGCCGGACGACGTCGCGGCGCTCGAGCGCCGGATGATCGAGCTCGCGGCGCCCGGCCGCTGGTTCGTGCTCGCGGGCAGCCTGCCGCCGGGCGTCGACGCGTCGTTCTACCGGCGCGCGACGCGCGCGCTGCACGGCGCGGGCGCGCGCGTCGCGCTCGACACGAGCGGCGCGCCGCTCGCCGATGCGCTCGCGGCCGACGATCCGCGCGAGCTGCCGGATCTCGTGAAGCCGAATCTCGCGGAGCTCGAAGCGGCGCTCGGCCGCGCGTTGGGCGACGACGACGCGATCGTGCACGCCGCGTGCGAGCTCGCCGCGCGCGGGATCGCGTATGTCGTCGTGTCGCTTGGCGCGAAGGGCGCGTTGGGGGTCGCGGCGGATGTCGCGGCGGGGGCTTCGGGAGCATCGGAAGCGTCGGGGGCATCGGGGGCATCGGAAGCGCCAGCGGTATCGAAGGCGTCGGTCGCATCGAAGGCATCGGTCGGATCGCGGACGTTCGATGCGGGGGAGTCGTCGAAGCGGGCGACCGGGGAGACCGTGGACGCGCTCGCATCTTCGAGCGCGTCGTCGGGGGGCGACGGGCGGCCGTCGTCGACGGGACGGTCGGCATCACCCGCATTGACATCACCCGCATCGACATCGCCCGCATCGACATCGACAACCGCAGGCGCATCGACCTCGCCGCAACGCACCCCTCCGCAACGCACCCCTCCGCATCCGGCCATCTATCGGATCTTCCGCGCGACGCCGCCGCGCGTGCCCGTCGCGAGCACGGTCGGCGCGGGCGATGCGTTCGTCGCCGGGCTCGTCGCGAGCCTGACCGAAGCGCGCGCGTGGGGCGACGCGGGCCGTCGCGCGACCGCGTTCGCGGCCGCGAAGCTCGCGCGCGTCGGCCCGCATCTGCCCGATCGCGCGACGCTCGACGCGCTCGCCGCGCAGGTCGAAGTCGAGACTTTCACGCTGGCCGCCGCGGCGGACGGCGTCGTTCATTCATGAGCCGGCAGGCCGGAGACAGTAATGGAAAAATTGATCGGACTCGTGGCGGCGCCGGCGCGGACGGCCGCGCCGACCTTCGCCGCGCACGCGCTGAACCGCGCGGCGCGAGCGCGCGGCATCGCGCTTGCGCTCGAGACGCGCAGCGCGCTCGGCGTGCAGACGCCGTTGTCCGCCGACCAGATCGGCGCGGCGAGCGTCGTGCTGATCGCCGCGGACGACTCGGCGTCGATCGACGAAGCGCCGTTCGCCGGCAAGACGATTCACCGCGTGTCGGTCGACGACGCGATCCGCGACGCGGACGCGGTGCTCGCGCGCGCGGCGGGCCGCGCGTCTGACGCGGCCGTCGCGGCTGCGTTCGCGCAGACGGCAAACGGTGCGACGCCCGTCGGCGGCGCGGTGCCGGCGGCTTCGCGCGCGGCGTTGCAAGCGGCAGGCGGCGCGCCGGCCGCCTCGCTCGCGGCGGCGCGTTCCGGCGTTGCCGAAGCGCCGCGCGCGCCGGCCGCGGCGTCGACCGACGCCCGTCCGCTGAAGATCGTCGCGATCACGTCGTGCCCGACCGGCATCGCACATACGTTCATGGCGGCCGAGGGGCTCGCGCAAGGCGCGCAGGCGCTCGGCCATGCGATCCACGTCGAGACGCAGGGCTCCGTCGGCGCGCAGAACAAGCTGACCGACGCGCAGATCGACGAAGCGGACCTCGTCGTGATCGCCGCCGACACGCAGGTGGACAAGAGCCGCTTCAAGGGCAAGCGGCTCTACGAGACGGGCACGAAGGGCGCGATCGGCAAGGGCGCGGCGCTGATCGAGAGGGCGATCGTCGAGGCGCGCATCGAAGGCGGCGCGGCGGCGGGCGCTGGCGCGGGCGCGGCGGCGCTCGCCGATCAGGTCGCGGCCGCGAAGCAGGCGCGCGCCGCGAAAGCGGGCGGCCCGTATCGGCATCTGATGACGGGCGTGTCGTACATGCTGCCGTTCGTCGTCGCGGGCGGCCTGCTGATTGCGCTGTCGTTCGCGCTCGGCGGCATCTACGCGTTCGACGACGCGCACAAGGGCACGCTCGCGTGGTCGCTGTTCCAGATCGGCGCGAAGTCGGCGTTCGCGCTGATCGTGCCGGTGCTGTCCGGCTATATCGCGTACTCGATTGCCGACCGGCCGGGCATCACGCCGGGGATGGTCGGCGGGATGCTGGCCGCGAGCCTGAATGCCGGCTTTCTTGGCGGGATCGCGTCGGGCTTCCTCGCGGGCTACGCGGCGCTCCTGATCAACCGCCATCTGAAGCTGCATCGCAACCTCGAAGGGCTGAAGCCGGTGCTGATCATTCCGCTCGTGTCGACGCTCATCGTCGGGTTGTTGATGATCTACGTCGTCGGCTCGCCCGTCGCGGCCGCGCTGCACGCGCTCGAAGGCTGGCTGCGCTCGATGCAGGCGGGCAGCGCGGTCGTGCTCGGGCTGATCCTCGGCGGGATGATGGCGGTCGACATGGGCGGCCCGGTGAACAAGGCCGCGTATGCGTTCAGCGCGGGGCTGATCGCGAGCCACGTCTATACGCCGATGGCGGCGACGATGGCGGCCGGGATGACGCCGCCTCTCGGCATCGCGCTCGCGACCTGGCTGTTTCGCCAGCGCTTCGGCGCCGAGGAGCGCGAAGCGGGGAAGGCGGCCGCGGTGCTCGGCATCGCGTTCATCACCGAAGGCGCGATTCCGTTCGCGGCGCGCGATCCGATGCGCGTGATTCCCGCGTGCATCGCCGGCTCGGCGGTGACGGGCGCGATCTCGATGGCGGCGGGCGCCGAGCTGAAGGTGCCGCACGGCGGGATTTTCGTGCTGCCGATTCCGAACGCGGTCACGCATCTCGGCGTGTATGCGCTGGCGATCGTCGTCGGCACGCTCGTGACGGCGGTTGCGGTCGGCGCGCTGAAGCAGACGCCGCGGCCGGCGGCTGCGGGCGCTTGAAGTCGGGACGGCGGGCGGCGGCCGCCTGCCGTGCGTCGTGCGAGATTCGAGATTCGAAGCGCGGTGCGCGACTTCGACGACGTGCGATGTCGCGCACCGACGCCGCTCGCGTCGCGCCGCCATGCTTCACAGCCTGGCATCGACGCGCGGCGTTCCAATGAGCGGAACGGCCGGTCCGATTTCCCGCGAGTGTGCTTCCATCGCGACCGGGCTGACGATACATTCCGTGAGTCGGTCGCCGATGCGCAAACCGAATCCGGCGGCCGACGCCCCCGTTCGCGGGCGCCGATGCGACATGTCTCGTCGATGCCTTTTACAATCGAATCCGCCGTCGCTGCGTCGTCGGCGGCGGTCCGAGGCCTTCGGGCAGGCTCCGGCGCGAATTTCGGCTCGAATCCGCGATCCATCCATCGTTCCGGGACAAACCAGTGAGTGACAGCGCTTTTATCAACGAATTCGGGCAGCCGATCGGCGCGCCGGTGCCCGACTGGCAGCCGCGTTCCGCGCTGCCGCGCACGCCGATGCAAGGCCGGTTCTGCCGGGTCGAGCCGGTCGACGTGAGCCGGCATGCGGACGACCTGTATGCGGCGTACGCATCGGCCGCCGACGGCCGCGACTGGACGTACATGAGCGCCGGCCCCTTTGCCGACGCCGCGCGCTATCGCGCGTATCTCGCGAAGGCGGCCGAAACCGACGATCCGCTGCACCATGCGATCGTCGATCTGGCGACGGGCAAGGCGGTCGGCACCTGCGCGCTGATGCGGACCGACCGGGCGAACGGCGTGACCGAAGTCGGATTCGTCGCCTATTCGCCGCTGCTGCAGAAGACGTGCGCGGGCACCGAAGTGATGTTCCTGCTGATGCAGCGCGTGTTCGACGAGCTCGGCTATCGCCGCTTCGAATGGAAATGCGACAGCCTCAACGCGCCGTCGCGCGCGGCGGCGCTTCGCTACGGCTTCACGTACGAGGGGCTGTTCCGGCAGGCCGTCGTCTACAAGGGACGGTCGCGCGACACCGCGTGGTATTCGGTCGTCGACCATGAATGGCCGGCGTTGCGGTCGGCCTTCCGGCGGTGGCTCGCCGCGGAGAATTTCGACGAGCGGGGGCGTCAGCGGCAGTCGCTCGCCGCGTTGATCGCGGCGTCGCGCGGCAGCGACGCCTGACGCGTGCGAACGGCGCAGATGCGGGTGCCGGGCGCATCGAGCGGGCGAGCCGCTCGACCGTCGAGCGGATTCGAGCGCGGCGGCGATGCCGTTGGATCGCAGGCGGCGCGGCCGATGAGCATTCGACGGGCGCGCGCCCCTACCCATGCGCGGCCCGGCCGGTAAAATGCCCGACACCCCAACGGCCGCGCACGGCCGTCATTCGCCACAACGACATTCGGAGACACCCCCCGCCATGGCTTCAATGGAAAGCGCCTCGCGCGCGTCGGCGTCCGCGGCGGCGATCGACGCCGGCGTCATCTCGGCGCGCCTCGACCGGCTGCCGCCCACCCGCAGCGTCTGGAAACTGGTCGCGCTGCTGAGTCTCGGTTTCTTCTTCGAGCTCTACGATCTGCTCTATAGCGGCTACGTCGCGCCCGGCCTCGTGAAGAGCGGCATCCTGACCGCGACGACGCACGGCCTGTTCGGCACGACGGGCGTCGCGAGCTTCATCGCCGCGCTGTTCGCGGGGCTTTTCATCGGCACGATCGCGTGCGGCTTCCTCGCCGACCGCTTCGGCCGCCGCGCGGTGTTCACGTGGTCGCTGCTCTGGTACACGGCCGCGAACGTCGTGATGGCGTTCCAGGACACCGCCGCGAGCCTCAACTTCTGGCGCTTCGTCGTCGGGCTCGGGCTCGGCGTCGAGATGGTGACGATCGGCACATACATCTCCGAGCTGGTCCCGAAACAGATCCGCGGCCGCGCGTTCGCGTGCGAGCAGGCGGTCGGCTTCGTCGCCGTGCCCGTCGTCGCGCTGCTCGCGTACCTGCTCGTCCCGCGCGCGCCGTTCGGCCTCGACGGCTGGCGCTGGGTCGTGCTGATCGGCGCGCACGGCGCGATCTTCGTCTGGTGGATTCGCCGCCAGTTGCCGGAGAGCCCGCGCTGGCTCGCGCAGCAGGGCAGGCTCGACGAAGCGGAGCGCGTGCTCGCCGCGCTCGAGGCGAAGGTCGAGGCCGAGTACGGCCGGCCGCTGCCGCCGCCCGCGCCCGCCGAGCCGGTCGCGCCGCGCGGCCGGTTCCGCGACATGTGGGTGCCGCCGTACCGCAGGCGCACGGTGATGATGACGGTCTTCAACGTGTTCCAGACCGTCGGCTTCTACGGTTTCGCGAACTGGGTGCCGACGCTCCTCATCAAGCAGGGGATCACCGTCACGACGAGCCTCATGTATTCGAGCGTGATCGCGCTCGCGGCGCCGATCGGGCCGCTGATCGGCCTCGCGATCGCCGACCGCTTCGAGCGCAAGACGGCGATCGTCGCGATGGCCGGCGCGGCGATGATCTCGGGGCTGATGTTCAGCCAGGCGTCGGCCGCGTGGCTGCTCGTCGCCCTCGGCGTGTGCCTGACGCTCGCGAACAACATCATGTCCTACAGCTTCCACGCATATCAGGCGGAGCTGTTCCCGACCGCGATCCGGGCGCGCGCGGTCGGCTTCGTCTATTCGTGGAGCCGCTTCTCGGCGATCTTCACGTCGTTCGCGATCGCGGCCGTGCTGAAGGGATTCGGCACGCCGGGCGTGTTCGTGTTCATCGCGGGCGCGATGGCGATCGTGATGGCGTCGATCGGGCTGATGGGGCCGAGAACGAAAGGGATCGCGCTCGAGGCGATTTCGCATTGATTCGCGCCGGGCAGGCGGCGGGGGGGCGTGCGTTCGAAGCGTGCGCGCGTGCCGTCCGGCGTGGCGACGAGCGCGTCGGCGCGGCGCGCATTGCTTCGTGCGGCGCGCGTGCCGATTGCGAGGCCCGGCGTCTGCGCGTCGCAGGGTTCCGTCGCCGGATTCGTATCGCATGCCGACGCCGCATGCGCTCGGGATGTCGCGCTGGCGGAATCGTCCGGGCTATCGGTGCGACGTCATTTGCATCATCCGCGCACCGTTGCGCGTAGCGCATGGGGCCGGCGCCGCGCGCAAGCGCCGCGTTGTCCGACGCTCGCTTCCGGCTTGATCTGCGCAGCGCGCCCGATCCGGGCGTGCATGTGCGGCTCGGCGTGTCGGCCGCTAAGCTTGCGCGCCCGTGCTTTGCATTCGACGCGGCTTGCGTCAGCCCCAGCCTCGTCGATTCGAGACGGGCTCTCTCGACCTGCGGCATCGCGCTCGGGCCACGCCACACCGAATTCGATCGCGGCATGTCCGCCGCTCGACTCAAGCCTCCAGCGCAAGCAGCGCGAACGACGCGAGCCAGTGCTCGCCCATGTAGTCGCCCGCAACGTGCGCGAGCGCGCTCGCGAGATGCGCGTCGGCCGCATCGGCAAGCACCGCCCTGCGCGGGTCGCCGTCCGGCAGCGCCCGCGCGAGCGAGCGCTGGCACCACGCGCGGCTCAGGTTCAGGCCGTCGAGGTGCGCGATCTTGCCGTCGGTGCGATCGGTGACGGTGGCCGGCGTGAATAGCGTTGCCGGCTCGCGCGCGGCGAGCGACGGCAGGAACGCGTCGAACCACGTCAGGAACTCGGCCGCCGGCAGCGCGCGCCGCATCAGCTCCGCTTCCATCAACGCCGGCGACAGGAACTCGTCGCCGCCCGGCTCCCACGCCTGGCAATCCGCGTCGCGCAGGTGCCAGCGCCGCGCGGTGTCGACGATCAGCGCTTCGAGCGCCGCATGCTGCGTCTGCCGCGCGAAATCGAGCGCGAGCGACAGTGCGAACGCGGTGTTGAAGTGCGTGCCGACGCGCAGCGGATAGGTCGCCTTCGGCAGGAACTCGGTGAAGCGGTCGACGAAGATGTCGGTCAGCGGCGCGAGCGTCGCCGACCAGCGGCGGCCCGTTTCGGACGTCATCGACGCGAGCTGCGCGGACAGCGCGAGCAGCCATCCCCAGCCGTACGGCCGCTCGAAGCCGCGGTTGTGCGGCAGGTTCAGGTATGCCGCTTCGCCGGCGACGTTCTCGGCGGTGAAGTGCGCGTCGACGGTCGCGACGATCCGCTGCGCCTCGGGCAGATCCGGAAATCCGTCGAGCAGCCGCGTGACGAGCCAGTAGCCGTGCACGCACGAATGCCAGTCGTAGCTGCCGTAGAAGATCGGATGCAGCGCGCGGGGGCCGCGCACGTCTTGCGGGCCGGCGAGCGAGTGCGTGAGCTTGTTCGGATATTCGCGCGTCAGGTGGCCGAGCGCGAGGTTCGCGAATTGCGAGGCGAGGGCGGGCGTCAGTTGTCGGGCGGTCATGGCGAAGGCGTCGAGAGGAGCGGCGCGCGTGGCGCGTGCCGCGGTCGACGTCATGTTACCCGCCGGGGCTCGCGCGTGCATGAAATGCGGCGGCGCGCGCTCGCCACCGTGGAGTGCGGTGCGACGTCTAGGGCTGGCAGTGCAGCCGGCGGTAGCGGGTTTCGAGCTCGATCTGTTTTTCGCTGCGCTCGCGCTGCTCCTTCGCTTCCTTCTCGGTCGACGGGTACGGCTTGTGGGACCACGGGCGGCTCCCGTAGTCGGAAGGGCGCGGCGCGAAGCTCGACGGCGCATGGCCGTTCGCGGACGGCAGCGGCCGCGACGGCGACGGCTCATGGACGGGGGGCGCGGGGACTTTCCACGGCGTCGGGTTGTTGATCGTGCTCGGCGCGAGCAGCGTCGGCGGAGCCGAGCGCACGGCCGCTTCCGCCTGGCGCGCCAGATTGTCGATCTTCGACGCGAGCTCGCCGCATTCTTCCTGTCGGCCCTGATCCTGCGCGAACGCGAAGTTACGCTGCAGCGGCGCGGTGTATTGCGGCTTCGCGTCGGGTGACGCGTGCTTGGACAGCGTTTGGGAGGCGAGGCTCCGAGAGGACGGCGAACGCGATTGGGCGGTGTCGGACGGCGGCGTTTGCGACGGTGTTTGCGGTCGCGTTTGCGGCGGCGACGTCCGGGGTGCCGGCGTTGCGCTCGACGGCGAGCCGCTCAGCGGCTGCGCTCCCGCGTTCGTGCACGCCGCCAGCAGGATCGCGGCCAGGGCCGCGCGCGACATCGGGACATTCATGTGGCGAAGTAGCGACGGAAATCTAACGAGCCGCGGATCGTCTCATGGTTAACCCGATAGTGTCGATCCGATTTGTGTGGAGATTTGTTTCGCCGACGCGCTCGACAGACTGGCGTCGGCCTCTTCCGGGTCGGCGAGCAGCCGCGCGATGCGCGCGTAATAGGCGGCTCCGTCGGCGGTGAGCTTGACCTGGCGCGTGGTGCGATTCAGCAATTTGACGCGCAGCCGCGCCTCCAGCTGCTGGATCAGCTGAGCCACGGTGGTCTTGCTGATGTGGAGCGTCTGCGCGGCCTTGGTGAAGCTCCCGGCCTCGACCACGCGTGCGAAAGCCTGCAAGGCATCGAAGCGATCCACTTTAACTCCCTGCGTCCAGCGTTTGTTTGGCGACGGCAAACAGTGATTGTATGTCTTGCGTGTTTATCCGGACGCGACGGACCCCTTACAGTCTTTTCGTCGCGGTGCGCGGTCGTCCGGCGGCGATGCCGTCCCGCAGTCGTTCATGGGTTCATTGCCCGCGTGTCGAGCATCGGCTTGCTCGTCGCCGCGGCCGCGCCATTTACCACCGATCCGTTCACCTTCAAGGAAAAGACGGATGTCCGCACGTGATGTCGTATTCCCGCCCGCGCGTCAAGCGCTGTACGAGCGCAACCGCTATTCCCCCGGCCGTTCGTTCCAACGGCTTTCTTTTTGTGTCGGGGCAGGTCGGCAGCTTGCCCGACGGCGCGCCGGAGCCGGATCTGCAAGCCCAGGTCAGGCTCGCGTTCGACAATCTGAACGCGATTCTCTCGGCCGCCGACTGCACGTTCGACGATGTCGTCGACGTGACGATCTTCATCGTCGATCCCGCCGAGCATTTCGACGCGATCTGGAAGGTCGCCGCCGACTACTGGGGCGATGCGCCGTATCCGACGCTGACCGGCATCGGCGTGACGTGGCTCTACGGCTTTCAGTTCGAGATCAAGGTGATCGCGAAGCTGCCGGAGCCCGCCGCGCGCTAGCACGCCGAATCGGGGCCGTGCGGCCGCCTGTCACCACGCGTTGCCGCTACGCCGGCTTTTCCGTCTTGCGGCTCGTCGCCGGCTCGCGCTGTGCCTGCGCGCACGCTTCGTCGAGCCGCCGCATCGCGTCCGCGACGTCGCTCCTGAAGCGCACGAGCGCCGCGTTTTCCGGCGCGGGCGGCTGCAGCCCCGTCCACAATAGATCGATCAGCTGCTCGGCCGTCGTCTCGGTATCGAGCTTTCGATGGCCGAGGATCGCGTCCCACAGCACGTGCTCCATCGGCCCGAACACCATCGAGCGCAACAGGCTGAGCGGCAGGTCGGCGCGCACCTGTCCGGCCGCCTGTCCGCGCGCGAGCACGTCCATCAGCGGCGCCGTGTAGCGGCGCTGCAGGGCGGTCAGCTCGTCGGCGAGCGCGTGCTGCTTCGCGCGCCCTTCGGACAGCACCAGCGCGCAGAGGCCCGTGCCGTTCACGAGCATCAGCCGCAGGTGCGTGCGGACGATGAATGCGAATTGCTGGCGCACCGACGCGTCGCGCGGCATCCCGGTCTCGAACGCGTCGATGATTTCGTCGTACCAATCGGCGATCACGCGCGCGCACAGCTCCCGCTTGCCGCGAAAGTAGCTGAACACGGTCGCCTCCGACACGCCGACTCGCTGCGCGATCTCCGCCGCGGTCGCATGCTCGTAGCCTTTCTCCGCGAAGATTTCTCGTCCGGCGCGCAGGATGTCCTGCACGCGCTGCTGCGATTTGCGTCCGGCGGGCGCGCGCGGCGCGTCCGCGCGGTCGGCTTTCTGAGTGGCGGTCATACGGGTTTTCCTGCGGAATCGGGGGGCGTCGCGATGCTTCCGATCATAGCTGAGTGTCGCTCAAAAAACTATTGACGATCGCGCGGGTCCGGCGCGAAACTAGCGGAAATTTACGCAGCATATGGCAATGAACCGATGGAATCGTCGATTTGAGCAAGACTCAATAATCGGTGCTTCCATGGACTTCCTGGAGACGGAGGAGACATGAGCAACCTGCCCGGCGTGAACTTCATGCTCGGTGAAGACATCGAGATGCTGCGCGATTCGATCGCGCATTTCGCCGCGAAGGAAATCGCGCCGCGCGCGGCCGAGATCGACCGCACCGACCAGTTCCCGATGGACCTGTGGCGCAAGTTCGGCGAGCTGGGCGTGCTCGGGATGACGGTCGCCGAGGAATACGGCGGCGCGGGCCTCGGCTACACCGCGCACATGGTCGCGATGGAGGAGATCTCGCGCGCGTCGGCGTCGGTCGGGCTGTCGTATGGCGCGCACTCGAACCTGTGCGTGAACCAGATCCACCGCAACGGCACCGAAGCGCAGAAGCGCAAGTACCTGCCGAAGCTGATCTCCGGCGAGCACGTCGGCGCGCTCGCGATGAGCGAGCCGAACGCGGGCTCGGACGTCGTCAGCATGAAGCTGCGCGCGGACAAGCGCGGCGAGCGCTACGTGCTGAACGGCACGAAGATGTGGATCACGAACGGCCCGGATTGCGACACGCTCGTCGTCTACGCGAAGACCGAGCCCGACGCCGGCGCGCGCGGGATCACCGCGTTCATCGTCGAGAAGGGGATGAAGGGCTTCTCGGTCGCGCAGAAGCTCGACAAGCTCGGGATGCGCGGCTCGCACACGGGCGAGCTCGTGTTCGAGGACGTCGAGGTGCCGGAAGAGAACATCCTCGGCGAGCTGAACGGCGGCGTGAAGGTGCTGATGAGCGGGCTCGACTACGAGCGCGCGGTGCTCGCGGGCGGCCCGACGGGCATCATGGCCGCCTGCCTCGACGCAGTCATCCCATACGTTCACGACCGCAAGCAGTTCGGCCAGCCGATCGGCGAATTCCAACTGATCCAGGGCAAGATCGCCGACATGTACACGACGTTCCAGGCGTGCCGCGCCTATCTGTACGCGGTCGGCCGCCATCTCGACGCGGGCGGCACGGCCTCGGCCGGCGGCGCGCACGTGCGCCAGGTGCGCAAGGACTGCGCGGGCGTGATCCTCTACACAGCGGAAAAAGCGACGTGGATGGCGGGCGAGGCGATCCAGATCCTCGGCGGCAACGGCTACATCAACGAATACCCGGTCGGGCGCCTGTGGCGCGACGCGAAGCTCTACGAGATCGGCGCCGGCACGAGCGAGATCCGCCGGATGCTGATCGGCCGCGAGCTGTTCGCGGAAACGGCCTGACCCCGCGCGCGGAGCCCACGCGATGCCGATCATCGAATCCAAGCTGAACCCGCGTTCCGACGAGTTTCGCGCGAACGCCGCGGCGCTCGAGGCGCTCGTCGCCGATCTGCGCGACAAGGTCGACCGGCTCGCGCTTGGCGGCGGGCCGGCCGCGCGCGACAAGCATCTGTCGCGCGGCAAGCTGCTGCCGCGCGACCGGATCGCGCAACTGCTCGATCCGGGCACGCCGTTCCTCGAGCTGTCGCAGCTCGCCGCGTGCGGGATGTACAACGACGACGCGCCGGGCGCGGGCATCATCACCGGCATCGGCCGGATCGCCGGCCGCGAGTGCGTGATCGTCTGCAACGACGCGACCGTCAAGGGCGGCACCTACTATCCGATCACCGTGAAGAAGCACGTGCGCGCGCAGGAGATCGCGGCCGAGAACCGGCTGCCGTGCGTGTACCTCGTCGATTCGGGCGGCGCGAACCTGCCGAACCAGGACGATGTGTTTCCTGACCGCGACCATTTCGGCCGGATCTTCTTCAATCAGGCGAACCTGTCGGCGGCGGGCATCGCGCAGATCGCGGTCGTGATGGGCTCGTGCACCGCGGGCGGCGCGTACGTGCCCGCGATGAGCGACGAGTCGATCATCGTCAAGAACCAGGGAACGATCTTTCTCGGCGGGCCGCCGCTCGTGAAGGCGGCCACCGGCGAGGAAGTGAGCGCCGAGGATCTCGGCGGCGGCGACGTGCACACGCGCCTGTCCGGCGTCGCCGATCACCTCGCGCAGAACGACGCGCATGCGTTGTCGATCGCGCGCACGATCGTCGGCCATCTCGGCTCGCGCGGCGCGGCGCCGCTCGCGCCGCGCGAGCCGCTGCCGCCGCGCTACGACGCGAAGAGCCTGTACGGCGTGATTCCCGTCGACACGAGGAAGCCGTTCGACGTGCGCGAGGTGATCGCGCGGATCGTCGACGATTCCGCATTCGACGAATTCAAGGCGCGCTACGGCACGACGCTCGTCACCGGCTTCGCACACATCTGGGGGCACCCGGTCGGCATCGTCGCGAACAACGGCATTCTGTTCTCCGAATCGGCGACGAAGGGCGCGCACTTCATCGAGCTGTGCTGCCAGCGCAAGATCCCGCTCGTGTTCCTGCAGAACATCACGGGCTTCATGGTCGGCCGCAAGTACGAGAACGAAGGCATCGCGCGTCACGGCGCGAAGATGGTGACGGCCGTGTCGACCGCGAAGGTGCCGAAGTTCACGGTGATCATCGGCGGCTCGTTCGGCGCGGGCAACTACGGGATGTGCGGGCGCGCGTTCGGTCCGCGCTTCCTGTGGATGTGGCCGAACGCGCGCATCTCGGTGATGGGCGGCGAGCAGGCGGCGTCGGTGCTCGCGACCGTGCGCCGCGACGGGATCGAGGCGAAGGGCGGCGAATGGTCGGCGGAAGACGAAGAGGCGTTCAAGCAGCCGATTCGCGATCAATACGAGCGCCAGGGCCATCCGTACTACGCGAGCGCGCGCCTGTGGGACGACGGCGTGATCGACCCCGCGCAGACGCGCGACGTGCTCGGCCTCGGCCTTGCCGCCGCGATGAACGCGCCGATCGAGGACACGCGGTTCGGCGTGTTCCGGATGTGAACTTTGCATGGGACGAGGGCGCGCCGCATGGGACCGGAGTCAGTGCTGAAGCGCTGATTCCGGTCGACAAAGCGCTGAAGCGCCAACTCTGGCCGACAGGAGCCGACGATGCGCTATGAAACGATCGAAGTGACCGATGACGGCCGCGTCGCGACCGTCACGCTCGCGCGCCCCGATGTGCGCAATGCGTTCAACGAGACGATGATCGCCGAGCTGACGACCGCGTTCGACCGCATCGACGCGAATCCGGCGCTGCGCGCGGTCGTGCTCGCCGCGCGCGGCCCGGCGTTCTGCGCGGGCGCGGACCTGAACTGGATGAAGAAAATGGCGGGCTTCTCCGACGACGAGAATCGCGCCGACGCGCGCCGGCTCGCGCGGATGCTCGAGGCGGTCCACCGCTGCGCGAAGCCCGTGATCGCGCGCGTGCACGGCGACGCGTACGCGGGCGGCGTCGGGCTCGTCGCCGCGTGCGACATCGCGGTCGCGGCCGAGGACGTGAAATTCTGCCTGTCGGAAGCGCGCCTCGGGCTGATTCCGGCGACGATCGCGCCATACGTCGTGCGCGCGATGGGCGAGCGCGCCGCGCGCCGCTATTTCGCGACGGCCGAGGTATTCGACTGTGCGAAGGCCGCGCAGCTCGGCTTCGTCCACGAGCGCGTGCCCGCCGATGCGCTCGACGCGACCGTTTCCAGGCTCGCCGAAACCTTGTGCGCGAACGGCCCGCAGGCGGTGCGCGCGTGCAAGGCGCTCGTGCGCGACGTCGCGGGCCGCGCGCTCGACGCGGCGCTGATCGAACAGACCGCCGACTGGATCGCGAAAACGCGCGCCGGCGCCGAGGCGCGCGAAGGCGTCGCGTCGTTCCTCGAGAAGCGCACGCCGTCGTGGCGCGCGTGACGCGGCATGAGCCGCCGGGCGCGTCACGGCGTCGCGGCGGCCGCGCCGGGCGCCGCCGCGCGGCTCGCGCACCGAACCGAATTCGTTACCGACACCCCGTTTCCTGACCCACCATGTTCGACAAGATCCTGATCGCCAATCGCGGCGAAATCGCCTGCCGGGTCGCCGCGACCTGCAAACGCCTCGGCATCGCGAGTGTCGCGGTCTATTCGGACGCCGACGCGCACGCGAAGCACGTCGCCGCGTGCGACGAGGCCGTGCACATCGGCGGCGCGGCCGCCGCCGACAGCTATCTGCGGATCGAGCGCATCATCGACGCCGCGCGCGCGACGGGCGCGCAGGCGATCCATCCGGGCTACGGCTTCCTGTCGGAGAACGAGGATTTCGCGCGCGCGTGCGAGGAGGCGGGCATCGTGTTCGTCGGGCCGCCCGTCGAGGCGATCGCCGCGATGGGCTCGAAGGCCGCCGCGAAGGCGCTGATGCATGCGGCCGCGGTGCCGCTCGTGCCCGGCTATCACGGCGACGACCAGGATCTCGCGCTGCTGCAGCGCGAAGCCGACCGCATCGGCTATCCGGTGCTGCTGAAGGCGAGCGCGGGCGGCGGCGGCAAGGGGATGCGGGTCGTCGAGCGCGCGGCCGATTTCGCGGCGGCGCTCGCGTCGTGCCAGCGCGAGGCGGCGGCGAGCTTCGGCAACGACCGCGTGCTGATCGAGAAATATCTGCAGCGTCCGCGCCACGTCGAAGTGCAGGTATTCGGCGACAGGCACGGCAACGCGGTTTACCTGTTCGATCGCGACTGCTCGGTGCAGCGCCGCCATCAGAAGGTGCTGGAGGAAGCGCCCGCGCCGGGGCTCGCGGACGAGGTCCGGCAGGCGATGGGCGAGGCGGCCGTCGCGGCCGCGCGCGCGGTCCGCTACGTCGGCGCGGGCACCGTCGAATTCATCATGACGGGCGACACGTTCTACTTCATGGAGATGAACACGCGCTTGCAGGTCGAGCATCCGGTGACGGAGATGGTCACGGGCCTCGATCTCGTCGAATGGCAACTGCGCGTCGCGGCGGGCGAGCCGCTGCCGCTTCGGCAGCCGGACTTGCGGGTTCACGGGCACGCGATCGAGGCGCGCCTGTACGCGGAGAATCCGGCGCGCGGCTTCTTGCCGTCGACCGGGCGTCTGAAGCATCTGCGATTGCCGGAGGGCGTCGAGTTCGCCGTCGGCGCGGCCGTGCGGATCGACAGCGGCGTGCGCGAAGGCGATGCGATCACGCCGTTCTACGATCCGATGATCGCGAAGCTGATCGTCCACGGCGACACGCGCGCGCAGGCGCTCGCGACGCTCTCTCGCGCGCTGCGCGAGTGCGAGGTCGTCGGCCTGCATACGAATGCGGAGTTCCTGCAGCGGATCGTCGTCAGCCGGCCGTTCGCCGACGCGGATCTCGACACCGGCCTGATCGAGCGCCACCGCGACGCGCTGTTCGCACCGCAGCCGGCGCCCGCGGCGGCGCTCGGCCTCGCGTGCGCGGCGCTTTTCGCACGCGAGCGCGAACGGGCGGGCGCGGGCGGCGCGGCGTCGCCGTGGGGCGCGCTGCCGAACTGGCGGCTGAACGCCGGCTACCGCCGGACGATCGAATGGCGCGCGCTCGACGACGATGCGACGCTCGAATCGCACTATGTGGACAAGGGCGGGATCGAGTCGCTCGAGGCCGGCGGCGTCGCGAAGCCGTTCGCATGGACGCGCGGCGCGGGCCCGCTCGATTTCGACGTGACGCTGGGCGGCGTGCGCGCGAGCGGGCGCGTCCTTGTCGACGGCGACACGTTCCACGTGTTCTGCCAGGGCGTCGCACGCGCGTTCGAATGGCGCAACCTGCTCGCGCACGCGGCCGATTCGACGGAAGGCGAAGGCCGGCTCACCGCGCCGATGCCGGGCAAGGTGATCGCGGTGCTCGTCGCGCCGGGGCAGAAGGTCGAGCAGGGCGACCCGCTCATCGTGATGGAGGCGATGAAGATGGAGCACACGATCGGCGCGCCGGCCGCGGGCGTCGTCAGCGAGGTGCTGTACGCGGTGGGCGACCAGGTCGCGGACGGCGCGCAGCTACTCGTAATGGGACAGGGTTGAGCGCGGCGGCGCGCACATTAACGATATCTGACAGTCCGGCCACATGATGTCCGCTAGACTCGAATGGTGGTGCGGGCGGTAGCGCGGAATACGCAACGTGCGGTGCGCTACACTGCGATCTTCCCTTCCCTCCAGCATGTGATGACATCCCCTGTCGATTTGAACGGCTTGCGCATCGGTATCACGATTGGCCTGCGCGAGCCGAACGAGAGCCTTTGGATCAACGGCATCAAGCAGAACGCGCTGTTTCTCGCGAAGCTGCTGATGAAATCGTCACGCGGCTATCGCGTGACGATCGTCAATACGACCGACGTGCCGATCACCGATGCGTTGCCGTGGGACAGCCGGATTTTCGACACCCGCTCGTTCACCGAGATGAAGGATTCGCTCGACGTGCTGATCGAGCTCGGCGGCCAGATCGACGGCGAGCAGACCGCGTACCTGAAGGCGCGCGGCGTGAAGCTCGTCAGCTACTGCTGCGGCTTCGAGTACATCCACGTGACGCAGTCGATCCTGTTCGGCCGCCGGATGTGGGATACGCTTTTCATCAATCGCGGCTACGACGAGATCTGGGCGATTCCGCAAATCGCGCCGTCGTCGCTGCCGTTCATGCAGTCGCTGCGGCGCTGTCCGGGGCGCGTCGTGCCGTTCGTCTGGGATCCGATGTTCCTGACCGAGCGCACGCGGCTGATGCACGCGCACGGCGAGTACCGGCCGAGCGGCAAGCGTGCGAAGCGGCTCACCGTGATGGAGCCGAACCACGACGTCGTCAAGTTCTGCGTGTATCCGATGCTGATCATCGACGAAGCGTATCGGCGCGATCCGGACGCGATCGCGTTCACGCACGTGACGAACGCCGAGCGTCTCGCGCACGAGAGCCCGGAGTTCGTGATGCTGATGAACTATCTGGATGTCGTCCGCGCGAGCAAGGCGAGCTTCGTCGGCCGTTTCGACACGCCGACCTTCGTCGCCGAATACACGGACGTCGTCGTGTCGCACCAGTGGGAGAACCCGCTCAACTATTTCTACTTCGACGTCTGCTGGCAGGGCTATCCGCTCGTCCACAACGCGCACCTCGTGCCGGACATCGGCTACTACTATCCGGACAACGACGTGCAGACGGGGACGGAAACGCTGATGCGCGTGCTGCGCGAGCACGACGACGACTGGGAAGGCTACGCGGCGCGGCAGCGCGGCCTGTTGCGCCGCTATACGTCGAAGAACCCGGCGCTCGTCGCCGAATACGACACGCTGCTCGCGAATCTCGTCAACGACTGCGGGCGCTGAGCGTCGCGCGAGCGGACGCGGCCGGGATCGCGGCGCCTTCGCCGCGGCGCCGCGCGCGTCGGTCCCGGTTCTTCACGCCGGGCTTCTGTTCGACGCGGCCTTGGCTTATTGCCGTCCGGCGAGTGCGGGCGTCACGCCCTGCTGCTGCCGCGGCGCATAGGAGACGAGGCGCCACTTGCCGTCGCTCTCTTGCCGGAAGCTCAGCTTCTCGAACATGGTCTTGCCGCTTTGCAGCGTCGTCGTGAAGTCGACGTTGGCGTAGAGTCCGTCCGGTACGTCCTTGGCGTTCGAGAACTGGATCAGCATGATGTCCGACCATCCACGTTTTGCGACCGCGCCGAGCGGGTCGCGCGAGCGCCGCGTGTCGTCGACGAAGCGCTGCTCCGTGTACGTGTTCCTGACGAATGCCGCGGAATCTCGCCACACGTCGTCGAAGTGTCCGTCGTCGATCTGCTTCAGCACGCTCTCGGCGCTTTGCAGCAGCGCGTCGGCGGACGGGCCGGTTTCGGCATGGGCGAACGCACCCGCTGCCGTCATGACGCTTGCGAGCACGCATTGCGCGATTAGCTTGTTCAAGTGACCTCCGGGAAGGCGAGCGGAAACACGGGGCGCGCTGCCGGCTTAGCGGTACAGCGCGGCAATCGCGTCAGTATAGGCATTGACGTTGTCCGGGTTGTAGATGCTGACCGAATCCAGAAGCTGCCGCGAATGCTCGCGATATGCGTCGAGGCTCGCGTCGTGCTCGCGGAACGCCTTCAGCAACTGCCGCCCGCCTTCCTGGCAATCGAAATCCGGATAGAAATAGCCGGCGCGGCCGAGGTACGGCGAATTGTGGACGAGCGGATAGTCGCCGTACAGCAGCTCGTAGTACAGATAATTCTGCGCGTTCTCCCACGTATGCGACACGACCGCGTCGCCGTGCGCCGCCATGAATTCGTAGACCGCGAAGCGTCCTTCGAACGTCGTCAGCCCGTGGTTGACGATGTCGAGGCTGCGCGCGAAGTGGACGAACGTCGTGTGCTCCTTCATGTGCATCGTGTTGCAGACGCGCACGAATTCGACGAAGCCCGGCTCGGCGCGATACGCCTCTTCGGTGACGAGCATCGGCACGATGCTCGTCTTCACCATGCAGATGTTCGGCTCGAACATCGCGACGCGCCAGCGCCGCTTGCCCGGCTTGTAGCCGAATTCGAGGCCCGCGCCGAGCGTCGCGCGCGCCTTGTCGAACAGGAGCGGATGCCAGATGTGCGGCACGATCGTCACCGGGCTGCGCAGCCCCGATTCGAGGTAGTGTCCGCACGAGTGCTCGAACTCGGGAATCGTCCAGACGCCGTCGTAGTGCGCGCCCGAGAACAGGAAGCCGGACGGCTTGTCGAAGATCGCGCGCTCGATGTCGATCACGTAGTCGTTGCCGACGCGCATCGTCACGACCTTGCCGCCGCGCTGCCGACACGCGGCGATCCAGCCGGCGTTGAACTGCGCGCTCATCTCGATCACCACGTCGCAGCGCGTCATCGCCTCGTCCATCGAGACGAGCGGCACGTTCCATTCGCCGAGCATCAATTGCGGATCGGCGTCGCTCGCGCCGCCGTTGATCATCACCGCTTCGGCGACGAGCGGCGACTGGCGCAGCAGCAGCACCAGCAGCAGGCAGTTCTGAAAAATGCCGTTCTCCCACAGCGACTGGCCGGCGCCGCGCACGAACAGCGACACGCCGACGACGAGACGCTTGCCGCCGTTCGGCACGTCACGGGCGGTGGTTTCTGACATGCGTTCTCTCCGGGGAAAAGGCTTATGCGGCCAGACGCGCGACGTACGCGTCGAGGTTGTCGCGGTTGTCGATCGACACGCCGTGCAGGAGCGCATCGGCTTTGCGGCGGTAGTCGCCGAGATGCGTATCGTGATGCCGCCATGCGTGCAGCAGCGCGCGGCCGCCCGCCGCGGAATCGAATTCCGGGTAGTAGTAGCCGGCGTCGCCGAGCAGCGGCGAATTGTGCACGAGCGGATAGCCGCCGTACAGCACGTCGTAGTACAGATAGTTCTGCGGGTTTTCCCACTGGTGCGAGATCACCGCGTCGCCGTGCTGCGCGAGGAACGACGGCAGATCGATGCGCGGCTCGAAGGTCGCCTTGTGCTGGCGGACGAGATCGAGACTGTTCGCGAAATGGACGAACGTCGGATGCTCTTTCATGTGCAGCGAGTTGACGACGAACAGGTGCTCGACCGCGTCGGGCTGCGCGCGGTGGAACTCGTCGGCGGCGAGCATCGGGTAGTGGCAGGTCTTCACGACCGAGATGTTCGGCTCGAGAATCGACAGCCGCCACTTCGCGCGGCCCGGCTCGTAGCCGAATCGCAGCCCCTCGGCGTCGAGCTGGCGCGCGCGGCGCTCGATGAAGTACGGCGACCAGATGTGCGGGACGACGTGCACCGGCGCGCGCGTGAGCGTGCGCAAGAGCGGCGCGTCGATCTTCTCGGATTTCGGCAGGATCCACACTTCGTCGAACGGCCCGCCGTTGAAGATGTGCCCTGACGGCCGGTTGAACATCGGCGTCTCGCAGAGCCCGCTGTACGTGTGGCCGACGAAGCAGACGACGAGCTTCTTGCCGAGCGCCTTCATGTACTTGAGCCAGTCGACGGGCAACTGCGCGCCCATCTCGATCACGACGTCGAGCGCGTGCGACACGTCGCGCGGCTGCACGAGCGGCACGTCGAGGCCCTCGAGATCGAGGCCGGCGGGCAGTGCTTTCGCGTCGCCGCCGTTCAGGAAGTAGACCGGGCCGACCCGGTCCGACTTCCTGAGCATCATTGCCAGGAACGCGATGTTCTGATGAATGCCGTTTTCCCAGATTGCCTGGCCGTCGCGGGCGAAGAGCGAGATGCCGACGGCGAGGCGCTTGCCGGGCGCGTCATGCGGCCCGGTTGACGAAGAGCGGACGGAATCGATCACCAGCTATATCCATATCCTGCACCGAAGGTCTTGTTCTGCCCCGACACGCCGATGCCCAGCTTGAGAATGCCGTTGGTTGTCACATGCGCGGTCGCGCCGAACGCCATCCCCGACTGACCTGCGAAGCGGGCGACGCCGACGGCGACGTTGATCGTCTTGCCGGGTTCGACCTGCGGCAGCATCGTCAGCGCGGTGGCGGCCGCGATGCCCTGACGGGCCATCGTGTCGGTCTGCTGCAGCGCTTGCTGAGTCTGGTTCAGCTGCGTGCCCAGATTGTTGATCTGAGTCTGCTGACCCGTCAGCGATTGTGACATAGAAGTAGACAGCGTATTCAACTGGTTGACGTTGACCGCGTCGGTGCCTTCCGTGCCGGCGGCGACGTTCGTGACCTGCCGCTGCTGCGTCGAGCTGCCGACCGAGACGACGTTCGAGCGGCCGCCGTCGTTCGAGTTCGCGCCGATCGCGGCCGAGTTCGAGCCGGCCGTGACCGACGGCGCGGCGGCGGTCGGCGCGCTCATGTCGGCGGCGACGCCCGCGCTCGCCGGCAGCGAGCGGATCGAGTTGTTCGTGCTGCTGACGATCGACGTCGACAGCGACGTCAGTTGCGTGCTGATGTTGGTCACGCTGGTCGACAGCGACGCGACGCTGGTGTTCGTCGTCGACAGGCCGGTGGACAGCGAGCCGATGCCGGTCGACGTCGACGTGGACAGCGAAGCGAGGTTGCTGTTGGTGGTCGACAGGCCGGTGGACAGCGAGCCGACGGCGGTCGATGTCGAGGTGGACAGCGAAGCGACGTTGCTGTTGGTCGTCGACAGGCCGGTGGACAGCGCGCCGACGGCGGTCGACGTCGACGTGGACAGTGACGCGAGATTGCTGTTCGTCGTGTTCAGGCCGGTCGACAGCGACGCGACGTTGCTGTTGGTCGCGTAGAGCTGGCTGCCGTTGACGGCGTCGGTGCTGGTCGCGGAGATGCGGCCGGCTGCGACGTTCGTGACCTGGCGTTCCGCACCCGGCGCGCCGACGCTGAACACGCCGACCGGGGCGCTGCCGGCGAAGCCGCCGAACGTCATGCCGCCGACGGTCGCTGACTTGACGGACACGGCCGCCGACGTCGTCGCGCCGTTGCCGATCGCGACCGAATTGTCGATGTTCGCGATCGCGTTCGAGCCGATCGCGACGCTGTTCGCGCCCGTCGCCTGGCCGTCCGGATCGGTCGAGTTCGCGTGGAAGTACTTGGTGCCCTTCGCATTGATGTTGTCGATCGCGGAGGCGACGCTGCTGTTGCTCGTCGTCGTGCCGTCGGCGTTGTACGTCGTGTACGAGGGGGCGGAGATCGTGCCGGTCGCCGGATCGTACGCCGCGCCGCCGCCGAGCGCCGCCGCGGTGCTGTTGCCGAGGTTGCTCGTGCTCGACGTGATCGAGCTGATGCTCGTCGACAGTGAGCCGATGCCGATCGAGGTCGAGGTGGACAGCGAAGCGACGGTGCTGTTGGTGGTCGAGAGGCCGGTGGACAGCGAACCGATGCCGGTCGAGGTCGACGTGGACAGCGAAGCAACGGTGCTGTCGGTGGTCGACAGGCCAGTCGAAAGCGAACTGATGCCAGTCGATGAGGAGGTCGAGAGCGATGCGATCGAGCTACTTGCCGAGCTCAGGCCCGTGGACGTCGAAGTTGAAAGCGACGCGACGTTGCTGTTGGTCGTCGAGAGACCCGTTGACAGCGAGCCGATGCCGGTCGAGGTCGAGGTCGACAGCGAGGCGACGTTGCTGTTGGTGGTCGACAAACCAGTGGACAGCGAACTGATGCCGGTGGACGAAGAGGTCGACAGCGACGCGACGGAGCTATTCGCCGAGCTCAGGCCGGTGGACGTCGAGGTCGACAGCGAAGCGACCGAGCTGTTGGTCGTCGAGAGACCGGTCGACAGCGAGCTGATGCCGGTTGAGGTCGACGTGGACAGCGAAGCAACGTTGCTGTCGGTGGTCGACAAACCAGTGGACAGCGAACTGATGCCGGTGGACGAAGAGGTCGACAGCGACGCGACGGAGCTATTCGCCGAGCTCAGGCCGGTGGACGTCGAAGTCGAAAGCGACGCGACCGTGCTGTTGGTCGTCGAGATGCCGGTCGACAGCGAGCTGATGCCGGTTGAGGTCGACGTGGACAGCGAAGCAACGTTGCTGTCGGTGGTCGACAGGCCAGTGGACAGCGAACTGATGCCAGTGGACGAAGAGGTCGACAGCGACGCGACGGAGCTATTCGCCGAGCTCAGGCCGGTGGAAGTCGAAGTCGACAGCGAAGCGACCGTGCTGTTGGTGGTCGAGAGGCCGGTGGACAGCGAGCCGATGCCGGTCGAGGTCGAGGTCGACAGCGAGGCGACGTTGCTGTTGGTGGTCGACAAACCAGTGGACAGCGAACTGATGCCGGTGGACGAAGAGGTCGACAGCGACGCGACGGAGCTATTCGCCGAGCTCAGGCCGGTGGACGTCGAGGTCGACAGCGAAGCGACCGAGCTGTTGGTCGTCGAGAGACCGGTCGACAGCGAGCTGATGCCGGTTGAGGTCGACGTGGACAGCGAAGCAACGTTGCTGTCGGTGGTCGACAAACCAGTGGACAGCGAACTGATGCCGGTGGACGAAGAGGTCGACAGCGACGCGACGGAGCTATTCGCCGAGCTCAGGCCGGTGGACGTCGAAGTCGAAAGCGACGCGACCGTGCTGTTGGTCGTCGAGATGCCGGTCGACAGCGAGCTGATGCCGGTTGAGGTCGACGTGGACAGCGAAGCAACGTTGCTGTCGGTGGTCGACAGGCCAGTGGACAGCGAACTGATGCCAGTGGACGAAGAGGTCGACAGCGACGCGACGGAGCTATTCGCCGAGCTCAGGCCGGTGGAAGTCGAAGTCGACAGCGAAGCGACCGTGCTGTTGGTGGTCGACAAGCCGGTCGACAGCGAGCCGATGCCGGTCGAGGTCGCCGTGGACAGCGAAGCAACGTTGCTGTCGGTGGTCGACAGACCAGTGGACAGCGAACTGATACCGGTGGACGAGGAGGTCGAGAGCGATGTGATGGAGCTGTTCGTCGAGCTCAGGCCGGTGGACATCGAGGTCGAGAGCGACGCGACGGAGCTATTCGCCGAGCTCAGGCCGGTGGAAGTCGAAGTCGACAGCGAGGCAACCGAGCTGTTGGTCGTCGACAAGCCGGTCGACAGCGAACCGATGCCGGTCGAAGTCGAGGTCGACAGCGATGCGATGGAGCTGTTCGTCGAGCTCAGGCCGGTGGACGTCGAAGTCGAAAGCGAAGCAACCGAGCTGTTGGTCGTCGACAAGCCGGTCGACAGCGAGCCGATGCCGGTCGAGGTCGCCGTGGACAGCGAAGCAACGTTGCTGTCGGTGGTCGACAGGCCAGTGGACAGCGAACTGATGCTGGTGGACGAGGAGGTCGACAGCGACGCGATCGAGCTATTCGCCGAGCTTAGGCCGGTGGAAGTCGAAGTCGACAGCGAAGCAACCGAGCTGTTGGTCGTCGACAAGCCGGTGGACAGCGAACCGATGCCGGTCGAAGTCGAGGTCGACAGCGAAGCGACGTTGCTGTCGGTGGTCGACAGGCCAGTGGACAGCGAACTGATGCCGGTGGACGAAGAGGTCGAGAGCGACGCGATGGAGCTGTTCGCCGAGCTCAGGCCGGTGGAAGTCGAAGTCGACAGCGAAGCGACCGTGCTGTTGGTCGTCGAGATGCCGGTCGACAGCGAAGCGACGTTGCTGTCAGTGGTCGACAGACCAGTGGACAGCGAACTGATACCGGTGGACGAGGAGGTCGACAGCGATGCGATGGAGCTGTTCGTCGAGCTCAGGCCGGTGGACGTCGAAGTCGACAGCGAAGCGACCGTGCTGTTGGTGGTCGACAAGCCGGTCGACAGCGAGCCGATGCCGGTCGAGGTCGACGTGGACAGCGAAGCAACGTTGCTGTCGGTGGTCGACAGACCAGTGGACAGCGAACTGATGCCGGTGGACGAAGAGGTCGAGAGCGACGCGATGGAGCTATTCGCCGAGCTCAAGCCCGTGGACGTCGAAGTCGACAGCGAAGCAACTGAGCTGTTGGTCGTCGACAAGCCGGTCGACAGCGAACCGATGCCGGTGGAAGTCGAAGTCGACAGAGAGGCGACCGAGCTGTTGGTCGTCGAGAGGCCGGTCGAAAGCGAAGCAACGTTGCTGTCAGTGGTCGACAGACCAGTGGACAGCGAGCTGATGCCGGTGGACGAGGAAGTCGAGAGCGACGCGATGGAGCTATTCGCCGAGCTCAAGCCCGTGGACGTCGAAGTCGACAGCGAAGCGACCGTGCTGTTGGTGGTCGAGAGGCCGGTGGACAGCGAGCCGATGCCGGTCGAGGTCGAGGTCGACAGCGAGGCGACGGTGCTGTCGGTGGTTGACAGGCCAGTCGAAAGCGAGCTGATGCCGGTGGACGAAGAAGTCGAAAGCGAAGCAACCGAGCTGTTGGTCGTCGACAAGCCGGTGGACAGCGAGCCGATGCCGGTCGACGTCGAGGTCGACAGCGAGGCGACGGTGCTGTTGGTCGTCGAGAGGCCGGTGGACAGCGAACCGATGCCGGTCGAAGTCGAGGTCGACAGCGAAGCGACGTTGCTGTCGGTGGTCGACAGACCAGTGGACAGCGAACTGATGCCGGTGGACGAAGAAGTCGACAGCGAAGCAACTGAGCTGTTGGTCGTCGACAAGCCGGTGGACAGCGAGCCGATGCCGGTCGACGTCGAGGTCGACAGAGAGGCGACCGAGCTGTTGGTCGTCGAGAGGCCGGTCGAAAGCGAAGCAACGTTGCTGTCAGTGGTCGACAGACCAGTGGACAGCGAGCTGATGCCGGTGGACGAGGAAGTCGAGAGCGACGCGATGGAGCTATTCGCCGAGCTCAAGCCCGTGGACGTCGAAGTCGACAGCGAAGCGACGTTGCTGTTGGTCGTCGAGAGGCCGGTCGACAGCGAAGCAACGTTGCTGTCAGTGGTCGAGAGACCCGTTGACAACGAGCTGATGCCGGTGGACGAAGAGGTCGAGAGCGACGCGATGGAGCTATTCGCCGAGCTCAAGCCCGTGGACGTCGAAGTCGACAGCGAAGCAACGTTGCTGTCAGTGGTCGACAGACCAGTGGACAGCGAACTGATACCGGTGGACGAGGAGGTCGAGAGCGATGCGATGGAGCTGTTCGTCGAGCTCAGGCCGGTGGACGTCGAGGTCGAGAGCGACGCGACGGAGCTATTCGCCGAGCTCAGGCCGGTGGAAGTCGAAGTCGACAGCGAGGCAACCGAGCTGTTGGTGGTCGACAAGCCGGTCGAAAGCGAGCCGATGCCGGTCGAGGTCGAGGTGGACAGCGAAGCAACGGTGCTGTTGGTGGTCGAGAGGCCGGTGGACAGCGAACCGATGCCGGTCGAGGTCGACGTGGACAGCGAAGCAACGTTGCTGTCGGTGGTCGACAGGCCAGTGGACAGCGAACTGATGCTGGTGGACGAGGAGGTCGAGAGCGACGCGATGGAGCTATTCGCCGAGCTCAGGCCGGTGGACGTCGAAGTCGACAGGGAAGCAACGTTGCTGTCAGTGGTCGACAGACCAGTGGACAGCGAGCTGATGCCGGTGGACGAGGAGGTCGACAGCGACGCGATCGAGCTACTTGCTGAGCTCAGGCCGGTGGACGTCGAAGTCGAAAGCGAAGCGACCGAGCTGTTGGTCGTCGAGAGGCCGGTCGACAGCGAAGCGACGTTGCTGTCAGTGGTCGACAGACCAGTGGACAGCGAGCTGATGCCGGTGGACGAAGAAGTCGAAAGCGAAGCAACCGTGCTGTTGGTGGTCGACAAGCCGGTCGACAGCGAGCCGATGCTGGTCGAGGTCGACGTGGAAAGCGAAGCGACGTTGCTGTTGGTCGTCGAGAGGCCGGTCGACAGCGAACCGATGCCGGTCGAGGTCGAGGTCGAAAGCGAAGCAACGTTGCTGTCAGTGGTCGACAGACCAGTGGACAGCGAGTTGATGCCGGTGGACGAGGAGGTCGACAGCGAGCTGATGCTGGTGGACGAGGAGGTCGAGAGCGACGCGATCGAGCTGTTCGTCGAACTCAGGCCGGTGGAAGTCGAAGTCGACAGCGAAGCGACCGTGCTGTTGGTCGTCGAGATGCCGGTCGACAGCGAAGCGACGTTGCTGTCAGTGGTCGACAGACCAGTGGACAGCGAACTGATACCGGTGGACGAGGAGGTCGAGAGCGACGCGATGGAGCTGTTCGCCGAGCTCAGGCCGGTGGACGTCGAGGTCGACAGCGACGCGACGGAGCTATTCGCCGAGCTCAGGCCGGTGGAAGTCGAAGTCGACAGCGAAGCGACCGAGCTGTTGGTCGTCGAGAGGCCGGTCGAAAGCGAAGCAACGTTGCTGTCAGTGGTCGACAGACCAGTGGACAGCGAGCTGATGCCGGTGGACGAGGAAGTCGAGAGCGACGCGATGGAGCTATTCGCCGAGCTCAAGCCCGTGGACGTCGAAGTCGACAGCGAAGCGACGTTGCTGTTGGTCGTCGAGAGGCCGGTGGACAGCGAACCGATGCCGGTCGAAGTCGAGGTCGACAGCGAGGCGACGTTGCTGTCGGTGGTCGACAGGCCAGTGGACAGCGAGCTGATGCTGGTGGACGAGGAGGTCGAGAGCGACGCGATGGAGCTGTTCGCCGAGCTCAGGCCGGTGGACGTCGAAGTCGACAGCGAAGCGACCGAGCTGTTGGTCGTCGAGAGGCCGGTCGAAAGCGAAGCGACGTTGCTGTCAGTGGTCGACAGACCAGTGGACAGCGAGCTGATGCCGGTGGACGAAGAAGTCGAAAGCGAAGCAACCGTGCTGTTGGTGGTCGACAAGCCGGTCGACAGCGAGCCGATGCCGGTCGAGGTCGAGGTCGACAGCGAAGCAACGTTGCTGTCAGTGGTCGACAGACCAGTGGACAGCGAGCTGATGCCGGTGGACGAAGAAGTCGAGAGCGACGCGATGGAGCTATTCGTCGAGCTCAGGCCGGTGGACGTCGAAGTCGACAGCGAAGCAACCGAGCTGTTGGTCGTCGACAAGCCGGTCGACAGCGAGCCGATGCCGGTCGACGTCGAGGTCGACAGCGAGGCGACGGTGCTGCTGGTCGTCGAGATGCCGGTCGAAAGCGAACCGATGCCAGTCGACGTGGAGGTCGAGAGCGACGCGATCGAGCTCGAAGCCGAGTCGAGCTTCGACGCGACCGAGTAAAGCTGGCTGCCGTTGATTGCGTCGGTGCTGGTGGCCGAAACCTGACCGGCGGCGACGTTCGTGATCTGGCGTTCGGCGCCCGGTGCACCGACGCTCACGACGCCGACGGGCGCGCTGCCCGCGAACGTTCCGAGCGTGGTCGAGCCGATCGTCGCGCTGCTGGTGGGGTTGGCCGCGGCCGTCACCGAGTTCGCGCCGAGCGCGACCGAGTTTGCCGTGGCGGCTGTCGCGCCCGAGCCGATCGCGACGGCGTCGGTACCCGTTGCGATGCTGTCGGGGCCCGTCGAATTCGCGTGGAAGTACTTGATGCCGTTCGCGTTGATGTTGGCGATCGCGAAGCCGACGCTGTTGTTGTTCGTCGTCGTGCCGTTGGCGTTGTACGTCGTATACGAGGGGGCGGAGATCGTGCCGGTCGCCGGATCGTACGTCGCGCCGCCGCCGAGCGCCGAGGCGGTGCTGTTGCCGAGGTTGTTGGTCGTCGTCGTGACGGTCGACAGGCTGGTGGACAGCGAGCCGATGCCGGTCGAAGTCGAGGTCGACAGCGAAGCAATGGAGCTGTTGGCGGAACTCAGGCCCGTCGAGGCCGACGTGGACAACGACGTGACGGTGCTATTGGTCGTCGACAGGCCGGTGGACAGCGAATTGACGCCGCTTTGCGCAGTGCTGATGCCGGACGACGCGGAAGTCGACAGCGAGGTCAGCGAGCTGTTGGTGGTGCTCAGGCCGCTCGACAGCGAAGCGACGTTGCTATTAGTCGTACTCAAGCCGGTGGACAGCGAACCGATGCCGGTCGAAGTCGAGGTCGACAGCGAAGCAATGGAGCTGTTGGCGGAGCTCAGGCCCGTCGAGGTCGACGTGGAAAGCGACGTGACGGTGCTATTGGTCGTCGACAGGCCGGTGGACAGCGAATTGACGCCGCTTTGCGCAGTGCTGATGCCGGACGACGCGGAAGTCGACAGCGAGGTCAGCGAGCTGTTGGTGGTGCTGAGGCCGCTCGACAGCGAAGCGACGTTGCTATTAGTCGTACTCAAGCCGGTCGACAGCGAGCCGATGCCGGTCGAAGTCGAGGTGGACAGCGAAGCAATGGAGCTATTGGCGGAGCTCAAGCCCGTCGAGGTCGACGTGGACAACGACGTGACGGTGCTATTGGTCGTCGACAGGCCGGTGGACAGCGAATTGACGCCGCTTTGCGCAGTGCTGATGCCGGACGACGCGGATGTCGACAACGAAGTCAGCGAGCTGTTGGTGGTGCTCAGGCCGCTCGACAGCGAAGCGACGTTGCTATTAGTCGTACTCAAGCCGGTGGACAGCGAGCCGATGCCGGTCGAAGTCGAGGTCGACAGCGAAGCAATGGAGCTGTTGGCGGAGCTCAGGCCCGTCGAGGTCGACGCGGACAGCGACGTGACGGTGCTGTTGGTCGTACTCAAGCCGGTGGACAGCGAGCCGATGCCGGTCGAAGTCGAGGTCGACAGCGAAGCAATGGAGCTGTTGGCGGAGCTCAGGCCCGTCGAGGTCGACGTGGAAAGCGAAGTGACCGAGCTATTGGTCGTCGACAGCCCCGTGGACAGCGAATTGACGCCGCTTTGCGCAGTGCTGATGCCGGACGACGTGGAAGTCGACAACGAAGTCAGCGAGCTGTTCGTGCTGCTGAGGCCGGTCGACAGCGAATTGATGCCGGTCGACGCCGACGTCGACAGGCTCGCGATGCTGCTCGCCGTCGTGCTCATGCCGGTGCTCAACTGAGAGACCGTCACCGCATCCTGCGGCGCCGAGCCGTCGGCGACGTTCGTGATGCGGCGAAGGGCGGTCGAGCTGCCGACCGACACTTCGGACAACGGCGCCGCAGTGCCCGTCAGATAGCCCGTGCCGGTGGGCGCCGCCGTGCCGGTCACGCTGCCCGCGCCGATCGCGACGCTGTTCGCATACGCAGCCGAGCTGTTGTTGCCGATCGAGACCGAGCCGGTGTCGGCCGCCGTTGCGCCGGCGCCGGCCGCGACCGAGTTGTTGCCCGTCGCAATTGCCTGCGTGCCGAGTGCCGATGCCCCCGAGCCGCTCGCGAGCGCGCCGTTGCCGAGTGCCGAGGCGTTGGTGTTCGTGGCCGACGCCAGGTTGCCGATCGCGAGCGCCGGATTCGACGTCGCATTGGTCGCGAGCGCGCCGTTGCCGATCGCGATGCCATTGACCGTCGACACCGTTGAGCTCGTGCCCATCGCGATGCCGCCCGTCGCTGCCGCCGTCGTGTTCGCGAATCGACCGATCGCAATCGAGTTGTTGCCGAGCGCCGCCGAGCCGCCCGTGCCGCTGCTGTTGCCGCCGCCGATCGCGATTGCGCTCGTGCCGGACGCCGTCGCGTCGTTGCCGACCGCGGTCGCGCCCGTGTTGAGCGCCTTCGAGCCCGAGCCGATGCCGATCGCGCTGCTGCCGCTCGCGGTCGACGCCTGGCCGAATGCTTGCGAGTAGTTGCCCGACGCCGTCGCATTCGCGCCGATCGCGATCGAAGTCGAGCCCGACGCGGTGGTCGTGCTGCCGAAGCCCCCGCCGATCGAGACCGATTGCGCGCCGATTGCCGTTCCGCCGCCAGCCGAGTATTGCGCCTGTGCAACGTCGATGCCGCCGCCAGCGAGCAGCACGGCGGCGACGACTGCCTTCGCGACGGCCGATTTGTTCGGCTTGCCGCGGGCGGACGAGATTTCAGAAGCGGCGACCCACGCGCCAAGGGCTTCATTCCAGATCGAGCGGTACGAGCGGTTCATGACAAAAAGACCTCTGGGGACCGGTGCAACACGGCAGAGTTATTTGTCTGACCAAAGAACCCGTGCCCACGCTTTTAAATTTGGTGCGCGGAGTCTATTTGATTAATGTTTTTATAACTTAAAAGGATTGCAAAATTCGAATAGGGAATGCTTAAAAAAGTTTGAAGGTAAAAAGTGGAATTGGTTGATTTCTGTCAATTTGGAACGTAATACGAATAGGCAGATGAAAGGCTGTTGAGCACGTGTGATGTGCCGTGCGGCAGGGAAGAGCGGGGTTGGGTAGCTTGGAGGGGTTCGCTTGCGTAAACGTAAAGAGACGCCGATATCACGGAAAACGTTTGCGCCGTTCATTTTTCTTTCTGTTTGTAAGGATGCTGGTTATTTAAATATTAATTATTTGTTTTGTGGGGGGCTGAATGATTAATAAATGTATTTTCCATGGAAAATACATTTTGTTTTGAACGGCCTTTATGCCCGGAAGGCCGATGACGCGAATTTCTTTGCGAATGCGCCGAAGCGTGTAGCGCCGCGCCCGGCGGACATCTGCGGTTCATCAGGTGAAGTGCGATCAATTACTCGTGTCGTGCGCAAAATTGCAAGAAAATTGTGGAGAGACTTCCAAATCTCTTTCGCACATTTACGTGTCGTTGATCGGTCGCCGGGAATCGTTACCGGCCAGATACGCTTTGTCACAACGCTTTCAAATTGCTGTCGTGCTGGCGGATTGGCGTCGACAAGCTACGCATGCGGCCGAATCCTTCCAGGCGCGCATGAGGGCGCGTCGCATGCCGTGCGACGCTGCGCAGAAATGCAGCGCCAGAGGATCTGATGGGAACGGTACTTTTTGCCGATCAAGATGCGGGGTGCGTCTCTTTTTTAGCCGGGCGTCAGGTCGCCGTCATTCGATGCTTTGCGACCATCGGCCGCAGCGGGTTGCGACGGGCGCTTGTCCGGAAGTTCGACCACGAACGGCGGCACGCGCGACGCACGCATCGAAGCAGTCGCAAAGGGGGAGGGCGTACCACCGATACATCGCATCGGTCGGCGGCGGACGGTTCGCAGGCGGCGTCGCGCTCGCTCGTCTCGATGCTGCGAGCAGCGACGACGTCCTGCAACGAGGCGAACCGCTACTTCTTGATGAAGCGCAGCGCGAACCGCGCGAGCCGCGGCACGATCGTCGGCCGCAGCAGCCGCTTGTCGTAGCCGGCCATTCGATGATCGTTCTCGGAAAGGCACAGCTCGATCAGATCGCGCGGATTGAGCGCATCGCCGACCGTCGCCGCGGTGTTGGCCGGAAAGTTCGCGTCGCGCGCGACGCCGTCGGCGTCGATCCCGCGCGCGATGCCGATTCGCTCCCAGATCAGGAACGCCCATACCGCCGCGACGCGCGCGAAGAACCACGGCCGCCGCCGCCACGGCATGTTGCGCCAGTACCAGGCGAACCAGTTCACGAAGAACAGGATGTGGCGGCCTTCTTCCTGGATCACCGGTTCGAACGTCTCGACGAGTTCCTCCGGAAAATAGCCTGAGCGCTGCGCGGAGCGGAACAGGCCGAACGCGAAGAAGCTGTCGATGCATTCGCTGAAGCCCGTGACCATCCATGCCCATTCGGCGTCGTTCGGCGCCGGATAGGCGGGCTCCGGCGCGAGCCGGATCCCGTATGCGCCGACGAGCTTCGACAGCACGACCTTGTGACGCGCTTCCTCGGCGGCGTCCATGTCGAGCGCTTCGCGCAGCAGTGGGTCGCGCACCGTCGATGCGAATGTCGCGACGCGGATCGACGCGCGGCCTTCGGTCTGCACGGCGATGTCCCAGATGGGCAGCGACGTCAGGCGCCGAAGCGCTTCGGGTTCGAGGGGCGGCCAGTCGATGACGGCCGGCTTGTATGGATTGTGGGTGTCGAGCAGCATTCGGCAGAACATCTGCTTGTGCGTGTCGGAACCGACTTGCACTGGGTCGCGACTCTCATGGACCCAGTTGCGCATAGCGTGATCCGCCGCTTGCTCTCGTCGCAGCGTGTCAGACATGGCTTGATTGGCATCGTGATGTCAGGAGCCGCCGATTTTTACATGCCTCGATGAATCGCGTATTTTGGCGGCCGATGCCGGCGCCGTGCTCAACAGTGAGAGTCGACCCACAGGCGTCCCCAGCGGAACGCATACGCGAGCGCGTGCTCTTCGTCGAAGAAGAAATCGATTGCGTCGAACGAATAGGCGCGGGCCGGCGCCGGGCCGGCCTTCTCGATCGTGAGGTTCGCGGCGAACAGGCCGTTCGGCAAGCGCGCCGCAGCGGGCGCGACCTCGTAGCCCTTGTAGCGGATCGAACGATTCATGGCTTTCGCGAAGGGATGGAACGAGAGTGCAGCGTAAGCAATCGACGCGTGCGCGTGAACCAATCTTTATGTGTAAGCAAATCACCCGGCGCACGCGAATGATCATGACCGCGCATGTCGGGGCGATATGCGTGGCGGCGGGGGGCTGTTGCGCGTCGCCGGATGCGTCAACGGTCGAAGTGGCGCCCGTCGATGCCGGGCGATGCGATGGCCGCGCACGCCGCGACGAAGAGACGCGCCAGTCGAGCGCGGCCGGCCGTCGTTCGCCGATCGAGCAGCTTGGAATGGGGAAGCGCGAGTGAATTCGCGGCGATCGCGGGCAGGGCGACGGGGCGTCGATTGGAGCGAAGCGTGCGCCGCGCGGCGCACGCGATGATGCGCGTGCGTTCAGCTTGTCGCGGCTTCCAGCGCCGGTGCGAACGTGCCGCCGTTTGCGACGCGAGTCGCCGCGCGGTGCGACGCGAACGCGAGCGCGAACTCGGCGGCCTGTGCGCCGACGGTCTCGAGCTGCGCCGCGACCTTCGTGTCGGAGCAACTGTCGATCGTTTCGAAGCGCGTCTCGAGCGTGTTGACCGCGGCGCCGAACGGCGTCGGCCAGCCGCGCAGCGCGTGGACGATCGCGCGCAGCGACGTCAGCACGGTGCCCGCCGCTTGCCAGCCGTACGCGGTGACGATGCTGCCGACCGCGCGTCCGTCGAGATAGGGCCGCTCGTCGGCGCGCAGCTCTTCGAGCGTGTCGAGCGCGTTCTTGACAAGGCCGGACACGCCGCCGTGATAGCCGGGCGTCGCGATGATGATCGCGTCGGCCGCGCGCACCGCGTCGATCAGTTCGCGTTGCGCATCGGTGAGCGCCTTGCGTTCGGGCGCGTAGTGCGGCAGCGAATGCAGGAACGGGCCGTCGAACAGACGCGTGCGTGCGCCCGCCGCCTGCGCGCCGCGCAGCGCGAAGCCCAGCGCCCGCTCGGTCGACGAGGCCGCGCGCGTGGTGCCGCCGATGCCCACGACGAACGGCCGGCGATGTTGATCGAATGCGGTCAAAGTGCGCTCCTTGAGGGTGCGGCGCCTGATTTCAGCAGGCGGAAAGTTGCATGGTAGCGACCCGGTCGAAGTCCGGGAAACGACTTTTCGTTCTATCGATATGCCCCGCGCACGGTTGAACGGCGTCGCGCGCGGCGCAATTGGATAGCAGAAATGCTTGGTTGGGATGCGGTGGGCGGGTCGATATGATCGCTTTCGTCTCCTCCATGAAGTCTTCTCTGACATGGGTTGGCCCCGCCGGTGGGAATGTCGGCGGGGCTTTTTTTGTGTCTGCGCGAGCGCGCGGAACAAAAAATTCGGGCGTCGGCGATGGGTGGTTTACCTCGCTCAATTTCGGATGCGGCCGGATGCCGATCGTTTGGCATATCCAACCGAACGCGTCTGCGCGCAACGATGATCGGGACATCGATGCGCGATCCTGCTCGCGACGATGTCGCACCGTCGGTTCGCGATGTCGATGCCTGGAAAAAGAAGGGGAAATATGAAGAAGGCCGGCGAGGCGGTCGGAGGCGGCGCGCCGGCTCGCTCGCGCCGACGGATCGAGGCTCGGGCTACGCGCAAGTCGGCATCCGGGGCGGTCAGGCGGATGTCTACCTGAGCGGGGATCCCGGATTTCACGTGCTTCGACTCGACGGCCGGCTCGAATCGAAGCGCGCGCACGCGGTAGTCGATTTCGACAAGCTCGACGATTTCGATCTGCATATCTCCACCGGCGAAATCATGGTGTCGTGCGATGTGCTGCAAACGCGGTTCAATCGCTACATCTTCGCGTATCCGGGCGCGCACCTCGCCGACGCCAAGACGAGCTGCGACTCGTCGCGTCAGCTCGAGATCACCGGGCGTGCGAATCCCTTCGGCCTGCCGCCGCGGCCCAGCGTGCCGTTCACGCCGCCGCGTTCGTTCGTCTGGCTGCAATCAGGCGATCTGAAGTTCCACAACCTGACCCTGTTGAACACCAAGGCGCTCATCCGGCCGGCGGCGTTTTCGGATGCGCTCGCGCTCGTGTTCGCGTTCGCGATGGGCAAGCATCGAAGCCAGCTTGCATCGGGCACCGCGAAGATACACCGGCCGACGGCACGCTCGAAGTAACGTTGCCGCCATACCGGCGTTGAGCCGGCGCCCGGCTAGCCGGAGCGGCGCGCGGGCCGGGAGCGGCGGTGCGGCGGCTTCGCGCGCTCGTGCACCGCACCATTGCTGCGATGCACGGGCGTGTCGTATTTGCGCAAGCGTTTGTCGTAATTCGTCGGCTGCACGGGGTTTTTTCTAGCAACCATGTAGGCACGCTGTGACGGCGTATTTCCCCGCTACACGAGGAGACGTTGCAATGGATGCCCCGAAGGTTGTAGTCGAAGGTCTGTGCAAGGTGTTTGGAAGCAATCCGCGGCAAGCGCTGGACATGCTCGCCGCGGGCGCGACGAAGGACGACGTGTTCGCGCGCACGGGCCAGGTGGTCGGCGTGCACAACGTATCGTTCGACGTGCGGGAAGGCGAGATTTTCGTGCTGATGGGCCTGTCCGGCTCCGGCAAGTCGACGCTGATCCGGCTCGTCAACCGGCTCGTCGAGCCGAGCGCCGGCAAGGTGCTGATCGACGGTCGCGACGTCGCCGCGGTGCGCCGTTCCGAGCTGACCGCGCTGCGCCGCACGGACATGAGCATGGTGTTCCAGTCGTTCGCGCTGATGCCGCAGCGCACGGTGCTGTCGAACGCCGCGTTCGGCCTCGAAGTCGGCGGCATGAGCCGCAAGGATCGCGAGCGGCGCGCGATGGAAGTGCTCGAGCAGGTCGGCCTCGCGCAATTCGCGCACAAGCTGCCCGCCGAGCTGTCGGGCGGCATGCAGCAGCGCGTCGGCCTCGCGCGCGCGCTCGCCGTCAACCCGTCGCTGATGATCATGGACGAGGCGTTCTCCGCGCTCGATCCGCTGAAGCGCAAGGAAATGCAGAACGTGCTGCTGCAACTGCAGAAGGAGCAGCGCCGCACGATCATGTTCGTGTCGCACGATCTCGAAGAGGCGCTGCGCATCGGCAGCCGGATCGCGATCATGGAAGGCGGCCGGCTCGTGCAGGTCGGCACGCCGCAGGAGATCATCGCGAGCCCCGCCGACGACTACGTGCGCGCGTTCTTCGAAGGCATCGACACGAGCCGCTATCTGACGGCGGGCGACCTGATGCTGACGGGCGCCGTGCCGCTCGTGTCGAAGCTCGACGCGACGAACGTCGCCGCCTCGCTGAACGGCAGCGCGGAGTACGCGTTCGTGCTCGACGACGCGCGCAAGATCCGCGGCTTCGTCACGCGCGACGCGCTGAACAGCGCGACGCCGAACGTCCGCCAGGTCGAGAGCATCCGGCGCGATGCGACGCTCGATCACGTCGTCGAGCGCGTCGTCGCGCATTCGCATGCACTGCCCGTCGTCGACGACGACGGCTGTTATTGCGGCTCGGTCGACCGGGCCGTGCTTCTGAAAGCCATTACGCGTTCGCGAGGTTCCCATGTCTGAACTCATTCCGCTCGGTAGCTGGGTCGATCAGTCGGTTCACTATCTGCTCGACCACGATGCGAAGACGTTCGATGCGATCGGCCGCGCGATCGAGGGGCTCGCCGCGCTCGTCGAGCACGGGCTGCAGGCCGTGCCGATGTGGGCGATGATGGCGCTCTTCATCGGCGTCGGGCTCTGGCGCGTCGGCTGGCGCTTCGCGATCTTCACCGCGCTGTCGCTGTTCCTGATCTTCGCGACGGGCTTCTGGGACCAGATGATCGTCACGCTCGGGCTCACGCTGTCGTCGACGATCGTGAGCCTCGTGCTCGGCATTCCGCTCGGCATCTGGGCCGCGAAGAGCAAGTGGGTCGCGGCGATCGTGCGTCCGATCCTCGATCTGATGCAGACGATGCCCGCGTTCGTCTACCTGATTCCGGCCGCGATGCTGTTCGGCCTCGGCCGCGTGCCGGGCATCCTGTCGACGGTGATCTTCGCGATGCCGCCCGCGGTGCGCCTGACGAGCCTCGGCATCCGCCATGTGAACCGCGAGATCGTCGAGGCGGGGCAGGCGTTCGGCTGCACGCCGTGGCAGCTGCTCTACAAGGTGCAGTTCCCGAATGCGCTGCCGTCGATCATGCAGGGCGTGAACCAGACGATCATGATGGCGCTGTCGATGGTGATCATCGCGTCGATGGTCGGCGCGGGCGGCCTCGGCAACGACGTGCTCGCGAGCATCCAGCGCCTCGACATCGGCCTCGGCTTCGAAAGCGGCCTGTCGGTCGTGCTGCTCGCGATCATCCTCGACCGCATCACCGAGAGCTTCGGCCGCGCGCCGGGCACCGTGAAAGCGCCGCTCTTCTCCGGCTTCAGGCACCTGTTCGGTCCGCGCTCGCGCTCGTCGGTCGCGCAGGCCTGACGCTTTTCCCCTTCCTTCGTTTCGCGAGTCGATCAATCGCGTCGTCTCCGGCGGGCGTTCCGCCGCCGGAGCGGCTTCGTGCAACCCGTTCGCTGGAGAACGATGTGACGTCCGCCGCCGCTGCCGCACCCGCCGCCTGCGCCGAGCCGGTTTCCTCGGTCGCGCATTTCGGGTTCCTGACGTTGCCGAATTTCTCGATGATCGCGTTCACGAGCGCGGTCGAGGTGCTGCGCATGGCGAACTATGTCGCGCGCGCCGAGCATTACCGCTGGTCGATCTTCTCGCTCGACGGCGCGCCCGTGCGCGCGAGCAACGGGATCGCGGTGCGGCCGACGCGGATGCTCGACGTCGGCGACCCGCCCGACGTGATGATCGTCTGCGGCGGGATCCGGATTCGCGAGGCGGTCGACGCCCCGGTGCGCGACGCGCTCGCGGCGCTCGCCGCGCGCGACGTGCCGCTCGGCGGCATCTGCACGGGCGCATACGCGCTGATGGCGTGCGGCCTGCTCGACGGCTACCGGTGCGCGGTGCACTGGGAAAACCTGTCGGCGCTGCACGCGGAGTTTCCGCAAGTGCGCTTCGCCGACGAGCTGTTCGTCGTCGACCGCGACCGGCTGACCTGCACGGGCGGCACCGCGCCGCTCGACCTGATGCTGAACCTCGTCGGCATGCGGCTCGGGCCGCCGCTCGCCGCGCAGGTCTCCGAGCAGTTCATTCTCGAGCGCATTCGCGGCGCGACCGATCCGCAGCCGATTCCGGTCGACGCGCGCGTCGGCTTCTCGCGCGCGGAGCTGATCGAGGTCGTGCGGCTGATGGAGGCCAACATCGAGGAGCCGCTGTCGCTCGAGGAGCTCGCGCGGCTCGTGCGGCTGTCGCAGCGGCATCTGCAGCGCATGTTCAAGGTCTATCTGAACGTGTCGCCGACGCATTACTACCTGACGCTGCGTCTGAAGCGCGCGCGCGATCTGCTGCGCACGACCGACGCGTCGATCGCGCGCGTGACGACGATCTGCGGCTTTCATTCGCCGTGCCATTTCAGCAAGGCGTACCGCGCGCAGTTCGGCCATGCGCCGAGCCACGAGCGGCGCGTGCCGGTGCGCTGACCGCATCGAACGAAACGCGTGGCCGCCGGGATCGCGGCGCGCGTTCAAGCAACGAACCGATCCCATGTTGACGACATCTTTGTTGATGAGGAGAAGCACGATGAAGCGAAATCTGATCGCGGCGGCCTGCGGGCTCGCCATTGCGGCTGCGCCGCTCGCGAGCGCCTGGGCGGGCGATCCGTCGACCTGCAAGGCGGTGCGCTTTGCGGACGTCGGCTGGACCGACATCGCCGCGACGACGGGACTCGCGTCGACGATGCTCGCCGGACTCGGCTACACGCCGACGAAGACGATCGCGTCGGTGCCGATCACGTTCGCCGGGATCAAGAGCAAGCAGATCGACGTGTTTCTCGGCTACTGGTCGCCGACGATGGATCCGATGATCGCGCCGTTCACGAAGGCGGGCACGATCAAGGTGCTGGCGACGCCGAACCTGACGGGCGCGAAGTACACGCTCGCGGTGCCGGATTACGTGTACCAGGGCGGCCTGAAGTCGTTCGCCGACATCCAGAGGTTCGCGGACAAGCTGAACGGCAAGATCTACGGGATCGAGCCCGGCAACGACGGCAACGCGCTCATCAAGAAGATGATCGACGGCAACCAGTTCGGCCTCGGCAAGTTCAAGCTGGTCGAGTCGAGCGAGGCGGGGATGCTGGTCGAGGTGAACCGCGCGATCCGCGACAAGCAGTGGATCGTGTTCCTCGGCTGGGAGCCGCATCCGATGAACGTGCAGATGAAGATCGATTACCTGAGCGGCGGCGACGACGTGTTCGGCCCGAACTACGGCGAAGCGAAAGTGCTGACCGCGACGCCGCCCGATTACTCGACGCGCTGCCCGAACGTCGCGAAGTTCGTGTCGAACCTGCAGTTCACGACGTCGATCGAGAATCACGTGATGCTGCCGATCATGAACAAGGAAGATCCGAACAAGGCGGCGAGCGAGTGGCTGAAGGCGAATCCGCAGGCGCTCGACAAGTGGCTCGCCGGCGTGACGACGTTCGACGGCAAGCCGGGCCTGCCGGCCGTCAAGCACTACCTCGGCGTTCAGTAAGCGCGGCAAGCGCTGCGTGGGCATCCCGCCCGCGCCGCGCGCGCTCGTCTGCCGGGTTTTTCATTGATCCGGCCGACGAGCGGATTGCCTTTCCTGCCGCCCATCCTGTTCGGCGACATCGAGCGGCCGATGACATGCCGGTGGGCGCAGGCGGTGAACCGCGCGATCGGCGGGATTCCCGTTGCGATTCCGTCGCGGTGAGCGATGTGCGTTCGCCACGGCGCGCGAGCCGGCTAGACCGGAATCGCGCCGCCGCGCAGCCGGATCGCGACGCGCACCAGCCGGATCAGCGCGCCCGACAGCAGCGCGAGCGCGGGCGGCAGGTCGCGCCGGCGGATGTCGAGCAGCAGCACGATCCGCACTTCGTCGCTCTCGTTCCAGACCTCGTGCTCGAACGTGTCGTCCCATAGCAGGAACTGGCCGTCGTGAAGCCGGTAATCGCGGCCGTCGATCTTCAGGACGGCGGCGGGCGTGCCGTCCGCGCGCGTCGGCATCGACAGCACCAGATAGCCGCGCAGGATGCCGCGAAACGGACCGCGATGCGGCGGGATGTGCTTGCCCGGCGCGAGGAATGAGAACGCCGCGGACAGCACGTCGGGCGACGCCGCGACGCTCGACGCGAGCGTCGGGCAGCGCCCCAGGTTCCGCGGGAAGCGCACGCCGTATGCCTGCATGATGAACATCCGCCAGTCGCGCGCGTCGTTCGCGGAGATCGCCGCCTGCTCGCGCATGATCTCGTGGAAGCGCGGAATCCGGCTCAGGTCGCGCGCCACCGCGAGCGCCTCGTCGCGGATCGCGCGCCACGCGGACGTGAAGCGCGCGGCGTCCGGAAACAGCGCGGCCGTGTCCAGCACCGCGCCGCAGCGGAGCCGTCGATCGTAGAGGTCGCGCAGCTTGCGCGCGCTGAAATCGTAGATGGCAGCCATATCCAAGCGTTCGTCGGGCCGGCGCGTCGGGCGAGGCTCGTCCAGTCGTCCGGTGGCGCACCGGCGCGAAATCAAGGACCGGATTCTTATAACGATAGTCCGAAACGCGGCTTGCTGCGCGGATGCCGGCGGTGTCGAAGGCGCGGGGCTTGACGCGGCGCGGCGAGTGGGCTGCGCGCCGCTGTCGCGTCGGCCTTCGAAGCGTAACGCCGGGCGCGCGTGCCGCGTGCGCGTTTGCCGCGTGGAAGCGAGCGATGGGCGAAACGTAAGCTCGCGGGCGCAGCTTGGCGCGGCGTGAAGGCGGGGAGCGCCGGGCGTCGATCGCGGCCGGTTCGGTTCGGGACGAGTCGAACCGGCCGGGGCGAGTGCGGCGGTGAAGGTCGAGCCGAGCAAAGTGTCGGCGGGTCGGCCGCGAAAGCGCCGGCGCGGGCGGATCGTGCGCGACACGGAAAGCGTTATCGGCGAGCGTCATCTGCGACCGTCATCGACGAGCATCGATCGCCCGCCGCGCGGAAGCGTCCGCCCGCCGGGGCGTCGCTCGTGCGGCAAGCCGGAAGAGGGCGGGCGATTGGAACCGATTCGATGCGCCCGCCCGCGGCACGACCCGGACGGGCGTCGCGGCTCAACGCCGATCGTCGTCGATGTAGCCGCGGATCACGTCGACGAAACTCGCATCGCCCTTCAGGCCGAGCGCCTCGGCGCGCGACGTGTCCCACCGTCCCGGCCAGCTGCCGACGATCTTGACGACGCGCTCGTCCTCGGCGCGGCGGATCAGCTTCACCGCGTCGGCGCCGGCGACTTCGCGCAGCGCGTCGATCATTTCGTCGACCGTCACCGAGATCCCCGGCAGATTGATCACGCGCCGGTTGCCGAGCTTCGCGCCGTCGAGCTCGCAGCCGGCGATCAGCGCCTCGATCGCGCGGCGCGGCGACAGCAGCCACAGCCGCGTGTCGCCCGGCACCGGGCACACGGCTTCCTCGCCGTTCAGCGGCTCGCGGATGATCCCGCTCGCGAACGACGAAGCCGCCGCGTTCGGCCGGCCGGGCCGCACGCTGATCGTCGGCAGCCTTAGCACGCGGCCGTCGACGAAGCCGCGCCGCGCGTAGTCGGACAGCAGCCGCTCGGCGATCGCCTTTTGCGCGCCGTACGACGACTGCGGATCGAGCGCGGTGTCGTCCTGCACGACGTCGGGCAGCGCGCCGCCGTAGACCGCGACCGAGCTCGTGAACACGACGCGCGGCCGGTGACCGCGCGCGCGGCATACGTCGAGCAGCAGGCGCGACGCGTCGAGATTGATCCGCATCCCGAGGTCGAAGTCGGCTTCCGCCTGGCCGCTGACGATCGCGGCGAGATGGAAGATCGCGCGCGTATGCTCGTCGATCGCGCTGTCGAGCACGGCGCGCTCGGCGATGTCGCCGACGATCGTCGTCACGCGCGGATCGCCGAAGTCGTTGCTCTTGACGACGTCGAGCAGCACGAGCGCGTCGATCCGTTCCGGCGCGCCGTTCGGGCCGGCCAGCTCGCCGCGCGCGAGCAGCTGTTTTGCGAGACGCTGGCCGAGGAAGCCGGCGCCGCCAGTGATCAGAACTTTCATCGAAGTGTGCCTCGTGAGAATGCGGGATTACAGGTAGGGCGCGAGCCAGCCGAGGCCCTCGGACGTGCCGGCCTTCGGCCGATACTCGCAGCCGATCCAGCCGTCGTAGCCGAGCGCGTCGATCAGCTCGAACAGATACGGATAGTTGATTTCGCCGACGTCCGGCTCGTGGCGCTCCGGCACGCCCGCGATCTGGATGTGGCCGATGCCCGCGATGTCGCGCTTGAGCTTCGTCGCGAGATCGCCTTCGACGATCTGGCAGTGATAGCAGTCGAACTGCACCTTCAGGTTCGGCGCGCCGACCTCGCGGCAGATCGCCTGCGCGTCGCCCTGGCGGTTCAGGAAGAAGCCCGGCATGTCGCGCGGGTTGATCGGCTCGATGACGATCGCGACGTTCTCCGCGCGCGCCGCTTCGGCCGCGTGCGCGAGGTTGTGCAGATACGTGTCGCGATGCTTCGCGCGATCCTGCGTCGGTGCGATCAGGCCCGCCATCACGTGGATCTTGCCGTTGCCGATCACGCGCGCGTAGTCGAGCGCGGTGTCGATCGCGCGCCTGAACTCGTCCTCGCGGCCCGGCAGCGACGCGATCCCGCGCTCGCCCGCCGCCCAGTCGCCGGGCGGCGCGTTGAAGAGCGCCTGCACGAGGCCGTGCGCGTCGAGGCGCGCTTTCAGCTCGGCGGCGGGAAAATCGTACGGAAACAGGTACTCGACCGCCTTGAAGCCGTCGCGTGCCGCGGCGGCGAAGCGGTCGAGGAACGCGTGCTCGTTGTACATCATCGTGAGGTTGGCGGCGAAGCGCGGCATGGCGTCGGTTCCGGGTCAGGAGGTTGAGTGGGCGGCGGGGCGGCGCGCGCATCGCAACGCGCGCGCCGCCCCGCCGACGGTCGATTATCGGTTGACGAGCTTCGCGGGCGTGAGCCACACGGCGATCGAGCCGATCACGAGCATCGCGGCGAGCACGTACATGCCCGATGCGGTGCTGTGCGTCGCGTCCTTCAGATAGCCGATCAGATAGGGGCTCGCAAAGCCGGCGAGGTTGCCGATCGAATTGATGATCGCGATGCCGGCCGCGGCGCCGCTGCCCGCGAGAAACGCGGTCGGCAGCGACCAGAAGAGCGGCGCGCAGGTCAGCACGCCGCCGGCGGCGATCGACAGGAACAGGATCGACACGGCGGTATTGTGCGAGTACGACGCGGCGACCGCGAAGCCGACGGTGCCCATCATCGCGGGAACGATCAGGTGCCAGCGGCGCTCGCGGCGCTTGTCCGCGCTATGGCCGAACAGGTTCATCACGACGATCGCGACCGCGAACGGAATCGCGCTCAAGAGGCCGATCTGCAGCGTGTCGGTGATGCCCGTCGATTTGACGAGCGTCGGCATCCAGAACGTGAGCCCGTACTGGCCGGTGACGAACGTGAAGTAGATCAGCGACATCCACCACATCCGCGGATCGCGCAGCACGGTCGAGAGCGAATGCTCGTGCTTGTTGCGCTCGTGCGGCTGCGCTTCGATCTCGTCGGTCAAGCGCTTCTTCTCGCGCTCGGTGAGCCACTTCGCGCTGCGGATGCTGTTGTCGAGATAGAGGATCGTCGCGATGCCGATCGCGATCGCGGGCACCGCCTCGATCACGAACATCCATTGCCAGCCGTGGAAGCCGGCGCCGCCGTGGAATCGCTCCATGATCCAGCCGGACAGCGGATTGCCGAAAATCCCCGACACCGGAATCGCCGACATGAACACCGCGATGATCTTCGCGCGGCGATGCGTCGGGAACCAGTACGTGAGATACAGGATCACGCCCGGATAGAAGCCCGCTTCCGCGAGGCCGAGCAGGAAGCGCAGCGCGTAGAACTGCGCCGGCGTCTTCACGAACGCGAAGAGCGCGGACAGGAGGCCCCACGTGATCATGATCCGCGCGATCCAGATGCGCGCGCCGATCCGGTGCATCAGCATGTTGCTCGGCAGCTCGAACAGGAAGTAGCCGAGGAAGAAAATCCCCGCGCCGAGGCCGAACACGGTTTCGCTGAACGCGAGATCCTGCGACATCTGCAGCTTCGCGAACCCGACGTTCACGCGATCGAGATACGCGATCACATAGCAGAGCATCAGGAACGGCACGATGCGCCAGAACACTTTCTTGTAGGTCAGGTCGAGCTCGGCCTGTCCGGCCGTGTCGAGCGGCCGGGCCGCGGCTGCTTGGCTGGGTATCATTTCCGGTGTCTCCATGAGTTATCGACGCCGGCCGCGTGCGCGGCCGCTGCGTTTTGTCGTGTGCTGGTTGATTGGCCCGCGCACACGGCGGGCAGGACAGCGTTACCAGCGCGCACCGAACGCATCGCGCAGTTCGTTCAGCGCGGCGTCATCGAGCGGCTCGGGTTTGGGGTTCGTCATCAGCCACAGCCGGGCGGTCTCCTCGAGCTCTTCGAGCGCGTACGACGCATGCGCGACCGACGGGCCCCAGACGACCGGGCCGAGCCGTTCGAGCAGCACGCCGCGCACGCGATCGGCGAGCGCCGCGACCTCGGCCGCGACGGCGGGATCGCCCGGACGGCGATAGCGGATGAGCGGAATGTGGCCGACCTTCATCACGTAGTACGGCGTGATCGGCGGCAGCACGTCGGCTTCGCTCCAGACGCCCGCGAGCGTGAGCGCGACGAGGTGCGTCGAGTGCGTGTGGACGATCCCGCGCGCTTCGGCGTTGCGCGCGTAGATGCCGCGATGCAGCGCGAGCGTCTTCGACGGCTTGCCGCCCGATACCGCGTGGCCCGCGAGATCGACCTTCGCGATGCCGGCCGGATCGAGGCGGCCGAGGCACGCGTCGGTCGGCGTGATCAGCCAGCCGTCGTCGAGCTTCGCGCTGATGTTGCCCGCGCTGCCGACCGCATGGCCGCGCGCGTAGAGGCTCGCGCCGATCTCGCAGATCTGTTCGCGCAGGGTCGCTTCGGCGGCGCTCATGCGGCGCCCTCCAGCGCGCGCAGCGCCTTCTCGAAGAAGTCGGTCGCGCCGAAATTGCCCGATTTCAGCGCGAGGCCGAGCGGCTCGGCGTCGAGCGTTCCATGGGGGCTTCCTCCGGGCGTCCCATGGGGACTTCCTCCGGGCGTCCCACAGGGACTTCCTCCGGGCGTCCCACAGGGACTTCCTCCGGGCGTCCCACAGGGACTTCCTCCGGGCGTCGCGGTCGCGGGCACGCCGGGGTCGATCTGCTCGCCGATCTGCAGCGACTTCACGTCGAGCGCCTGCACGATCGCGCCCGACGTCTCGCCGCCCGCGACGACGAACTTGCGCACGCCGAGTTCGCGCAGCCCGCGCGCGATCGCGGCGAGCGTTTTTTCGACGAGATGGCCGGCGGCCTCGACGCCGAGCGTCTGCTGCACCTGCTTCACTTCGTCGGGCGCGGCGGTCGCGTAGATCAGCACCGGTTGCGGCAGATGCGAGCGTGCGAACGCGAGCGCCTGCTCGACGACGGGCTCGCCGCGCGCGGCCGCGAGCGGATCGATCCGGAATGCGGGACGCTCGGCGCGCCACGCGGCGACTTGCGCGTTGGTCGCCTTCGACGCGCTGCCGGCGAGCACCGCCGACGCGCCTTCGATCTTCGGCAGCGCGGCCGCGTCGCCGCGCTCGGGCAGCAGCTCGCCGAGCCGGAAGTTCGACGGCAGGCCGAGCGCGACGCCCGAGCCGCCCGTGATCAGCGGCAGGTCCGCGCACGCCTCGCCGAGCACGTACAGATCGTGGTCGGTCAGCGCGTCTGCGATCGCAAGCCGCACGCCTTCGCGGCGCAGCGTGTCGATCGTCTCGCGCACGGCGGACGTGCCGAGCGCGATCACGTCGTAGCGAATCAGCCCGACCTTCGACGACGTCTGCCGCTGCAGCACGTGCACGAGATTCGCGTCCTTCATCGGCGTGAGCGGATGGTTTTCCATGCCCGATTCGCTCAGCAGCGCATCGCCGACGAACAGATGGCCGCGATAGACGGTGCGGCCGTTCTCGGGAAACGCGGGGCATGCGATCGTGAACGCGTCCTCGCCGGCGAGCGCATCGAGCAGCGCATCGGCGACGGGGCCGATGTTGCCCGCGTCGGTCGAATCGAACGTCGAGCAGTATTTGAAGAAGAACTGGCGGCAGCCCTGCGCGCGCAGCCATTCGAGCGCGGCGAGCGATTGCGCGACCGCGTCGGCGGCGGGGATCGTGCGCGACTTCAGCGCGACGACGATCGCATCGGCTTCGACCGGCGCGCCGGCGGCCGGCACGCCGATCGTCTGCACGGTGCGCATGCCGCCCTTGACGAGCATGTTCGCGAGATCGGTCGCGCCGGTGAAATCGTCGGCGATGCAGCCGAGCAGGGGACGAAAGACTTGATCGGTGCTCATGGCGACAGAGACCTCCGTAAAATCAGCGGCGCGCCGGCAGCGTGATGCCGGGGAAGGTCTTGATGACGGCCGAGTCGTCCTCGCCGCCATGGCCCGCGCTCGACGCGCTCATGAACATCTGGTGCGCGGCCGCCGACAGCGGCAGCGGGAATTTGCTGCGGCGCGCGGTGTCGAGCACGAGGCCGAGATCCTTCACGAAGATGTCGACCGCCGACAGCGGCGTGTAGTCGCCGTTCAGGATGTGCGGCACGCGGTTCTCGAACATCCACGAATTGCCGGCGCTGTGCGTGATCACGTCGTAGAGCGCGTCGGGATCGACGCCTTCGCGCAAGCCGAGCGCCATCGCCTCGGCCGCCGCCGCGATGTGCACGCCCGCGAGCAATTGGTTGATGATCTTCACCTTCGAGCCCGCGCCGTGCGCGTCGCCGAGCCGGTAGACCTTGCCCGCGATCGCCGCGAGCACGTCGCCGCATGCTTCGTACGCGGCGGCGGGACCCGACGTCATCATCGTCATCTCGCCCGACGCCGCGCGCGCGGCGCCGCCCGACACCGGCGCGTCGAGCATCAGCACGCCGGCCGCCGCGATCCGCGCGCCGAGTTGCGCGGCGAACTCCGGCGCGACCGTCGCGCTCGAGATCACGACGCCGCCGGGCTTCATCTGCGCGAGCGCGCCGTGCTCGCCGAACAGCACCGCATCCGTCTGCTCCGCATTGACGACGAGCGTGATCACGACGTCGCACTGCGCGCCGAGCTCGGCGGGCGTCGCGCAGCGCACGCCGCCTTCGGCGGCGAACGCGGCGAGCACGTTCTCGCGCACGTCGCACGCATGCACGCGAAAGCCCGCGCGCAACAGCGAACGGGCGACGCCCAGGCCCATCGCACCCAGTCCGATGACTCCAACATTCCGTGACATGATCAACCTTCTTCTCGATTCGTTCGGGATGCGATCCGCGCGCGGCGAGCGGCCGGTCGCGGATCGCGGATCAGCAAATGCCGGCTTGCTCGAGACGGCGGGCCGCGTTGTACATGTGCGCGCGGGCGGCGTTGCGGGCCGCCGACGGATCGCGCGCGCGGATCGCGTCGGTGATCGCCGCGTGCTCCTCGCGCACCTGCCGCGAAAAGTCCTCGCGGGTCGCCTCGTTGCGGCGCGTGACCGTCACGCCCGCTTCGAGGTACTGGTTCAGGAAGCTGAGCGTCTTCAGGAAATACGGATTGCCGGTGACGCTCGCGATCGTCCGATGGAACGCGACGTCCTCCGCGACGCCGTCGCGGCCTTCGGCGACCGCGTCGTCGATCTTCGCGAGCGCGGTGTCGATGTCTTCCATGTCCTCGTCGGTGCGGCAGAGCGCGGCTTCGGCGGCGACTTCCGCCTCGATCGCGCGGCGCACCGCGAGCAGATGCGGCAGCGAACTCGCTTCGACCGCCTCCGCGTAATCGATCCGCAGCGGCCGGATCGCCGCGTGCTGCGCGATGTAGACGCCGCTGCCCTGACGCGGCTCGACGACGCCTTCGTTCTTCAGACGCGAGATCGCCTCGCGGATCACGGTGCGGCTCACGCCGAACTCCTGCGCGAGCACGGCTTCGGTCGGCAGCTTGCCGGTGCCGGCGAAGCTGCCGATCTCGATCTGCTTCAGAAGCTGCTGGGCGACCGTGTCGCTCATCGCCCGGGTCGGAATTTTCTCGAACATGGCGTTTATTTTGTAAGGTGATGTGGTCATCATACAACTTTGAATTGAGGCAGGCATTCGGGATAACCCTCGGGAAGTGGGTTTTGGCGAAATGACACCGGGCTAGCAGAATAGAGACTTTCCGCCGTCCGGAACCTGCCGCCCGCTGGCGGTTCGGCGCTTCCGGACGCTCTACGCGAGGCCGACCGCATGACGCCGCCGATCAAGCTGGTGCTGTTCGATATGGAGGGCGTGCTGTCGGTCTACGACCGCGCCGCGCGCACCGCGCGCCTTGCCGACCTGACGGGCCGGCCGCCCGACGCGGTGCGCCACGCGATCTGGGGCTCGGGCCTCGAGGCGCGCGCCGACGCGGGGCTCATCGGCGTCGACCAATACCTGACCGAGCTGGGCGAGCTGCTCGGCGCGCCGGTGAGCCGCGACGATTGGCTGATCGCGCGCAAGGCGTCGATCACGCCGAATCTCGATGCGATCGCGCTCGCCGAGCGCGTCGCGCAGCGCAGCCGGATTGCGGTGCTGACAAACAACTGCCGGCTCGTCACCGATTACATCGATTATCTGAATCCTCCCGTTGCGCGGGTCTTCGGTGCGGACGTCTATCCGTCGGCGACGTTCGGCGCGGCGAAGCCGGATGCGCGGGCTTATCTGGGATGCGTCGGGTGGCTCGGCGTGACGGCTGACGAGACGCTCTTCATCGACGATGCCGATGCCAACGTCGAAGGCGCGGTGAACGCGGGTTTGCTGGGATGCAAGTTCGTGGGTGTGGATGCGCTGGCGGAAGAGTTGGAGAAGCGGAAGTTGGTCTAGATATGCGGTGGTCGACGGACGTGCGTGCTTGACGTTGAATTGAATGGCGTTTGCTCTCGCGTTTGAGGTCGCGCGGGTGCTTGCGCTGGCATTTCGTTGCATTGCGCGGTTCGCGGTTCGCGATCGTTTCACTCGAATCAACTTATCCCCATTGGAGCGAGATAAATCATGTCGAACAAACCTCCGGAATTGCTGAAGGCCGCCGATATCGAAGCGATGGAGGCGGTGCGTTCGGTCCATTCGCTGAACGAGAACGCGATCCGTTTGAAGAAGCCGCTCAGCGACAAGACCGGGATCACGCAGTTCGGGTTTCTCATCATCACGATCATGCCGGGGCATGAATCGTCCGAGTATCACCGGCATCTCTATGAAGAGGAGTGCGTGTACATCCTGTCCGGGTATGGCGAGGCGACGCTCGACGAGCGGACGTATCCAGTCGGGCCGGGGGATTTTCTGGGGTTCGCGCGGCGCGGGCCCGCGCATGTGCTGAGGAATTCGGGGGATGTGCCGCTCGTGTTCATCGCTGCCGGGCAGCGGCTGGAGCATGACGTCTGCGATTATCCGCGAGTCGGGAAGCGGCTTTTCGTGGCGGGGGAAGTGGAGGGGTATGTCGAGCTAGGCGGCGGCGGGACGCTGTGAAATGTGAGGTGCATCGCGCGGCGATCGGCTGGTTTTCGGCCTTTGCGGGCGTTCGCGTGCCGTTGTCGTATGAATGACGAATGACTGCTCGCCGGCCTCCCGAACATCTGGCCGCTACCGGCGATGAAGAGTCGTTCGTCTCGGCCGCCACTGGACATTCGTGCGACTGCTCCGGTCTTCCGGACGGCCGTTGGATGATGGCTTCTCGACGGAGCGCAATGAGTTCTTGGGCCTCGCGCGACCCCCATCGGCCAGTAGGCACCTGGAAGCCGTCCCAGCCGCTTGCTCGCATCAAGCGCGGCTGGCGCGCCACCGCCGCGCGCAAGACCTGCCTCGTGCCCGGCATGTTGTTGTCTTCGACGATCGCGCTGTCCGCGATCGTCGAGAACGCCTGGGTCTGTCTCGCGCTGTTCACGCTCGCCTATGCGAGCCTGTCTTTCGCGGGCGCAATCGCCGACGATCGTCCGGCATGCGGTGGCGGAACATCGTCTGCCGGATTCTTTCGGCTGCGCCGCAGTCGCGGATGACTGTCGTGGCGGTTCCGCCTAGACTGTCACTTTCCGTCGGCGGCGAGCAGCCGTGCTCGCCGCGACACTCGAAGCCGAGTGCCGGTTCCATCATGGTTTTCATGCGACGTCATGGAGGGCAGCATGCGCTACGAGCTTTACTACTGGCCCGAGATCCAGGGCCGCGGCGAATTCGTGCGGCTGGCGCTCGAAGCGGCCGAAGCCGAATACGTGGATGTGGCACGCGAATCGTCGCGAGGCGTGTCGGCGATGATGCGTCTGATGGAGAGCACGTCGGCGGAATGCCTGCCGTTTGCGCCGCCGTTTCTCGAGGCCGGCGACCAGATCGTCGGACAGACCGCCAACATCCTGTTGTTCCTCGGCGCCCGGCATCATCTCGCGCCGAAGGACGAAGCCGGGCGGCTGTGGGCGCATCAGTTGCAGTTGACGGTGTCCGATTTCGTCGTCGAGATTCACGACACCCATCATCCGATCGCGGGCGGCCTGTATTACGAGGATCAAAAGGCGGAAGCGGCGATGCGCGCGGAGGATTTCCTCGAGCATCGCCTGCCCAAGTTCCTCGGCTATTTCGGCAAGGTGCTCGCCCATAACCCGCACAAGAGCGGTTACATGGCCGGCAGCGACTTGACCTACGTGGATCTGTCGATGTTCCAGCTGATCGAGGGCCTGCGCTACGCGTTCCCGAATGCGATGGCCCGCATCGAAAAGAAGCACGCCAAGCTGATCGAGCTGCACGACAGGGTGGCGGAGCATCCGCCGGTCGCGGGCTATCTGGCGTCCGATCGGCGCATTCCGTTCAACGAACAAGGGATATTCCGGCACTACGCCGAACTGGATCGATGAGCGATGCCGGAAGGAAAGGGCAGCGCCTCGGTCGGCACGCTTCCTTCGTTGATGATCGGCCCGTTATCTTCCGCGCCATGCCGAATCGTCGACATACGCGGCATGGATCTGCGGCTCACGGAAGAAGTTCGCGTGATTCAACGATGCATATCCGCGCGGCTGTCGCAACGCCGCCGACCGTGGTTGCTTGCGACGTCGTCGATCGGCGCGCGCATCCGCGGCGACGGTCCGAGCCGCCGACACGAAACCCTGCCGTCGGCGGCTCGCTGCGATTGGCGTTTCAGTCGCCTTTGTCTTTCCGCAACGTCCAGACGGTCGCCGTATTCGTGTTGTCGTCGACCGCCGCGAACTGCGGCTGCCCGCTGCTGCTCATCCCGAACGCGAGACCGAACGCGGCCCCCGGCACCGAATCGACCTGCATCTGTGCGATGAATCGTCCCTCCGGCGTGAACTCGACGATTTCGCTCGGTTGATTCGGATCGGGATTGACGGCGTCGCCGTTCGATGCGACCAGATGACCGTTCGGCGCGAGCGCCAGCGCGAGCGGTCCGTGCAAATGCACGTTGTCGAAGTAGATCATCCGTCCGACGCCGTTGTTGCGCGTCGTCGACGCGGCGCCGCGAATCGCGAACACCGCGTTGTCGCCCGTCGACGCGATGTACAGCACGTCGCGGGTCGAATCGTATGCCAAGCCCGTCGGGCCGACGACGAGCGCCGCGGGATCGGTTCGATGCAGATAGCCCGACGCGATGACGAGCGAGCTCGGCATCACCGTGACGCCGTTGTCGCCGATCGTCATGTCGAGCCGCGACACCGTGCCGTTCAGCACGTTCGACACGAACGCGGTGATCCGTTGCCCCCGGTCGATCACCGCGAGATCCCACGGCCCGTCCAGCAGCGCGGGATTCGTCAGTGTCTTGATGAGCCTGCCTTGCGGGTTGACGACGAGGAGCGAGCCGGACGACGTGATCGTCGAGCCGTCCGTCGTCGGCAGGTTGCCGACGAGCACGAAGCCGCTCCTCAGCACCGCGAGCGCGGTGGTGAGGCCCAGATTGCTGCCCTGGAAGAAGGTCACCGGATCGCCGTTGGGAACGAGCTTCACGATCGTCGTGCCGGTGCCTTGCAGATTCGCTTGGTTGTTGAAGTTCGAGACGACGACGTCGCCCGGCTTCAGCGTGCTCCACGACGGCACGCCGCTCGGCACGAAGGCGATGCCGTATGGGTTGACGTCGCCGTTGGCGGGAACGGTCGATGTCGTCATCGACGATGGCGGGAGAATCGTTTCGTTGCCGCCCGCCCACGCGAGACCGGACGATAGCGCGACGATGCCGGCCCCGCATGCGGCGTTGCGCAGGCCGCGCGCGACGGCGCGATACGCGCGCGCGAACGTCGGCGGGCCTGCGATGCGGGAGGGCGGGTCGGGGGAGGAAACATGACGCAGAGCTTTCATGGCGTGACTCCATTTTTCGAGACGTCGAGAGAACGGCCCGATTGCCTGACAGCGCAATTGACGGGCGCAACGACTGCCCGCGGCGAAACGCCGCGCGCATGGTCGCTCGGCGTAAACGAACAGCACACGCTTCTTATTCCATCCCGATGTGCGAATCGATGCGTGCGTGCGCGCGGGCCGTCGCCGCGCCGATGCTTCGCGGCCGGCAGAAACCGCGCATCCGGGCGACGCGTTCGCCGCACGCCGAAGGGCGCCGCCCGCTTGCGCCGATGGCGCAGACGGTGTTACCTGAAGCGCCGAGCCCGGCTATCATTTGCTTCGCCCGCCGAATTTCCCGGCGGGCTCACGAGCAGATTCCAACACGAGAGCAGCACGTAGCGACCTCATCTATGAACTCCACTCCCGACGCTTTCCAACGCCCGGCCATTCGCGCGCTGACCCCCCTCGAGGCGCGCGTGCTCGGCGTATTGATCGAGAAGCAGCACACGGTTCCGGATACGTATCCGTTGTCGCTCAACGCATTGACGGCCGGATGCAACCAGAAAACCGCTCGATCGCCGGTGATGAACGTCACGGAAGCCGAGGTGCTCACGGCCATCGACGGCTTGAAGCGTCTCAGCCTGGCGTCGGAAGGAAGCAGCAGCCGCGTGCCGCGCTTCGAGCACAACATGAATCGCGTGCTCGGCATTCCGAGCCAGGCGGCCGCATTGCTGACGATGCTGCTGTTGCGCGGCCCGCAGACGGGCGCGGAGCTGCGCTTGAACAGCGCGCGCTTGCACGGCTTTGCCGACATCTCGTCGGTCGAGGCGTTCCTGGACGAACTCGCCGCGCGCACGCCGCCGCTCGTGGTGAAGCTGCCGCGCGCGCCGGGCGAGCGGGAAAGCCGATGGATGCATCTGTTGTGCGGCGACGTGATTCCGGATGAGGCGCCTGAGCGCGGCGCTCACGAGGACGCGGTTCCGCCGTCGGAGTTCGAAGCGCTGAAGGCCGAGCAGAAGCAATTGGCGGCGGAGCTGGTCCGTCTCCGGGCGTTCGTCGAGCACATGGCCGCCGAACTGGGCATCGACGCCGACAAGTTCACGCGCGAGTCGTGAGCGCCGAAGGGTGCGGCGGCGCTTGCCGGGCGCTCGGCACCGCACGACGGCGCCGCCGGCCGCGGCGCGCTCAGGCGGCGCCCACGCCGTCCCGACGGGCATCGGCATCCGCATCGTCGAGCGCGCACGCCGTCGCCGCCGCGTCCCCGTCCCCGCTCGCGCCGCCTTTCTCGCGGTAAGCCGCGGGCGGCACGCCGAACTGCTTGCGGAACTCGCGCCCGAGGTGCGACGCGTCGGCGAACCCGCAGCTCGTCGCGATGTCGGCGACGGTCCGGTCCGAGCTCGTCAGCAGCCACGCGGCGGTGCGCAGCCGCACCTGCTTCGCGAACGCCTGCGGGCTCTTGCCCGTCTCCGCCTTGAAGAGCCGTTCGAGCTGTCGCGTCGACAGATCGAGCTTGCACGCGAGCTCGTCGAGCGGCAGCGCGCGCCCGACGTGCTGTTCCATCAGCAGAATCGCGCGCTTGACCTTCGGATGCGTCGCCGGCTCCAGGCCGGGCGGATGCGGCTGCGGCGCGTTGCCTTTCTGCATCTCGCCGACGAGCAGGATCCGCAGCGCCTTCTGCACGGTCGCGTGATCGAAGTGGCGCAACAGGATCGCCGCGGCGACGTCGATCGACGCGCGCCCGCCCGAGCAGGTGATCCGCCGCCGGTCGATCACGAACAGGCGGTCGGCGATCAGGAGATCCGGATCGACGCTCGGGAAGCGCTCGATGAAGTCCCAATAATGGAACCAGCTGACGCAGACGCGGTGCCCGTCGAGCACGCCCGCGCGCATCAGCGCGAACGCGCCCGTGCAGATCCCGACGAGGTTCGCGCCCGCCGCCGCCGCGCGGCGGATGAACTGCAGCGTCTCCGACCCCGCTTGCGGCCCCGAATGCAGCAGCCCGCCCACGACGACGACGTAGTCGAACGCGTCCGCTTCGTCGAACGTCCGCCACGGCGTGACCTGGATCCCGCAGCTCGCGCGCACGGGCGCGAGCGTGTCGCCGATCACGGTCCACGAGCAGCGCACCGGCTTGCTGTAGTCGCCGTCGTCGGCGGACAGCCGCAGCATGTCGACGAACCCCGAGAACGCGGTCAGCGTGAAGTTCGGCAGCAGCACGATCCCGAAGCGCAGGCGCGGCTGCGAGGAATCGGCGGCGAGGGGTGAGGCGGGTACGTCGGCGGTCATGGCTGCAATCGTCGGTTGGCCGGGCTCGGCCCGGCGTGTCTCCAGTCTGCGGGGCGCCCGAAGGCCGGCCGCCGCGCAGTCCGTACTGCGAGCGTCGCCGATCGGGCTGCGCGGGACTTGTGTTTTTTCGCCGCGAACCATCGCCGAAACGCACGGAGCGCCCGTCGCGCGCGGCGGTTGGCGGCGGCGTCCCACGCCGATGCCGTTTTTGTTCTATCGGCGGATTTTACGCTTTGATGTACTGACGCCCAATGTCAACCAAGCTTCGCTACGCAAGGGCAGCCAGATGAACGTCAGCGTTTTCGATCTGTTCAAGATCGGCATCGGACCGTCGAGCTCGCACACCGTCGGGCCGATGATCGCCGCGTGCCGGTTCGCGTCGCACGTCGAGGATGCGAACCTGCTCGGCTTCGTGCGCCGCGTGCGGGTCGAGCTGTACGGCTCGCTCGGCGCGACGGGCAAGGGCCACGGCACCGACAAGGCGGTATTGCTCGGCCTCGAAGGCCATCTGCCGGATCTGATCGATCCGGACCTGATCGAACCCCGCCTGAAGGCGATCCGCGCCGAGAAGTCGCTTTCGGTGCTCGGCAAGCGCAGCATCCGCTTCGACGAGAAGGACGATCTCGGCTTCTACCGGAAGCTGATGGGCGGCACGAGCATCGTCCACCCGAACGGGATGCGCTTCCAGGCGTTCGACGAGCACGGCCAGCTGCTCGTCGAGAAAGAGTATTACTCGGTCGGCGGCGGCTTCGTCGTCAATCGCGACGGCGATCGCGTGAACGGCGTGCGCGCGGCGGCCGAGGTGCCGCATCCGTTCCGCACCGGCGACGACCTGATGCGCGCATGCCGCGACAGCGGCCTGTCGATCGCCGAGCTCACGTTCCGCAACGAATGCGCGCTGCGTCCCGCCGAAGAAGTGCGCGCGGGCCTGCTCGCGATCTGGCGGACGATGGCCGCGTGCGTCGAGCGCGGCTGCAAGGTCGACGGCGAGCTGCCGGGCCCGATGCGCGTGAAGCGCCGCGCGGCCGAGCTCCATGCGCGGCTGCGCAACCGCTCGGAGGAGTCGCTGCGCGACCCGCTGTCGATGCTCGACTGGGTGAACCTGTACGCGATGGCGGTCAACGAGGAGAACGCGGCGGGCGGGCGCGTCGTCACCGCGCCGACGAACGGCGCGGCGGGCGTGATTCCGGCCATCCTCCATTACTACGTGAAGTTCGTGCCCGGCTCGAACGAGCAGGGGATCGTCGACTTCCTGCTGACGGCCGCCGCGATCGGGATCATCTACAAGGAAACCGCGTCGATCTCCGGCGCGGAAGTCGGCTGCCAGGGCGAGGTCGGCGTCGCGTGCTCGATGGCCGCGGCCGCGCTCTCCGCGGTGATGGGCGGCACGCCCGGCCAGGTCGAGAACGCAGCCGAGATCGGCATGGAGCACAACCTCGGGATGACGTGCGATCCCGTCGGCGGCCTCGTGCAGATCCCGTGCATCGAGCGCAACGCGATGGGCGCGATCAAGGCGCTCAACGCGTCGCGGATCGCGCTCAAGGGCGACGGCCAGCACTACGTGTCGCTCGATTCCGTCATCAAGACGATGCGCGAAACGGGCGCCGACATGAAGACGAAATACAAGGAAACGTCGCGCGGCGGCCTTGCCGTGAACGTCATCGAATGCTAACGAAGGGTCCATCAACATGAGCCGCTACTCGATATTCAGCCTGTTCCGCAACGGCCTGTCGTATCACGAGAACTGGGAAAAGCAGTGGAAGAGCCCGGAGCCGAAGCGCGAGTACGACGTCGTGATCGTCGGCGGCGGCGGGCACGGCCTCGCGACCGCGTACTACCTTGCGAAGGAGCACGGGATCACGAACGTCGCGATCCTCGAGAAGGGCTGGATCGGCGGCGGCAACACCGCGCGCAACACGACGATCGTCCGCTCGAACTACCTGTGGGACGAATCCGCCGCGCTCTACGAAAAGGCGATGAAGCTGTGGGAAGGCCTGTCGCAGGACCTGAACTACAACGTGATGTTCAGCCAGCGCGGCGTGATGAACCTCGCGCATACGCTGCAGGACGTGCGCGACACCGAGCGGCGCGTGAACGCGAACCGCCTGAACGGCGTCGACGCCGAGTTCCTGACGCCCGCGCAGATCAAGGCGATCGAGCCGACGATCAACCTGAACAGCCGCTATCCGGTGCTGGGCGCGTCGATCCAGCGGCGCGGCGGCGTCGCGCGCCACGACGCGGTCGCGTGGGGCTTCGCGCGCGGTGCGGACCGCGCGGGCGTCGACATCATCCAGAACTGCCAGGTGACGGGCATTCGCCGCGAAGGCGGCGCGGTGGTCGGCGTCGACACGGTGAAGGGCTTCATCAAGGCGAAGAAGGTCGCGGTCGTCGCCGCGGGCAACACGACGACGCTCGCCGACATGGCGGGCGTGCGGCTGCCGCTCGAAAGCCATCCGCTGCAGGCGCTCGTGTCGGAGCCGATCAAGCCCGTCGTCAATACGGTCGTGATGTCGAACGCGGTGCACGCGTACATCAGCCAGTCCGACAAGGGCGACCTCGTGATCGGCGCGGGCATCGACCAGTACACGGGCTTCGGCCAGCGCGGCAGCTTCCAGATCATCGAAGGCACGCTGGAGGCGATCGTCGAGATGTTCCCGGTGTTCTCGCGCGTGCGGATGAACCGCCAGTGGGGCGGCATCGTCGACGTGTCGCCGGACGCATGCCCGATCATCAGCAAGACCGACGTGAAGGGCCTGTATTTCAACTGCGGCTGGGGCACGGGCGGCTTCAAGGCGACGCCGGGCTCGGGCTGGGTGTTCGCGCACACGATCGCGCGCGACGAGCCGCATCCGCTGAACGCGCCGTTCGCGCTCGACCGCTTCTACAGCGGCCACCTGATCGACGAGCACGGCGCGGCCGCCGTCGCGCACTGACCGAACCGCCGCGTACTGACGTGCATGGGACCAGAGTAAGTGCTGAAGCGCTAGCTCGGGTCGACTGTAAAGCATGGGACCAGAGGAAGTGCTGAAGTGCTAGCTCGGGTCGACTGTAAAGCATGGGGCCAGAGTAAGTGCTGAAGTGCTAGCTCGGGTCGACTGCGAAGCATGGGGCCAGAGTAAGTGCTGAAGTGCTAGCTCGGGTCGACTGCGAAGCATGGGACCAGAGTAAGCGCTGAAGTGCTAGCTCGGGTCGACCGCAAAGCATGGGACCAGAGTAAGCGCTAAAGCGCTAACTCTGGTCGACCGCGAAGCATGGGACCAGAGTAAGCGCTAAAGCGCTAACTCTGGTCGACAGAGGAGAACGAACATGTTGCTGATCGAATGTCCGTGGTGCGGTCCGCGCGCCGAATCCGAGTTCAGCTGCGGCGGCGAAGCCGACATCGCGCGCCCACTCGATACGGACAAGCTGTCCGACCGCGAATGGGGCGATTACCTGTTCATGCGCAAGAACCCGCGCGGCACGCACCGCGAGCAATGGCTGCACACGCAGGGCTGCCGCCGCTGGTTCATGGCGCAGCGCGACACCGTCACTTACGACTTCCAGGGCTACGACACGTTCGGCACCGCTGCCGCCAGCAAGCCCGCCGCCACCGCAGCAGAGGACACGAGCAAATGAGCCAGAAAAACCGACTCGGCGCAGGCGGGCGCATCAACCGCGCACAGCCGCTTACCTTCACGTTCAACGGCCGCACGTATCAGGGCTTCCAGGGCGACACGCTCGCGTCGGCGCTGCTCGCGAACGGCGTGCACTTCGTCGCGCGCAGCTTCAAGTATCACCGGCCGCGCGGGATCGTGACGGCGGGCGTCGACGAGCCGAACGCCGTCGTGCAGCTCGAAACCGGCCCGTACACGGTGCCGAACGCGCGCGCGACGGAGATCGAGCTGTATCAGGGACTCGTCGCGACGAGCGTGAACGCGCAGCCGTCGCTCGAGCACGACCGGATGGCCGTCATGCAGAAGTTCTCGCGCTTCCTGCCGGCGGGCTTCTACTACAAGACGTTCATGTGGCCGCGCAAGATGTGGCCGAAATACGAAGAGAAGATTCGCGACGCGGCAGGCCTCGGCAAGGCGCCCGACACGCTCGACGCCGACCGCTACGACAAGTGCTACGCGCACTGCGACGTGCTCGTCGTCGGCGGCGGCCCGACGGGGCTCGCGGCCGCGCACGCGGCGGCCGTGAACGGCGCGCGCGTGGTCCTCGTCGACGATCAGCGCGAGCTCGGCGGCAGCCTGCTCGCGTGCCGCGCGGAGATCGACGGCAAGCCCGCGCTGCAATGGGTCGAGAAGATCGAGGCCGAGCTCGCGAAGCTGCCCGACGTGAGGATCCTCGCGCGCAGCACCGCGTTCGGCTATCAGGATCACAACCTCGTGACCGTCGTGCAGCGGCTGACCGACCATCTGCCGGTGTCGATGCGCAAGGGCACGCGCGAGCTGTTGTGGAAGGTCCGCGCGAAGCGCGTGATCCTCGCGACGGGCGCGCACGAGCGTCCGCTCGTATTCGGCAACAACGACCTGCCCGGCGTGATGACCGCGTCGGCCGTGTCGACCTACGTCCATCGCTACGGCGTGCTGCCGGGGCGCGTCGCGGTCGTCGCGACGAACAACGATCGCGGCTATCAATGCGCGCTCGATCTGAAGGCGTGCGGCGCGAAGGTGACGGTCGTCGACGCGCGCGCGTCGACGCGCGGCGCGCTGCCCGCGGTCGCGAAGCGCAACGGCATCGCGGTGATGAGCGGCGCGGTCGTGTCGGCCGCGACGGGCAAGCTGCGCGTCGCATCGGTCGACGTCGAATCGTATGCAAACGGCAAGGCGGGCGGCAAGATCGCGACGCTGCCGTGCGATCTCGTCGCGATGTCGGGCGGCTTCAGCCCGGTGCTGCACCTGTTCGCGCAATCGGGCGGCAAGGCGCACTGGAACGACGACAAGGCGTGCTTCGTGCCGGGCAAGCCGGTGCAGCCGGAAGCGAGCGTCGGCGCGGCGGCGGGCGAATTCGACCTGTCGCGCGCGCTGCGGCTCGCGGTCGACGCGGGCGTCGCCGCCGCGAAGTCGTCGGGCCACGCGGCCGAGCGGCCGCCGGTGCCGAAGGTCGCCGAGGCGGTCGAGGACGCGCTGCTGCCGCTATGGCTCGCGAGCGGCTTCGATGCGGCGGTTCGCGGTCCGAAGCAGTTCGTCGATTTCCAGAACGACGTCGGCGCGGCCGACATCCTGCTCGCCGCGCGCGAGGGCTTCGAATCGGTCGAGCACGTGAAGCGCTATACGGCGATGGGCTTCGGCACCGATCAGGGCAAGCTCGGCAACATCAACGGGATGGCGATTCTCGCGCAGGCGCTCGGCAAGTCGATCCCCGAGACGGGCACGACGACGTTCCGCCCGAACTACACGCCCGTGTCGTTCGGCGCGTTCGCGGGCCGCGAGCTCGGCGACTTCCTCGATCCGGTCCGCAAGACCTGCGTTCATGAATGGCACGTCGAGCACGGCGCGATGTTCGAGGACGTCGGCAACTGGAAGCGGCCGTGGTATTTCCCGAAGAAGGGCGAGGACCTGCACGCGGCTGTTGCGCGCGAGTGCCTCGCGGTGCGCAGCGGCGTCGGCATGCTCGATGCGTCGACGCTCGGCAAGATCGACATCCAGGGCCCGGACGCGGTGAAGCTGCTGAACTGGGTCTACACGAATCCATGGAACAAGCTCGAAGTCGGCAAATGCCGCTACGGGCTGATGCTCGACGAGAACGGGATGGTGTTCGACGACGGCGTGACCGTGCGCCTCGGCGACCAGCACTTCATGATGACGACGACGACGGGCGGCGCCGCGCGCGTGCTGACGTGGCTCGAACGCTGGCTGCAGACCGAGTGGCCCGACATGAAGGTGCGCCTTGCGTCCGTCACCGACCACTGGGCGACGTTCGCGGTGGTCGGCCCGAAGAGCCGCAAGGTCGTGCAGAAGGTGTGCAAGGACATCGACTTCGCGAACGACGCGTTTCCGTTCATGAGCTATCGCGACGGCACGGTCGCCGGCGTGAAGTCGCGCGTGATGCGGATCAGCTTCTCGGGCGAGCTCGCGTATGAAGTGAACGTGCCGGCGAACGCGGGCCGCGCGGTGTGGGAAGCGCTGATGGAGGCGGGCGCGGAGTTCGACATCACGCCGTACGGCACCGAGACGATGCACGTGCTGCGCGCGGAGAAGGGTTACATCATCGTCGGTCAGGATACCGACGGATCGGTCACGCCGTTCGATCTCGGGATGGGCGGGCTCGTCGCGAAGTCGAAGGACTTCCTCGGCCGCCGTTCGCTCACGCGCTCCGATACCGCGAAGAGCGGGCGCAAGCAGCTCGTCGGCTTGCTGACGGAAGACGCGCAGTACGTGCTGCCCGAAGGCGGCCAGATCGTCGAGGCCGATGCGTCCGCGCGCGCGGACGGCACGACCGCGATGCTCGGCCACGTGACGTCGAGCTATTACAGCCCGATTCTGAAGCGCTCGATCGCGCTCGCAGTCGTGAAGGGCGGATTGACCCGGATGGGCGAGCGCGTCGCGATCTCGCTCGCAAACGGCCGGCGCGTGGTCGCGACGATTTCGAGCCCGGTTTTCTACGACACCGAAGGGGTACGTCAGCATGTGGAATGAAACGAGAAATGAAGCTTCGGTGGCGGCGCACGCGCAGGGCGGCGTGCGGCTCGAATCGCCGCTCGTCGGCGCCGGCGACGCGTTGAAGGCGCACGACGCGCGCGCATCGAAGAAATTCCGGTTTCGCGAGCGGCCGTTCCTCGATCTCGTGAACGTGCGCGGCGAGCCGAACGATCCCGCGTTCGTGCGCGCATTCGAGCAGGTGGTCGGCTGCCGGCCGCCCGTGAAGCCGAACACGGTCGCGCGCAGCGCGGACTACGACGTGCTGTGGCTCGGTCCCGACGAATGGCTCGTGCGCTCGAACGGCGCGGTTGCGGCGGGCGCGCTCGAAGCGAAGCTCGCGGAGGCGGTGCAGGGCATGTATGCGACGGCCGTCGACGTCGGCAGCGGCTACACGGTCGTCGAGGTGAGCGGCGAACGCGCGCGCGACGTGCTCGCGCGCGGCTGCCCGCTCGATCTGCATCCTCGCATGTTCGGCGTCGGGCAGTGCGCGCAGAGCCATTACTTCAAGGCGTCGATCGCGCTCGTGCCGATGGGCGACGATGCGTTCGACATCGTCGTGCGCCGCAGCTTCGCCGATTACTTCAGCCGCATCATGCTCGACGCGGCGGCGCCGCTCGTCTGATGAAGCCCGTCGACGAGCCGTTCGTCTCGCTCGATGCGCCGCGCCTGAGAGGGCGCGGCTGGAGCATTTTCGTCGACGGACTGGAGGTGCCGGCGCGCATCGGCATTCATCCGCACGAGCATGACGCGCCGCAGCCGATCGTGATCGATGCGCGGCTCGGCTATCGATGCGAGCCTTGCGAGGAAGGCGGCTGGATCGATTACGACGGATACTGCGCGGAAATCGCGGCGTACCTCGCGGCGAAGCCGCATACGAGGTTGCTGGAAACCCTGGTCGCGGAGATCGCGGTGCTGTCGTTTCGGGAATGGCCGGTGCTGGAGGCGCTGACGATCGCCGCGCACAAGCCGAAGATTCGGCTGGGGACGAAGCGGGTGGGCGTCGAGCTGGATTGGACGAGGGCGGATTATCTGACGTGGAGCGACTCGGTCGCGCGACACCACGGAGCGCGGCCGGCTTGACGCATTGTCTCGCAAGCCGGAATTTCGTCAGGCATCCGACGGATATCCTGTTTGAAGGAACGCGCGGCTCACGGCTTGTAGCGCCATTTTTCCGCCGACGGATCGATCAGGCGATACTCTTTGTCCCGTTGCAGCGCGCGTGCTTCGTCCGCGAGTTTCAGCGTGCGCAAACGATCTTGCTGCGACGTTTCGAAGCGGCTGGGCGTGCGTTCAAATGTTTTGTCGAGTCGATTTTTCATCATGGCGGCGCTCGGGTTGTCGGCGTTTGTCGGAGGCGCTCGGGCCGCGATCCGGTTCAGGATCGCCGGCCCGGCGCGGCGGGGTTTCCAATTGGCATCGATCCCAAAAGCGGTTTCGAGCGCGGCGTCGATCGCGTCGGCACGTGGCGCGCGAGCCGTGGGTTCCGGAGAAGGCGCATGCGGTCATCTGAGTTGGCACATCACATCGCTCGCCATCTCGTCCGCCTCGAATTCCGAGTACCCGTTCGCACGCAATAGCTCGCGGAGCGCAGCGAACATCAGGAATTCGCGCTGATTGCATTCCAGGTTGATGTCGGTTTCGTCCAGGCGCTTGCTGTCGGCTTGAACGACTTCATTCTGGTACACCAGATTCAGTACATCATCTCGATTCATCACAACTGCCGAGGCATCGCTCGGCCCTCTTTGAGTCGGTAGTTCGAGCGGCTGGGCGTGAACGCTACGTCGTCTGCGGCCGATGCGCTGCGCATCGCCGTCGATCGTAAAGGGGGGGACTCATCGGTCGGCTCGAAGGCTTGGGTCGGGTGAGCGCGGTGTCGGTGCCGCTTGGGCAATCCGGATTGCCGCGCCGAAGCCGTCATGATGCGCAGGGGTGGGTGCGTGCCCTATACGAGCTATCCATGATCCGCTCTCTGGCGGAAATGTCGACCAATTAATTGCAACAGGCGCGCGCGGTCCTGTTCGAGCCCGATCCGGGCGCAATCTCCTCGGATTGCCGCTCGTGCGAGCAGATTTGACTGTCCGCCGGTTGGCGTTGCCGGAATGCGGGGGCGCATGACGAGCGCTGCCGCTCGGGACTGACGGCATTCACGCGTCTGTGCATCGGGATGGCGCGAGCGTGGCTAATGGCCGACGTCGGTGCCCGCGTGCAGCTTCTGCGGATATTGAGAGGCAACGATGCCGACACGTGCGTGCGCCGAGCATCGAGGATGGCGGGGGCAGCGCATTGGATGCGCACGTCGATTGCGGCATGCGATGCGCGCCGTCGTGCGTGACCGATGAGCGGTGAATGAGCGGTCGACAGCTTGCTCATCGACCATCCGAGCGCGTGCGGAGCGTGGCGGAAGTCATCCCGCGCCGCCCGTCCGTTGCAGGAATGGCGAGACGTCGCCAGCGGCGATCGGAAGACGGTTGGAGCGTCGTATCGAACAACGCATGAGCGGCGCGTCGCGATTGCACGTATGCGAACGATATCGCCGGGTCCGAGGCCGTTGCGAGGCGGCGTCGCGGTGACGCCGATGGCCCGGCCCGCGCGCGAATGGACGCGCTTCGAGCGTGACGCGCCTGGCGGCGCGCCCGCGCCGGCCTGGCCCGGACGCCGATGTTCAATACATCTTCTTCGGCGGCATCGATCGGCGAATTTGCTTGCGCAATCTCGCGACGGCGGAGGCCTTCTTCCGCTTGCGCTCGGTGGTGGGCTTTTCATAGCTCGTCCGCGCGCGAAGTTCCTTGATCAGGCCGGTTCTTTCGATCGTGCGACGGAAGCGCCGCAGCGCGACTTCTACCGGTTCGTTTGGATTGAGGATGATCGTGGTCAAATTGGTCCTTGGTTGGGGCCCGGGCGATGGGACGTCGGCGCGATCACGCGCATTCGCGGCTCGCCGGTAGCGCGTAGGCCTTGGGGAGGGCGGCGACGGATGCGCTTGCTTCTTTCCGTCGGCGAAGTCGTCGGCTGGTTGACGCGTGGAACGCAGCGTGGCGGCGATGTCGGCCGACACGGGCTGCTGCATGTCGAGTGCAGCGTGTGCATTGGCACGCGTCGCGGGGCGACGCGGCGACCGCTGGCGCGCGATGGCATCGAAGCCGAACGCATGCGACGCGGTCAGGTGTGGCGTATCTGGAGCACGGAAGCCCGAAGATACGACGGTGCCACTATACACGCGAATCAACATGAAGCACGATTCATTTTTGGCGAGGGACCGAATCGCGCATCGATGCGCTTGATGCGCTCGATCCGCGCGACGCGAGCGCCATGCCGAGCACCACGCGTCGGCGAGCGGCGCGGGGATGCCTCGAATGCGCGCGTTCCGATTATTTTCAGAAATGCCTTGACCGAGTGTGCCGTACCGCGTATTGTCGCGGCAGAAGCCCTCAAGAAGTCCGATTGCTGTTCATCACTTTGCCGCCACTCGCGCGGAATTCGTTGTCCTCTCCCTCCTTGATGCTTCCCCATACCTGCATGGGGCAGGAACATATCAACTTTTTTTAGGGATTCTTATGGATACCGGTACCGTCAAGTGGTTCAACGACAGCAAGGGTTTTGGCTTCATTTCGCCGGATTCGGGAGGCGACGATCTGTTCGCGCACTTCTCCGAAATCAGGGGCGAAGGATTCAAGACGCTGGCCGAGAACCAGAAGGTGAGCTTCGAGACGAAGCGAGGCCCGAAGGGCCTTCAGGCAGCCAACATCAAGGCGCTGTAAGCTGTAACGCTCGATACGCCCGATGCCGCAAACGTGCATCGGGCCTATGGGCCGGATTTCCACGAAGCCGGCCGCGCATCGATCTCCCCTCCCAAGGCGACGCTCGCTCACTTGCCTGCGTCCGCGCCTCTTCGCGAACGAATTCGTGCCGACAGAGATCGGCGGAATTCACGTTCGACTACTAAAATTACAATGCAAATGACTTCCATGACTTACCGCGGTTACGCGGTTCAATCTTTCGCGCACCGTCTGTCCGACGGCTATTTTTCATCCAACCTGTTGCTCGAGAAATCGCAGGCACACGCCGACGAGGCGCTTTATCGCTTCTATGCGCTCGACTATTTTTCCACCGAGGAAGAGGCGGTTCGCTACTCGAGCCGCTGGGCGCGCAACTGGATCGATACGCGCGGCTGAATGTCGACGCGTCGCGCTGGGGTGAGCGACGCGCGGTCGAGCCGTCGACGAGCGTCGCGGACGGCGCGCGCGGCGGCGCCGGATCACGACGGAGCATCTCTTGCGCATGGAGCGCGCCGTTCGGGCTGCACAACGATATGCGCGCGGTTGCTCCGGGCTTGCGTGGACGCCGAGATCGATGTGCAGTCGTTCGACGAATTTGCCGCGCTCGAAGTGCTGGCGCCGTCGTTGCTCGAGCCGGAAATCGGGCGGGAAATGAGCGCGTCTGCGCGCCAGTTCGGCTGGACGCTGGCCGATCATGATGCAGCCGCGTCGCATCGGTGCGGTCCGCTCGAACGGTCGGGCGGACCGGCGGAATGCGATACGGTTCGCATCGCGATGTTGCCTGGCGACGCGCATCGGCTTGCGCGATCTGCGTCGATTCACGATGCGTCGAATCCGGCGTCGTGCGCCGGGCGCCCGCGGAAAGGCTTCCGCCGACACCCGGGCGGGCGCATGAGGGCACCCTGAATTTCGTCGCGCGGTGAAGCCGGACGACGTTACGAGCAGGTCTTGCCGTGCGACGGGCGGAAGCCCTTCGCCTTCGCTTCGGATTCCGACATGTATGCTCCTTGCTTCGTCTTGCCATAGCGTTTGTCGCTCGGGCAGTGATAGACCTTCGTGCCGGTATTCACCCACACTTGGCCCGGGGCGCCGGCCGGCGCCGAACTTTTCGCTGCCGTCGCACCCGACGCGGCAACCGCGCCCGATGCCGCCGCGACGGGCGCGGCAGCCATCGGCGTGCCGCTCGCTGCCACGGCCTTCGATGCGCCGTACCAGGACTTCAAGCCCTTGTGGCTCGAGCATGCTCCTTTCTTCGATGCGCCGGAATAGAACGTGCCGTCTTTGCAAAGACCGGTCGTGCCGGCGGGCGCGCTTGCCGGCGCTTGCGCAAAGCTGCTGATCGAGATGCACAAGCCGGCGGCGAGTGCCGTGAGAATGGCGGTCTTTTTCATTTCTACTCCTGACTATCCGGGTTGGCGCATATGCGCTTGCGTGACCGTGCGCGCTCGCATTGCGGCACGCGTGCGGCCCTGACGCGGATGCATGCGCCAGTACTGTCAATAACTCCCGGGCCTAGCATCCGGTTGACCGGCGAATCGCGGATGGCCTCGTATCGTTGCAACGATGCGTGACAATGTGTAACGGGCCTGGCGCGGCGGGGCGGCCGGTGCGGTCATGAGATACTCGCCACCCTGCCGCGTTGCGGCGTATATCGACGGGAGTCGCCGTGTTTGCGAGTTTTGAACCGACCGCCACCGGGTTTGTCGCGGAAATCGACGGATGCCGTTGCAGCATCGAGGGCGCGCCGTCGCCGATCGCCGATCGGATCGACTGGCGGTGGACGATTTCGCAGCCGGAGCCGGACAACCTCGACGGCTCCGATCCTTACAAATATGAAGTGCTCGCGATGGGCGAAACCGTGACGCCGCTGCAGGCCGAGCAGCAAATCGTCGCGTGGCTCGAAGCGCATCCGCCCGAGGACGCGTGACGCTGCGGCCGGCCGCAGGCCGCGCCGGTCATGCCATCGCGACGTAGACCTTGCGCAGCGTATCGCGGATTTCCCATACGCCGACGGTATCGGCGGGGAAGAACAGCGTGTCGCCCGCGCGAAGCTCGACCGGCCCGCCGCCCGCCGGCGTGAACGTGCACGCGCCCGACAGGATGTGCATCACCTCGGCGTTCGCGAGCTGCCGCTCGAAGCGGCCCGGCGAGCATTCCCACAGCCCGGCCTGATTGTCGCCCGCGCCTTCGAGCGGGACGTCGAGGCAGCGGGTGCGCGCGACGGTCGCGCCGAGCGGACGGGCGACCGCGCCGGCGTCCTCGAGGCCGGCGGCGCCGACGGATTGGGAAATGACGGTGATGGGCATCTGACTCGTTCCGTACGGTTCGTGCTGATTGGAAATTGAAAGGAACGCCGCGCGCGGCGCGCCGGTCAACGGCCGGCGTCGACCGCGTCCGCGAGTTCCGCGAGCGAGCGGAAGTGATAGTCGGGGCGGGTGATCTCGGATTCGATCGTGCCGCCCGAACCTCGCTGCGCATGGCGGCGCTCGATCCAGCAAGTCGCGATGCCGAGCCGCATCGACACGCCGATGTCGTGATACTGGCTCTGCGCGACGTGCAGGTTGTCTTCCTGTCGATAGCCCCACGCGCCTTCGAAACGGCCGCGCGCATACGCGAAGTAGCGCGGATCGGGTTTTTCGCATAGCGCGTCGTCGCAGCTCAGTTCGAGATCGAACGGATGATCGAGCGTCGCGCAGAAATGCTCGAGCGCCCACTGCTGCGCATTCGTCATCGTCACCAGCTTGAAATGCTTGCGCAGACGCTTGAGCGCGTCGACCGAATCGGCGAAGGCGGGCCAGCGCGCGACCGAGTCGCGAAAGCCCCGGGCGATCGCATCGTCGTCTGGCAGGCCGAGCGCGGGCGCGACCGCGCGCCAGCATCGGACGAGGTCGTCGGGATACCAGGTCGCGTTCGCGTCCTTGCGGGCGATGCGGTAGGCGCGCAGGAAATCCTCGTCGGTGATTCGCGCGCCGGGCGCGACGTCGTGCACGTAGTCGAGCATGCCGCGCTCGAAGTCGATCAACGTGCCGACGACGTCGAAGGTCAGGACTTTGAATCGGGTGACGCTCATGGTGGGGCGGGCTCGCTGGGTTGGGGCGATGTGACGCGTGATGTGGCCGGCCGACACGATGACTGTCGACGCGCCGGCATTCGGTGCCGATGACGACGACGGCAGTGCGGCCAGCGTCGCGCGTCGCGGATTCGCGCGCGTTGCTGCGGACCGGTCGCGTGTCGCGCCGGACATCGTTCGGCGTGCGATCAGCTTAAACGCAGGCCGCGTCGCAGCGATGCCGAATTGGCCGGGGCGGACCGCAGCGTATGCCGAATTGCCGGGCTCGACTGGGGAAATGTGTCGAATCGTGAGCTTCGGGCGAGGCGAAGGCGAATCCGGATACGCTCGGCGGCTGAAATATGGGTTCCCGCTGCGGCGCGTCCGACGGCCGCGTTGCACCTGGCCCAGCCACGCAGTGTGCCGCCCGCGCATTCATCCGATCCTGCCGAGCCCTTTCCTCGAATAGGGCTTCCCGCCGACATTGCGCGTTCCATTGTTACACTTGCGTCAACTTTCCCTCTGCCGAAGCCCGCCATGAAGCCCCAGCTTCTCGTGCTGATCCCGCTGCGCGACCATGCGCACGCGCAACTCGCCGACGCATTCGACGTCGTCTACGCGCCCGGCCCCGACGAACGCAGCCACGCGATAACGGAACGCGGCGCCGCCGTGCGCGCCGTGCTGACGAACGGCACTACCGGCCTGCTCGCCGACGAGATCGCGCGCTTGCCGAACCTCGAGTTCGTCGGTGCGCTCGGCGCCGGCTACGAGAACGTCGCGGTGGCCGACGCGCGCTCGCGAGGGATCGTCGTCGTCAACGGCGCGGGCACCAACGACGACTGCGTCGCCGATCACGCGTTCGCGCTGCTGCTCGCGGCGGTGCGCGGCGTCGCGAGGCTCGATGCGGCGTGCCGTGCGGGCGTATGGCGCGACGCGCTGCCGATGCAGCCGAACGTTTCCGGCAAGAAGCTCGGGATCGTCGGCCTCGGCAGCATCGGCCAGAAAGTCGCGCGCCGCGCGGCGGGCTTCGATCTCGAGATCGGCTATCACAATCGCACGTCGCGCGAAGGCGTCGCGTACCGCTATTTCGCCGAGCTCGAAGCGCTTGCGCGCTGGGCGGATTTTCTCGTCGTCGCGACGCCGGGCGGCGCAGCGACGCGGCATCTGATCGACGCGCGCATTCTCGGTGCGCTCGGCGAGCACGGTTTTCTCGTCAACGTGTCGCGCGGCAGCGTCGTCGACACGGCGGCGCTCGCCGACGCATTGCGTGCGGGCCGCATTGCCGGCGCAGGGCTCGACGTCTATGAAGGCGAGCCTGAGCCGCCGAGCGCGCTGACCGGTCTCGACAACGTCGTGCTGACGCCGCATATGGGCGGCTGGTCGCCGGAGGCGTTCGACCGCTCGGTGCGGCAGTTCCTCGACAACGCGGCGCGTCACTTCGCGGGGCAGCCAGTGCTGACGCCGATCTGACGAACGGGAATCCCAACGCCGACTCAAGGAGAAGGAGAAGCGATGTCGACCTACACGGCCGAAGTGACGTGGCAGAAGCAGGAAAGTGAGGCGTTCACGGACAACCGCTACAGCAGGAAGCACGAGTGGCGCTTCGACGGCGGTGTCCGCGTACCGGCGTCGAGCTCGCCGCACGTGGTGCGCGTGCCGTTTTCCGATCCGGCGGCGGTCGATCCGGAAGAGGCGTTCGTCGCGGCATTGTCGAGCTGCCACATGCTGTGGTTCCTGTCGCTCGCCGCGCAGAAGAAGTTCGTCGTGACGGGCTACCGCGATGTGGCCGAAGGCACGATGGAAAAGAACGCCGAAGGCAAGGAAGTGATGACGCGCGTCGTGCTGAAGCCGTACGTCACGTTCGGTGGCGAGCGCGTGCCGACGCACGAAGACGTCGACGCGCTGCATCACGCGGCGCACGAGGCGTGCTATCTCGCGAATTCGGTCAAGACCGAGATCGGCGTCGAAGGGAGTTGGGCGCACGAGCGCGCGCCCGACTGACGAAAGCCGCGAACGACGCGCGGCGGGCGCATGTCGAGCGAAGCGTGCCGTGTACGTGGGTCATGCAAGTTGGCATGCCGAAGTTTTCCGGCGGCAGCCGGCGCGCCGCGCAATGAGCGAGAGGCGAATCGCGATTGCCGGGGCGAATGGACACGGTGCCGCTAGCGCGCTTCCCGCGCGATCTCGCCGAGCATCTACCGGCGGAATGCGAGATTGAAACGTTCCTTGCGACGCGGCCCGGCGAACCGCTGAAGCGTAGGGCTCCGCAGCCCGTGCTGCTGGCGGGCGTGGCTGTGGGCCGAATCTCGCTGCAACGCGCATTCGTCGAGCACGTGGGCGTCACGCCGGCCGAATATCGGAAGCGATAAGCGGAAGGAACCGGGGCGGAGCGGGCCGCGTCGCGGTGGTCCGCGGCCACGTTCGCGCCGTTCGCCGCGACTGCGGCGGTGGCCGTGGCCGCCGATCAGTTCGCCACCGCGCCGGCGGAATCGCGGGCGGCGTCGCTCGTGTCATCCGTCGATGCGAGCGACTCGAGCGCCATGCCTTTCGTCTCGATCCCCAGTACGCCGACCGTAAGCGCAGCGATGACGAACGACAGCGCGCCGAGGGTGAACACGCCGCCTTGCCCGAAGATCGGCAGCACGATGCCGACCGCGTACGGTCCGATCAGCGAGCCGATCCGCCCGATCGCCGATGCGAAACCCGAGCCCGTCGCGCGCGCGCCCGTGCCGTACAGCTCCGGCGTGTACGTATAGAGCACTGCCCACATCCCGAACAGGAAGAACTGCATCGCGAGCCCGGTGCAGACGAGCAGCGTCGCGCTGCCGCCGAACAGCGCGCTTTGGCCGTATGCGTAAGCCATCGCGCCGCCGCCGATGAGCGAAGCGATGCACGTCGGCTTGCGTCCCCAGCGCTCGACGAGCCATGCGGCGCACAAGAAGCCGGGGATGCCGCCGAGCGAGATCAGCACCGTATAGAACACCGATTGCGTGACGGCGAAGCCGGCCTGCTGCAGCAGCGCGCCGAGCCACGACGTGAGGCCGTAGAACCCGAGCAGCGCGAAGAACCACAGCAGCCACACCATCGTCGTGCGGCGGCGGTAAGCGGCGCTCCAGATTTCGCGGAACGCGCCTCGGCCGCGCGCGGCGACGGGCTCCGCGAGCCGCGATGGTGCAGGCAGGCTCGAGACGCGCGCGGACTGCATCACTTTCGTCTCGACGTGCGCGAGCACGCGCTCGGCCTCGGCGAGTCGGCCGTGATGCTCGAGCCAGCGCGGCGATTCCGGCACGAGGCGGCGCACGACGAGCACAAACACGGCGGGAAGCGCAAGCAGCGCGAACACGGTGCGCCAGCCGAACAGCGGCAATACGAAGTACGAAACGATTCCGGCGGTGATGAAGCCGAGCGGCCAGAAGCCGTCCATCAGCGCGATCAGCCGGCCGCGCCTCGCGGCGGGGACGAACTCGGACAGCAGCGTCTGCGCGACCGGAAATTCCATCCCCATGCCGATGCCGAGCAGCACGCGGTAGACGATCAGCGCGTCGACGCTTTGCGCGGTCGAGCACAGGTACGACGCCGCGCCCCACAGCACCATGCTCCACTGGAACACGGGGCGCCGGCCGAACCGGTCGGCGAGGAGGCCCGCGACCGCGGCGCCGAGCACCATCCCGAAGAAGCTCGCGCTGGCGACGAGGCCGGCAGTCGCGGTCGACAGGCCGAACTCCTTCTTGATCGAACCGAGCACGAAGGTCATCGTGCCGAGGTCGACCGAATCGAAGAAGAACGCGATCGCGATGATCACGAAGATGAGCTTGTGATAGCCGGAAAACGGCAATCGTTCGAGGCGGGCGGCGGCGCTGGCGCGCGCGGCGCTCGAAGGGGCGGCGGGGGCGGCTGGCATGGCGGTCTCTGGTCGGAAGGCGGCCCCGGCGCGGGATGCGCGGGGCGCGCGGTTTCTTCAGTAGACTTGACCATTATTCGCCGCCATAGAAGGAAAGCGGCATGCGGCTGGAACGGGTGCGCCATGGGCAAGGGCGCCCGCACGCATCCTGCCGATGCGGCGCGATGGCGAAGCGCCGGCGGGTGACGAGCGTTGCAGATGGGGCGTGACGCCCGTCGCGCACCCGTTTGGCGCGCGAGGCGGATCGTCGGTCGACATGCTGCGTCATTCGGGCGTCGTCGCGCTGCGCGGGCCATCGCATTCGTCCGGCGACGATGAGAGCGGGCATCGCCCCGCGCCAGCGGGAACCGGCACGCCGGCGCGCGGGCGCCGACGTGCCGACCCGCTTACGCGAGTGCCCGCCGCGTCGTCTGATTTGCGCTCGCCCGATAGTCGATCATCGACGACTGCAGCTCGCGCAGGATCGCATGCGCGCCGGTGTCGGCTGGCGCGTCGTGGAATCGCGCGATCCACTGACGAAGCCACAGCGGGCTCGCGGCCAGGTAGCGGCGAATCGAATGGCCGTCGTCGAGCCGCGCGTGGTCGTCGAGCAGGAACACGCCCGTCAGCCGCGCGACGATCTTGCCCTGCTGACCTTCCTGCCAGATCGGCGTCGCGTGATCGTAGCGATAGTCGGCGGGCTGCGTGTGCACGAGGCAATGCTGCAGCACGTCCGCATGTTCGCCGGGCTGGATCACGTAATGACGGCTCGTGGTGCCGGCGAGGCTGCGCACGTCGTTGAAGGCGGTCACGTCGACGACCGACGTGCCGAGCCAGTCCAGATGAATGTCCGCAGCGGAGCCGAACGACACGAAGAGCGCGCGATCGAAGAACGCCCGGAGTTCGTCGCTCGTGAGGCCGAGGCGCTCGCCGTCGCGGCACGTCTGTACGTCGAGTTGCTGTGCGGTCGCGATCCCGGAGCTGTGCGCGAAGCACTTGAGGAACGGCAACCGTTCGATCTGCTCGTGCTTGATGCGCCGCGCGCGCGAGCCGTCCTGGTAAAGCGGGAATCCGGCCGCGTCGCGGCGCACGAGCTGCTGGTCCGTGTAGGCGAGCTTGGCCGGCTTGTCGACGAGGCGCGGCAGCATCAGGCGCTCGTAGATCAGTTGCGATTCCTGGCTGAAGTAGCTGCCGGCCGGATCCGCGTTCAGTGCGAAGCGGTTGTGCAGCATGCTGGCTTCGATCACCGTTTCGCCGTCGTCGCGGCGTCCCGAATGCGTGATCGCGAGCAGGCGCAGCGGTGTGTCGCGAGGCGCCTGCTTGGGCGGGCGCAGCGTCGGATCGGCGGCGATCTGCGCGACGAAGCCATGGAATAGCTGAGCCATTCCGTTCGACAGCTTGAGGCCGAGCGGATAGTTCGTGGTCGGCGTGCTGGGCAGCACGACCCAGTCGACGCTGCCGATCGCGGCCGGCAGCTCGTCCGGCGCGACGTCGCGGCGCACGGGCGGTTCGCCCGCCGCGGCCGACGTCTCGAGCACGGTCCAGACGGGGCCGCACGCCTTGTGCGACGCGTTCGAGCGGTCGCGCAGCTCGAGCGTGAGCTCGCGCAGCGCGTGATAGAGCAGCGCCATCGTCGCGCTGTAGCGCGGGCTCTGGCGCAAGCCGAGATTGACGACGTTGCTGTAGTCGCTGTTGTATCGGCAAGGAATCCCGACCAAATATTCGAGGCAGCGCAGCGGCAGCGGCTTGAACTGGTCGATGCGCACGCTGTAGCTCGCGTTGTCGCGCGTCACGGTCTTGCCGGGGCGCGCATAGTCTTCGAGCGCGCGGTCGTACGCATCGATCGAATGGCCGCGCGGCACGAGCAGCTCGCGCGCGAAATTCAGCGCCTGCGGGATCTGGATGTAGCGGGCGACCAGATATTCGTGGTCTTCATAGCGATCGAGTTCTTCGACAAACGAACGAATCGTGACGCCGAAGCTGCGCGCGGCCGTGAATACGTGCTCCGCGAGCGCGGCGGGATCGGTCGGCAGCGACGCCGAGCTCGCGAGGTGGGCGGCGAGCCGGTCCTCGATCTTGCGATACGTGTCGACGATCGGCCGCAGCGCGTCGAGGATCGTGTCGGCCGATACGAGACGCTCGTCGGCCGGATAGTGCGCGAGCGCCGCCTCGGCTTGCCGGAACAGCGCGACGTCGGGGCGCGACATCCCGAGCTCGTCGCGCAGCGTTTCGGCATCGACGATGCCGATGCCGCGGCGCTCGAGCTCGAGCCGCAGCCAACGGACCTGATCGCCCGTTCCGCACGCCTTGCGCACGCCGCCCGGCACGCGCGTGTCGAACACGTTCAGCGCGTCTTCGAGGCCGACGCGGATGCCGTCGAGGTCGAGCGCGATCGCCACGTCGACGAGCATCGCCTGGAACGGGCCCGGCAGCAGCAGCGAAATCTTGCACGACGGGAAGTGGTCGCGCAGCTTGTCGACGGTCGGACGCAGTTGCGTGGCAGCCAGTTCGACGGCCTTCTCGTGCGCATCGTCGGTGCCCGCCTGCAGCAGCTTCGCGATCGCCTTGCGCGTGGGCACGTCGATCAGCGAGTCGTCGCTCGTGTCGCCGCTGACGGGGTCGCGATGGTGCTGATCGACCGCGGCCACGAGCATGAACAGCACCGGCACGCCGGCTTTGACGAGCGGCGACTGATAGAGCGTGATCGAGTTCTCGACGATCGTGTGGTTGAACACTTCGATCTCGGGCCGCACGCCGAGGTCCGCGAAATGGGCGAGCTGATCGGCAAGGAACGCATTCGGGTTGTCGTAGCCGCCGCCCGCCTGGAATACGACGGGGCCGGGGCTGAACGACGCGACGTCGGGCGCGAGTTGCGCATGGCCGTAGCGCTTCAGGTGCGCACGCCGCAGCGGGCTTTGCGACGCGCGCCGGTCGCCGCGCGCGCTCGTCGACAGATTCAGGATCGCGGACGGCTCCAGGTCGAGCAGCGCGGGCATGATGTGGTCGTAGTCCTCGAGCACGATGTGGTTGCGCTGCGAGCCGATGCTGATCGGAGCGTTCAGCCCGGGAATTGCGAGTGTCGCCTGATCGTCGGTCGCGCGCGTGTGCAAGTGGACCGCCGCCGCGCCTTCGCGGAGGGCTTCGCGCGATGCTTCGACGATGCCGTCCGCCGTGATCGGCAGATAAGGCGAACGCGCCTTGCCCGGTTGCCAATAGCCGGCGCCGCATATCCGCCAGCCGTTTTCGAACAGCAAATCGAGCACGGCCGCGTTGTCGGCGCGAATTCGCTCGACGAAATCCGGCGACAAATATGTGTGGATTCGATCGTGGGTCCAGGTCAGGTGCCCGTCGTCGGTCGCGGTCCAGCCGAATGTCGTGAGCTGCAGGACGATCTGCCGGACCAGCTCGATCGACGACAGGCGCTCGAGCGTGGTGCGCGTGATCAGCGGCGGCTGAGCTAGGGAAGGCGAAATCGACGTGCGGTGCCATACGGCGCCGTTCGGCGTCCAGCCGTTCTGACGCAGCGCATCCGGCACGGACGCCGCTTCGCGTGCGCCGTCGTATTCGGTGAGATCGATCGGTGCGTCGAAGCCGTGTTCGCGCACGATGCCGCCTGCGGGTACGGCCTCCCATCCGTTCGCCGCGAGCGCGTTGATCGTCGCTTCGCGCGTGTCCGCGGGCAGCAGCCCGAGCAGGGCATCCGGGATGAACTTCGGCTCCAACGGATCGAGGAACTTCGGGACAGCGCCGACAGGGGCTGCGGTGATGTAGAAGGTCTTGACCATGATCGTCCTGAATTACGTTAAAAAGTGATCCTAAATAACTGAGATCGGATACGACATTTCATGGTGCCGTCGAGTCACCGGGCCGAGGGAGGCTGCATTCCGTCGGGACCGGATCGAGAAACGGCTCGTCCGCCTAAATGCGGGAGGCATCTCACTGAGTTGGCCGTAAGCTGCCTTGCAGACATCTTACAATAAAATTACGGAGATTTATAAAAATAATTCCGTGTTGAATATCGCGAAATTAAAATAGATGTAATTTCAATGATGGTTAATTTATTCGAGTCGTTTGTTTCAGTGGGGTCGAATTGCGATGATGCAATTGGAGCGAGCGCTTGCCGTAAGACCAGGCGCGCGGTTGGCGGGGGCTTATGCCTTATCTTGATTTCGATATTCCGATGAAACAGGGTGCGATCTTGTTGCGAAAAAAAGCAGGTTTGAAAATGATGTGTTTCGAATCTTTTAATTGATTCGATGCCTGCTGAAGAATTTGTTTTTTTGGATTGGGTTCGAATGGTGCTTGTTTTGTGTAATTGATGCTTCGTTGGATTGCATTTCAATTGCTTCAATGTTGCGTCGAATGCACTACTGCGCGAATGCCGTGCTCGATAGTCGGGGTAATCGAGAAATGGGCGGGTTCGAGCGTCGCGTGCGAGAGGCAGGCCTGCAAAACAGGGTTGGAGGATGCTCGATGGTCACGGTGGGGCCCATGACGATCGTCCGGCCGTGCGCTGCATCGCACGAAGGCGTGCGCCATCGGTCTTGCCGGCGGTACGGGCGATCCCGTGTCGTTTGGCGATCTTGAAAGGAGCGGCCGACAACAAACGGTCCGCAAAGAAGGTGGCGCACAACGATTTGCCGCGAGCGCCGGTCTGCGATTGACGTGGTTGAGCGCGCGGTATCACGGGGCCTTTGGTTATTTCGCTCGCGACGACTGAAATTGTGCGGCGTGGTGCACGTGGTGTTCGCGGAATGGCGTGCCGTCCTTCTCGTTGCCGACGCCGAATCTCTGCGGAGGATGGAGGGATTGCACGGAGCGCGTGCGCTTCCGGTTGCGAGATGAGTCGCGCGCGTCGGGCGCGCCTGCGTTGGCCGGCAGAACGAGTGGCCGGCGGCGTGCGGTGCGCCGGCAGTCGCATCGGATGCGCTCTAGCATCGACGACCGCCGGCGCGACTATCGCCGAATACGTTTACACGGTGGCGGGCGCCCGTGCGGGCTTGTTGCCGCGCGCGGGCGCGCCGTTCGCGACGTAGTACCGCGCGTTCGAGCGTTCGAGCGGCTTGCGCTTGCGGATCTTGTCGGCGATCTTCTCGGCGATCATGATCGTCGGCGCGTTCAGATTGCCGGTCGTGATGATCGGCATGATCGACGCGTCGACGACCCGCAGCCCCTCGAGCCCGTGCACGCGCCCTTCGTTGTCGACGACGGCCATGTTGTCGAAGCCCATCTTGCACGAGCACGACGGATGGAACGCCGTTTCCGCGCGTGTGCGCACGAACGTGTCGAGATCGTCGTCGCTCTTCAGGTCGACGCCCGGGTTCAGCTCGTGGCCGCGATAGCGGTCGAGCGCAGGCTGGCGCATGATCTCGCGCGTCGCGCGAATCGCATCGCGGAACTCGCGCCAGTCGAGTGCTTCCGACATGTAGTTGAACAGAATGCTCGGATGCGCATTCGGATCGCGCGAGCGCAGCTTCACGCGGCCGCGGCTCGGCGAGCGCATCGAGCCGACGTGCGCCTGGAAACCGTGCATCTCGATCGCGTTCGAGCCGTTGTAATTGATCGCGACGGGCAGGAAGTGGTACTGAATGTTCGGCCAGAGATCGTCGTCGCGCGTGCGGATGAATCCGCCTGCCTCGAAATGATTGCTTGCGCCGAGGCCCGTGCCGTTGATCATCCATTCGAGGCCGATCTTCGGCTGGTTCCGCCACTTGAGCGCCGGATACAGCGACACGGGCTCCTTGCATTCGTACTGGATGTACATCTCCAGGTGATCCTGCAGATTGCGGCCGACGCCGGGCAGATCGAGCACGACCGGTATGTCGAGTTCGCGCAGCCATTCGCCGGGACCGATGCCGGAGCGTTGCAGCAGTTGCGGCGACGCGATCGCGCCGCTGCACACGAGCACTTCGCGGCGCGCGTGCGCGGTGACGCGCTCGCTGCCGTGAAGGAACGTGACGCCCGTCGCGCGCTTGCCGGAGAACAGAATGCGATCGGCGAGCGCATGTGTGACGATCTCGAGATTCGGGCGCGAGCGGGCCTGGTCGAGATAGCCGCGCGCGGTCGACGCACGGCGGCCGCGCGGCGTAACCGTGCGATCCATCGGGCCGAAGCCTTCCTGCTGATAGCCGTTGAGGTCGTCGGTGCGCGGATAGCCCGCCTGCACGCCGGCCTCGACCATCGCTTCGAAGAGCGGATTCACGCCGGGCTTGCTCGTCGTGACCGACACCGGGCCGTCGCCGCCGTGATAGTCGTTCGGGCCGACGTCGCGCGTCTCGGCCTTCCTGAAGTACGGCAGGCAGTCGAGGTATGTCCAGTCGTCGAGGCCCTCGTGGGTCGACCAGTTGTCGTAGTCGAGCGCGTTGCCGCGGATGTAGCACATCCCGTTGATCAGCGACGAGCCGCCGAGGCCCTTGCCGCGCCCGCACTCCATCCGGCGATGGTTCATGTGCGGCTCGGGATCGGTTTCGTATGCCCAGTTGTAGCGCCGGCCCTGCAGCGGGTACGCGAGCGCCGCGGGCATCTGCGTGCGGAAGTCGAACCGGTAGTCGGGGCCGCCCGCCTCGAGGAGCAGCACGGTGACGTCCGGATCCTCGGTGAGGCGAGTCGCGAGCACGTTGCCCGCGGAGCCTGCGCCGCAGATGATGTAATCGAATTCGCGTGTCGTCATCGTTGCGGTTCTCCTGGATGCTTAGAACACCGGTTGATAGCGGCCGAGCTCGACCTGCACCGATTTGATTCGAGTGTAGTGCTCGAGCGTCGTGATGCCGTTCTCGCGTCCGACACCGGATTGCTTATAGCCGCCAACCGGCATCTCGGCGGGCGATTCGCCCCATGTGTTGATCCAGCAGATGCCGGCTTCGAGACGATGGATCGCACGGTGCGCGCGCGACAGGTTCTCGGTGACGACGCCCGCGGCGAGGCCGTACTCGGTTGCGTTCGCGCGTGCGATCGCCTCGTCTTCCGTTTCGAACGACAGAATGCTCATCACCGGGCCGAAGATTTCTTCGCGGACGATCTTCATGTCGTCGCGGCAATCGCCGAACACGGTCGGCGCGACATACTGGCCGTTCGCGAAGTGATCGTGCGCGACGCGCGTGCCGCCCGCGAGCAGCTTCGCGCCTTCGGCCTGGCCGCTCTCGATGTAGCCGAGCACCTTGTCGAGCTGCGCCGCACTTGCGAGCGGGCCGAAATTCGTGTCGGGGTCCGAAGGTTTGCCGATGCGGATCCGCGCGACGCGTTCGAGCACGCGCTGAACGAATGCGTCCTTCACCGCTTGCTGGACGAACACGCGCGTGCCGTTCGTGCACACCTGGCCGGCGCTGAAGAAGTTCGCGGTGACGGCGATGTCGGCCGCGCGATCGAGGTCGGCGTCGTCGAACACGATGAGGGGCGACTTGCCGCCCAACTCCATCGTCACTTCCTTCAGCGAGGACGCGCCCGCGAGCGACATCACCTTCTTGCCGGTCTCGACGCCGCCTGTAAACGACACCTTCGCGATCCCCGGATGCGCGGTCAGCAGCGCGCCGACCGAGCCGTCGCCCTGCACGACGTTGAACACGCCGGCGGGCACGCCCGCTTCGGTGTAGATCTCGGCGAGCTTGAGCGCGGACAGCGGCGTGACTTCGCTCGGCTTGAAGATCATCGCGTTGCCGGCGGCGAGCGCGGGCGCGCTCTTCCAGCATGCGATCTGGATCGGATAGTTCCATGCGCCGATGCCCGCGCACACGCCGAGCGGCTCGCGGCGCGTATAGACGAACGAGTCCGGACGCAGCGGCACTTGCAGGCCTTCGATTGCCGTTGCGAGGCCCGCGTAGTACTCGATCACGTCGGCGCCCGTGACGATGTCGACGGCGCGCGTCTCCGCGATCGGCTTGCCCGTGTCGCGCATCTCGAGCTCGGCGAGCTCGTCGTTGCGCTCGCGCAATAGCTCGACCGCGCGGCGCAGGATGCGCGAGCGCTGCATCGCGGTCATCGCGGCCCATTCGCGCTGACCTTCGTGCGCGGACGCGACCGCGCGCTCGACGTCGTCGTCGCTCGCTTGCTGGACGCTCGCGAGCCGTTCGCCCGTCGCCGGATCGAACGTGTCGAACGTCTTGCCGCTCGTGGCGTCGGCGTAGGCGCCGGCGATGTAAAGGCGTTGCAGGCCGTATACGGACATAAGGATCTCCTTGAGTAGGCGAGGACGCGTTGCGCGTCAGGCGCGCGGCGCGAGCAGCAGGTCGATGTAATCGTTGGCGAGCTTCAGGGCCGCCTTCGTGTCGAACGGTTCGCCCGCGAGCGCGCCGCGCAGCCACAGGCCGTCGATCAGCGCGGCGAGGCCGCTGGCGGCCTCGCGGGCTCGTGCGCGCGGCAGCGTTTTGGCAAACTCCGCACACAGATTCGAATAGAGTCGGCGCGTGTTGACGCGCTGCAGGCGTTTCAACGTCGGCTCATGCATGCTCTGCGACCAGAACGCGAGCCAGGTCTTCATCACGGGCGCGCTGATCTGCGTGTCGTCGAAATTGGCGGCGACGACGGCGCGCAGGCGCGTGCGCGGCTCGGCGGGCGCGGCGGCCCGACGGCGCGCGGTCGCGGCCCACAGGTCGCGCAGCACGTGGCGCATCGTCGCTTCGAGCAGGCCGTCCTTGTCGCCGAAGTAATGGCTGACGATGCCCGTCGAAATGTTCGCGCGCTGCGCGACGGACGCGAGCGTCGTGCCGGGCAGGCCGGCCTCGTCGATGGTGCGCAGCGTCGCGTCGATCAATTGGGCGCGGCGGATCTCGCGCATTCCGAGTTTGGGCATCGCGGGGCCTTCGTGGGCGCGGCGGGTGGCGAAGCCCGAAGGATAGCGGTTTTTTATTGATCGTTCAATCAACAAAAAATATCGGGGGGATCGATCATCGGGTTGAGGTGGTGTGGGGGAGTTGGTTGGGCCGGCGCCGGTGACTGGCCCGTGCGCAGTGCGCGGACGGGCGGTTAAGCCGCGTCAGTGAAAGTTAATCGGAAGTAAGCCAAGAATGTTTAAAACGTTTTAATCGGTAATTCCAGTGTTATGAATTCGTGTTATGAGCCGCCGCTAATGGAGGTGGGCATGGGATGGGGGGGCAGTTTTGGTGCGCGCCGCCCTAAATTGGGTGTGGCGATAGCGGATGAATGATGTGATTGGGTATCGGGATCGAGCCGGATTGGGGATTTTTTGTTTTTTGATGTATTGGGCCGATGGATGCAATGTCTGGACTTGTCGTTCTGCATTGGGCTGGATGGGGTTGTGGGACAGGCATCTCAGCCGATGTTCGCACGATGCGTTCTATATCACAAAAAATATTTCAATGCGATGAAGGGGTTAATCGAAGAGGGGTTTTTAGAGTGATTTGTTCAATGTGCGAAAGAGCGTACTGATGAGTTTTTTTGAGGCAAAACATTAAAAATAGTTGAGGAGGTTGTATTCAGCGTATTAGTATTAACACCGCAAAAACGCAAGTCACCGCGCGTCGGTTATGAAAGCGGGATGGCGATGGGAAAAGGCGGTTATTTCCTCAAGAGGCGTCATGCGAGATAGAGGCGCTGGAGACCACGGGCCGAGGGAAGCGGGGTGACCGCGGCGGGCCCGGGGGAGCGTATTGCCGGTTGGAATTGGGACGAGGCGATGCGCGGCTCCGGCGAGTGGGTAGCCGTCACGGCGCGCGCGAGGCAGGGCGGGCAGATCGCGCGGGAGGGCGGGCGGCTACATGGAGGCGTCCTTCGAGGGAGGGGCGCGGGATCAGCTCATTTGCCGAGCAGATGCGGGAGATACGCCATGCCTATCGAGAAACAGGTCGTAGCGCTGCCGAACGGACTGAAGGTCCACGTCGAGCGTCACGTGTTCGATCCGGCCTTCGAGACGGTCATCCTCGTCAACGGCGCACTGGCGACGACCGCGTCGTTCGGCCAGACGATCCGTTACCTGGGCGAGCGCCTGAACGCGGTGTGCTTCGACTTGCCGTACGCGGGCCAGTCGCGGCAGCACAATCCGGGCGAGTACATTCTGACGAAGGACGACGAGGTCGAGATTCTGCTGTACCTGGCGGCGCGGTTCGCGCCGAGTTATCTGCTGTCGGTGTCGTGGGGCGGGGTGGCGTCGCTGTTCGCGCTGGCGCGGGGCTGCGCGAGCGTGCGCCGGGCGGTGATCGCGTCGTTCTCGCCGTTCCTGAACGACGCGATGACGGACTACGTGACGCGCGCGCGCGACCACATCGCGGCGGGCGAGAACCTGAAGGCGGCGCAACTGCTGAACGACACGGTGGGGCGCTACCTGCCGCGGATCATGAAGCTGTACAACTACCGCTACCTGACGAAGCTGCCGCGCAAGGAGCAGGACCAGGTGGCGTTCCACGTCGACCAGATCCTGTCGATGCAGCCGGAGCAGTATCTGCCGGAATTCCGCAACATCGGCTGCGACGTGAAGTTCGTCAACGGCGAGCTGGACGAGTACACGACGTCGTCGGACGTGCGCCGGCTCGGCGCGTACGTGCGCCGGGCGGAGTTTGCGACGATCCGCCAGGCGGGCCACTTCCTGGATCTCGAAGGGCGGCAGCAGCAGGAGCAGGTTCGCTCGACGGTCCTGAGCTTCTTCGGCGAGGAGCGGGCGAGCGCGGCGCGGGACGCGGCGCAGGGCGAGGCGCTCGCGCCGCTCGGGCAGATGCCGGCGCTGTCGTAGCGCGGGGCGGCGGTCCAAGGCAGACGGGAGGATGTCATGCGCGCGGCCGTTCGGCGCGCGGCGGTCCCGGCTCGTTCAAACAGGCAAATCGGCGTGACGCGTATCGGGCCTCGTGGCGATGGCCGGCCACGGCGAGGATCGTTCGTTCGACGGAAGCGCGCGGCGGCGTCCGCATTGGGCCAGGCCGATGGCGGCCTATCCGGTTCGAACACGGCCCGCTGCGCGCGTCCGTCGGATGCCGCGTGCATTGAGTGACGAAGCGATGTCGAAAGTAATCGTGACGGCGATCGGGTCGGCGGGGGACGTGCACCCGCTGCTCGGGGTGAGCCGGGCGCTGGCGGCGCGTGGCCACGAGGTGGTGTTCTGCACGCATCCGCCGTTCGAGGCGGCGGCGCGGGCGAGCGGATTCGCGTTCGTGCCGGTGGGCACGGCGGAGGAATACGCGCAGGCGATGGCGGACCCGGCGCTGTGGCATCCGCGGACGTCGTTCAAGACGCTGTGGCGGGTGATCTCGCCGGTGGTGCGGCCGCACTTCGACGTGCTGCGTTCGCTGAGCGACGCGGACACGGTGCTGGTGGGGACGCTATGGGCGTTCTCGGCGCGGCTGATGCAGGAGCGCTACGGGACGCGCTACGTGTCGGTGCAGGTGTCGCCGTCGACGCTGCTGTCGGCGCACGCGCCGCCGACGCACAAGCGGCTGACGATCCCGAAGGGCTTGCCGCTGCCGGTGAAGGCGGGGCTGATGACGCTGATCGAGCGTCAGGTGCTGGACCGGGTGTGCGGGCCGGAGCTGAACGCGGCGCGGCAGTCGCTGGGGCTGGCGCCGGCGCGGCGGATCCTGGGGCGCTGGCTGCATTCGACGGACGGGGTGCTGTGCCTGTTTCCGTCGTGGTTCGCGGCGGCGCAGCCGGACTGGCCGGCGAATCATCTGCAAAGCGGGTTTCCGCTGTTCAACGAGACGGGGGCGCGGGACGCGGACCCGGAGCTGGACGCGTTCGTCGGGTCGGGCGAAGCGCCGGTGGTGTTCACGGCGGGCTCGACGCGGGTGGACGGCGCGGGGTACGAGGCGGCGGTGATGGCGGCGCTGCGGGCGACGGGGGGGCGTGGGATTCTGCTCGCGCCGGACGCGCCGGCGGCATCGGACGGGGCGACGGGGCCAACGAGAACGAAGACGGGCGAAGTAGCGCTGCTGAGGCGGCGCTACGTGCCGCTGGCGGCGCTGCTGCCGCGCTGCCGCGCGCTGGTGCACCACGGCGGGGTGGGGACGGCGTCGCTGGCGTACGCGGCGGGCGTGCCGCAGGTGGTGACGCCGTTCGCGCACGACCAGTTCGACAACGCGCAGCGGGTCGCGGCGAGCGGCTGCGGGGTGAGGCTGGACGCGCCGGTGCAGGGCGAGGCGCTCGGTCGGGCGCTGCTGCGGGTGCTGGGCGATGACGCCATCGCGGCGCGCTGCGCGCAGGTGCGGGCGCGGATGGCGGCGGAGCCGAACGGCTGCGACGAGGCGGCGCGCTTCATCGAGCGCTTCGCGCCGAGCGTCGCGGCACGGCAGGCGCAGCCGGCATGAGCGCGGTGCCGCTGTCGAACGCTGCGCCGGCGTCGGTGCCGCTGCGCGGCGCGAGGCTCGCGCTCCTGACGTTCGCGCTGTCGCTCGCGACCTTCATCGAGGTGCTGGACTCGACGGTGGCGAACGTGGCGGTGCCGGCGATCTCGGGGAGCCTGGGGGTGTCGAACAGCCAGGGCACGTGGGTGATCAGCTCGTACTCGGTGGCCGCGGCGATCGCGGTGCCGCTGACGGGCTGGCTCGCGCGGCGGGTGGGCGAGCGGAGGCTGTTCGTCGCGTCGGTGATCCTGTTCACGCTGACGTCGCTGTTGTGCGGGCTCGCGCGGGACCTGGAGATGCTGGTTGCGTGCCGGGCGCTGCAGGGGCTGTTCTCGGGGCCGATGGTGCCGCTGTCGCAGACGATCCTGATGCGGTCGTTCCCGCCGGCGAAGCGCACGCTCGCGCTCGCGCTGTGGGGGATGACGGTGCTGCTCGCGCCGATCTTCGGGCCGGTGGTGGGCGGCTGGCTGATCGACAACTTCTCGTGGCCGTGGATCTTCCTGATCAATTTGCCGATCGGGCTGTTCTCGTTCGCGGTGTGCGCGCTGCTGCTGAGCCCGGAGGCGCGGCGGGGCGAGGCGAGCCCGATCGACGTGCCGGGGATCGTGCTGCTGGTGATCGGGGTGGGGTCGCTGCAGGCGATGCTGGACCTGGGTCACGACCGGGGCTGGTTCGATTCGTCGCTGATCACGACGCTGGCGATCACGGCGGGGGTGTCGCTCACGTCGCTGCTGATCTGGGAGGCGGGGGAGGCGCATCCGGTGGTGGACCTGAGCCTGTTCCGGGAGCGGACCTTCACGTTCTGCGTGGTGATCATCTCGCTGGGGATGATGAGTTTCTCGGTGGTGGGGGTGGTGTTTCCGCTGTGGCTGCAGGCGGTGATGGGATACACGGCCTACCAGGCGGGGCTGGCGACGGCGTCGATGGGGGTGCTGGCGCTGGTGTTCTCGATCCTGGTGGGGGTGTACGCGAGCCGGGTGGACGCGCGGGTGCTGGTGACGTTCGGGTTTGGGGTGTTCGCGGGGGTGATGTGGTGGAGCACGCACTTCACGCTGACGATGACGTTCGCGCAGGTGGTGACGCCGCGGCTGATCCAGGGGGTGGGGCTGCCGTGCTTCTTCATTCCGCTGACGGCGGCGACGCTGTCGCGGGTGCCGGACGAGAAGCTGGCGGCGGCGTCGAGCCTGTCGAACTTCCTGAGGACGCTGTCGGCGGCGTTCGGGACGGCGCTGAGCGTGACGTGGTGGGACAACCGTGCGACGTACCACTACGCGGTGGTGTCGCAGTCGGTGACGCGGGCGTCGGAGAACACGCAGCGGTACGTGGACGCGCTGCACGCGATGGGGATGCACGGGGCGCGGGAGCTGAGCTCGCTGCACCAGGTGGTGCGGCAGCAGGCGTACATGATGGCGACGAACGACATGTTCTACATGGCGAGCGGGACGTGCCTGCTGCTGGCGGGGCTGATGTGGCTGACGCGGCCGAAGCGGGGGGCGGCGGCGACGCTGGGGCATTGAGGCGGTGTGGCCGCCCGCGTGCGTGCGGCCGCGATCGGCCGCTCTCCCCCTGGTTTGCCGAAGACGAAGACGAAGGGCGATGCATCGAAGTCCTGACGACTGGGGGCATCGATGCGGCGACGAAGCGACAACCTCGAACCACCGAAGGAAGCACGATGACGACCTTGGGCGCGCTGGTGATTCTGTATTACCCGACGGACGAGCAGCTATCGGGCCTGGCGGCGCTCGCGCGCGACAGCGACGCGCTCGCGGTGGTCGACAACACGCCGCAGGAGCACGCGCTCGCGCGCGAGCGGGTGCGCGCGCTGCCGTCGCGGGCGAACGTCGTGTGGCGGCACCACGGCAACCGCGGCGGGGTGGCGGGCGCGTACAACGCGGGGCTGTCGGCGCTGTTCGCGCAGGGCATCGACGCGGTCGCGCTGTTCGACCAGGATTCGACGGTGCCGGCGACGTTCGTGGCGCGGATGCGCGACACGTGCGCGCGACTGGGCGCGGGCGCGTTCATCGCGGGGCCGCGGATCTACGACGCGAACGATCGGCGGTTCCTGCCGGAGCTGATGACGAGCGGCGTGATGGTGCATCGGGTGCGGGTGGAAGGCGAGACGGCACCGCAGCGCTGCGCGTTCCTGATCTCGTCGGGCAGCGTGATCTCGCGGGCGGCCTATGCGGCGCTGGGGCGGTTCGACGAGGCGCTGTTCATCGACCACGTCGACACCGAGTATTGCCTGCGGGCGCTGGCGCGCAACGTGCCGCTGTACGTGGTGCCGTCGCTCGTGCTGACGCACCGGATCGGCGCGCGCCGGCGGCACCGGGTGGGGCCGTTCGAGCTGACCGCGATGCATCATTCGTGGCAGCGGCGGTATTACGGCGCGCGCAACGCGATGCATCTGGGGCTGCAGTACGGCTTGCGGTTTCCGGTCGCGCTGGTGCCGAATCTGCTGACGGTGTGGCAGGTGATCCAGGTGGTGCTGTGCGAGCGGGAGAAGGGCGCGAAGCTGCGCGGGATCGCGCTGGGCGTGCTCGACGGATTGTTCGGCCGCTTGGGCTCGATCGAGGCGGCGCGCTCGGGCGGGGCGGCTGGGTCGCCCGTGCGGCAACGCGGGGCGGGTCAACCGGAATCGTCAAGCAGCCCGAACGAACCTCGCCGCGACGTGATGCCTGACGCCTTGCGTCACGAGGGTGAGATCACGGCGAGACAACCTTGGAATCCGGCTGTCGATGAAACCGGACGGTAGGCGGATGATCTGTCGAACTTGACGCACGCAACGCTACATCATGACAAACGACCCGGCGCGCATGAAGGACACCCGACGCGGATGAATCAGGAAGCAACGAGAACGGCAGTCGGACGTGGGGCGCGCTGGCTCGCGCTCGCGACACTCGCATGGACGCTCGCCGGCTGCGTGCCGTCGGGCTTCAAGCCGACGCTCGCGCCGCGCGAGCTTGACGGCGACGCGCTCGCGCAGACGACGGGCGGCGCCACGCACGGCGCCTGGCCGAGCCCGGACTGGGTCAGGCAGTTCGGCGATCCGCAGCTCGACACGCTGGTCGGCGAAGCGCTGCAGCGCAACCCGACGCTGCAGGCCGCGCAGGCGCGGATCGGCGTCGCGCAGTCGCAGCTGCAGCAGTTCGAATCGCTGACGGGCCTGACGGCGACGGCGGGCGCGTCGCTGAGCAAGGCGCACCTGCCGCGCTCGGGCGGCACCGTGAACACGGTGGTGAACGGCTTCCCGGTGTCGGTGCCGCTCGTCGGCGAATCGGTGATGTCGTCGTCGTCGCTGTTCGTCGGGCTGAACTACCAGATGGACCTGTGGGGCAAGAACGCGGCGGCGACGCGCGGCTTGATGTCGATGCGCGACGCGGCGCGGGTCGAGGCGGAGCAGGCGCGGCTCACGCTGTCGGTGGCGATGGTGACGCTGTACGGCGAGCTGGACCGCGCCTACGCGCTGCGCGACCTGCTGCAGCAGAAGCGCCGGTCGAGCGAGCAGGTCGAGACGGTGCTGCGCGAGCGCGCGGCGCGCGGGATCGACAACGGCTACGACGCCGACGACGCGGCGCTCAAGCGCAGCAAGCTGCTCGAGCAGATCGCGCTGACCGGCGAGCAGATCCAGCTGCTGAAGCTGCAACTGGGGGGGCTGACGGGTCGCGGGCCGGAGCGGGGGCTGTCGCTCGCGCGGCCGAAGCTCGCGCCGCTCGCCGACGCGCCGCTGCCGGCGCGGCTGCCGGCGGAGCTGCTGGGGCGGCGGCCGGACATCGTCGCGGCGCGGCTGCGGGTGGAATCGGCGTACGCGGCGATCGACGGCACGCGCGCGTCGTTCTACCCGGACGTGAACCTGGCGGCGCTGGGCGGGCTGTTCGCGCTGACGCCGGCGTCGCTGTTCTCGCGGGACGCGCTGGGCGGCTCGATCGGGCCGGCGCTGTCGCTGCCGGTCTTCGATCGCGGCCGGCTGAAGGCGAAGCTGGGGGGCGACGTGGCGAACGCGGACGTGGCGCTGGCGCTGTACAACCAGACGGTGGATGCGGCGCTGGGCGAGGTGGCGCGGCAGTTGACGTCGCTGTCGACGGTCGATGCGCTGCTGAAGGAGCAGCAGCAGGCGGTGCGCTCGGCGCAGCGGATGGTGGCGCTGGCGGAGGACCGGCACCGGCGGGGGATGGGGATGCAGAAGGACGTGAACCTGGCGAGGCTGACGCTGCTGGACGAGCGGTCGCACGCGATCGAGCTGCAGGCGCGTCGGCGGACGCTGCGGGTGGGGCTGATCGGTGCGCTGGGCGGGGGCTTCGACGGACGGCAGGCGAGCGGCGCGCCGCTCGCGCAGGCGGGCAAGCCGTTCGCGGCGGCGCCGCGGCCGGCCGAGACGCCGCATGATTGATCGAGCCGGCGAATGGCCGCGCGCATGCGACCAAGCTGACGACCCGGTCGACGAGCGAGCCGGCCGAGGCAAGCGCGCCGCGCACACGACCCCGTCAAACCCGAACCCATCGAACGCCACTTCCATCGTGCACCCGAGAGAATCGACCGACACCGTTACCGAGCATGCGAGCGCATCGGGCAAGACCGCCGTCGCGCCCGAGCCCACCTGGCCGCCGCATCATGGCGCCACCGACACCACGCACGCGAAGACCTTGAACGATACCGCCACCGACCCCCTGCGCGCGAAGACGCAAAACGACACGGCGAGCGCCGACGGCTCGCCCGCGAAGCATCCGGCCGCGGACGGACCGTCCGCCCGCCCCGAAGACGCCGCGTCCCTCGCCGCCCGCCGCGCGACGCGCCGCCGCCGCTTCACGGTGCTGTTCGGACTGCTGGCGATCGTGGCGCTGGCGGCGGGGCTTTACTGGTTCCTCGTCGGCCGCTACAGCGAGGAGACCGACGACGCGTACGTCGCCGGCAACATCGTGCAGATCGCCGCGCAGATCCAGGGGACGGTGACGGACATCCGGGTGACGGACACGCAGCAGGTGAAGGCGGGCCAGGTGCTGGCGAAGCTGGACGACGCGGACGCGTCGGCGACGTTCGAGCAGGCGCAGGCGCAGCTCGCGCAGGCGGTGCGGCAGGTCGCGAACACGCGGATCTCGATGGGGATGTACGAGGAGACGGTGAAGGCGCGGGAGGCGGACCTGAAGCTCGCGCAGCAGGCGTATCGGGCGCGGGCGGGGGCGTCGGTGGAGGTGGTGGCGCCGGAGGAGCTGGTGCGGGCGAAGTCGAACCTGGCGAACGCGCAGGCGGCGCTGGCGAGCGCGCGGGCGCAGCGGGACGCGGCGCGCGCGCTGGGCAGCGAGCGGCCGGTGGAGCAGAACCCGTCGGTGCAGCAGGCGGCCGCGCAGTACAAGCTCGCGTACCGGAACCTGAAGCGGACGACGATCGTGTCGCCGGTGGACGGCACGGTGGGGCAGCGGTCGGTGCAGATCGGCCAGCAGGTGGGGCCGGGCGTGCCGCTGATGTCGGTGGTGCAGTTGCGGCAGGTGTGGGTGGAGGCGAACTTCAAGGAAGGGCAGATCCGCCACATGCGGGTCGGGCAGCCGGTGCGGCTGGAATCGGACCTGTACGGCTCGCGGGTGACGTATCACGGTCGGGTGGAGGGCTTCTCGGCGGGGACGGGGAGCGCGTTCTCGATGCTGCCGTCGCAGAACGCGGCGGGGAACTGGATCAAGGTGGTGCAGCGGGTGCCGGTGGTGATCTCGCTGGAGGCGTCGGAATTGACGGCGCATCCGCTGCGGGTGGGGCTGTCGATGCGGGCGACCGTGGAGACGAAGGCGCGCGGGGGGCATTTGCTGGACGGCGAAGCGCCGCTGCCGGGGCTGCGCACGCGGGTGCACGACGGCGATGCGGAGGAGGCCGATGCGGCCGCCGACGCGGTGATTCGGGCGAACGACGGCGGGAAGTGAGCGGGCGTCGGCGGGAGGTTGATCGATCAGGCGCGCGACGGCTTCGCGCCGGTCGTATCGCCGGGATGCCCACGGTTCCGCCGGATCGGCGTGCTGCCAGGATCGGCGTGCGACGTGGCGCGATCGGATGGGGGATGTCATGTACCACCAGCGATTGCTTTGCCGAGCGACGCAGGCTCACGGCAACGTCGAGTGGCTCACCACGGCGAGATTCTCGTCGAGTGCGATCGCCTGATTGGCCGATGCAGAGCCGCAACGATAATTTCGCCGACCGCGATCGACGAATGCGTTTCGCGAACAACGCAGAGAGGTGGGCGATAAAGCGGCGATTCCCGCAAACAGCGACGAGCGACGAAATTTCGTTCGTGTCGGCAAGACTTCTGCATGCGGACGACAACCCCGAATTGCCTCTCGCGATGAGCGGCGAGACGGGCGGGCATCACGCAGCCGCCCGTCTTCTCACGGCGATTTACCCGCGTCCGTCGTCCGCGCCGCGCGACGACAAATGATTCCACAGGAATACAAATCCGATCGCCTCGTGTTCGGCCGTGTCGATTGCGTCGGCGCTGCCGTGACCGCCATCGGTTTTCTCGAGCAGCCATACGTTCCGATGCTCCTGCGCCTGCATGCGCGCCACCATCTTTCGTGCATGCGCGGGATGCACGCGATCGTCGCTCGTCGACGTCGTGAAGAGCGCCGGCGGATAGGCGACGTCGCGCGTCACCTGGTGATACGGCGAATAAGATGCGAGCGTTTTCGCATGCGCCGGATCGTCAGGATCGCCAAATTCGTCGAGCCACGACGCGCCCGCGTGCAGCAGCGGGTAGCGTTGCATGTCGAGCAGCGGTACTTCACTGACCACCGCGCCGAACAGGTCCGGGCGCTGGATCATGCATGCCGCGACCAGCAGTCCGCCGTTGCTGCCGCCACGGATGCCGAGTTGCGCGGCAGTCGTCACGCCGTCCGCAACGAGCTTTTCCGCGACGGCGATGAAATCGTCGAACGAGCGTTGACGGTCCGCTTGCCGCGCCGCTTCGTGCCATCGCGTGCCGAACTCGCCGCCGCCGCGAATATGGGCGAAGACCGCGATGCCGCCTTTTTCGAGCCAGCCGATGCCGAGCAGCGGATCGTAGTCGGGCGTGAGCGGAATCGCGAAGCCGCCATAGCCGTTCAACAAGCACGGACGGGGCGATCGCTCTGCAGCGTCCAACACGTCGCGCGGGCCGACCAGCGTATAGGGCACCAGCGTGCCGTCGCGCGAGCGCGCATGTTCGCGCCGCACCGTCAGCGCGGCGGCGTCGAATTGCGTCGGCCATCGATCGAGGAGCGTCCACGCCGACAGGTCGTCGGCCGCGAGATCGGCAAGCGAATACTCGGGCGGCGTCAGGTAATCGCCGACGCTCACGTACACTTCATCGTCGAACGTCGGTTCGACCGGCGACACGTCGACTTGCGCGAGTCCGCGCGCCGGGAACGGGCGCGCACGCCAGCTCCATGCGCCGTCGACTTGCCGCTCGGGCTGCCAGAGCATCGTGCGTGTGAGCACGTCGTCGAGCCACGACACCAGCAGAAAACGGCGGGTATGCGTCCAGCCGCAGGCGGACGTGCGATCGTTCGGCTCGAACAGCGTCGCGAAGGCGCGGTCGCCGGCGACGAACGCATCTTCGCGGATCGCGAGCAGGCTGCCGCCCGCGTAGCGAGCGCCATCGCAATTCCAGTCGAGCCTCGGCTGGAGCAGCAGCCATCCGCTCCAGTAGCCGACTTCGACGTGCGCCGGCACGTCGAAGCGAATCCACGCGCCGTTTTCGTCGCGGCGATACGTGTTCGCGTCATAGAAGTTGATCGCCTGCTCGATCGCATGATGACGATCGATCGGATCATATTGCGCGTCGACGGAGATGTCGCCGCGCGCGCCGCGAAACACGACGGGCGCATCGGATAGCGGCGTGCCGCGCGTCCAGCGCCTGACTTCGCGCGGATAGCCGGAACGCGTGACGGTCGCGCCGCCATTGTCCCAGCCGACATAGAGGGTGTCGCGATCGATCCATTCGATCGAATGCTTGCCGGCCGCCTCGATCGAGAAGCCGTCGTCGATGAACCGGCATTGCTCGATGTCGAATTCGCGCACGACGACCGCATCGGCGCCGCCGTCGGACAGCACGATCAGTGCGCGGTCGCCGTCCGGCTCGAGGATGAGCTGATCGTCGAACACCCATTGGACGTCTTCCGCTTCGCCGAGCGCGTCGAGATCGATGAGCGTCTGCCACTCGGGGCGGCCGCTGCGCCAGCTCGCCCACGACGTGCGACGCCACAGGCCTTTCGGATGGCGCTCGTCCTGCCATACGTCGTAGGCCCAGTGCTGCCAGCGTTGCGGGATCACCGGCCGCTCGCGCGGCAACAGCGCTTTCGTGAAGCGGTCGACCAGCTCGCGATAGCGCGCGTCGTTCAGCCATCGAGCGTCGCGCGTGCGGGCGTTCTGCGCGTCGACCCAGTCGATGCTCGCGGGGTTGTCCAGTTCTTCGAGGAAGCGATACGGATCGGCCTGTTCGGGCCAGAAAGCATGTGGCATGGAGAGTTCATGAGAGGCGGTGCGCGTAATGGTAGCGTAAGCCGAAGTGTGCCCGCTCGTCGATTCCGGAACGGGCGATGCCCGGCTGTCCATTGTCGAGGTTCGCCGCCAGGCAGTGCTGGCGCTTCACGCGCACGCTTTCGTCATACATGACCATCCCGAATGGCGGCGTCGCGCACGCTTCGCTTCCCGCCCAAACCCGTTCGCCTTCCTGACTATCGCTCTCATGCGCGACCTCATTTCGAAATGAAAAATAATTGGTTCGGCTTTTTCGGCGCTTCTTCCATAGTGGATCCCTGATGGCTATAGACGGCGCTCGCCGTCGAGCCTGGCCCATGTCTCGCGCGCGATGCGCGATATCCATAAGGAGACGCCATGACGATTGAACTCGAAGCACGCTCCACTCATGCCGTGCTCGAAGCGGCGCGCGAAGCCGCGCGCTCGGCGGGACTGCCGTACGCGGGCGGCGTGTCGCCGCAGGACGCCTGGGCGCTCGTCGAGGCCGGCGACGCGCGGCTCGTCGACGTGCGCACGGCCGAGGAGCGTGCATTCGTCGGCCACGTGCCCGAGAGCCTGCACGTCGCGTGGGCGACGGGCACGAGCCTGACGCGCAATCCGCGCTTCGTGCGCGAGCTCGAAGCGAAAACGGGCAAGGATGCGGTCGTGCTGCTGTTGTGCCGCAGCGGCAACCGCTCGGCGCTCGCCGCCGAAGCCGCGGCGAAGGCGGGCTTTACGCAGGTTTTCAACGTGCTCGAAGGCTTCGAGGGCGATCTCGACGACGCCGGCCATCGCGGCGCGACCAACGGCTGGCGTCTGCACGGGCTTCCGTGGAAGCAGAGTTGATTCATTCGACTCGGGCGGCGAAAGCGTCGAACAGCGACAAGCAGCAACAAGCAGCAACAAGCAGCAACAAGGAGCGGCAGCCGTGGCGGTATTCGACATCGACGACATCGTTCAATCGCTTCAAACCGTGCGCCAGCGTTGGCGCGAAGTGCAGCGCCGCTCGCTCGAGCCGGGCGGTCGCGATTTGCCGGCGCGCGAGGCGCTCGCGGGCATCGTCGAGACGTTGAAGGGCGTGTTGTTCCCGATGCGGCTCGGGCCGCCCGATCTTCGACAGGAGAGCGAGAACTTCTACGTGAGCCACGCGCTCGACGACGCGTTGCACGCGCTCCTCGCGCAGGCGCGGCTCGAATTGAGCTACAAGGTCCGGCACGATGTCTCCGTGCAAGCCGAGGCCACGATCGAAGGGCGGGCCGACGACGCGGTGCGCGCGTTCGCCGCGCGCCTGCCGGCGATCCGCGTGCTGCTCGACAGCGACGTGCTCGCCGCGTTTCACGGCGATCCGGCCGCCGGCAGCGTGGACGAAGTGCTGCTCTGCTATCCCGGCGTGCTCGCGATGATTCATCACCGGCTCGCGCACGAGCTGTATCGCCTCGAGTTGCCGCTCCTCGCGCGCATCGTCGCGGAACACGCGCATGCGCAGACGGGCATCGACATCCATCCCGGCGCGCGGATCGGCGGCGGCTTCTTCATCGATCACGGCACGGGCGTCGTGATCGGCGAGACCGCAATCGTCGGCGAGCGCGTGCGCATCTACCAGGCGGTCACGCTCGGCGCGAAGCGTTTTCCCCGCGATGCGTCCGGGCATCTGGAAAAAGGTCTCGCCCGCCATCCGATCGTCGAAGACGACGTCGTGATCTATGCGGGCGCAACGATCCTCGGCCGCGTGACGATCGGCAAGGGCGCGGTGATCGGCGGCAATGTCTGGATCACGCAGGACGTCGCGCCCGGCAGCCACGTCACGCAGGCCGTCACGCGCAGCGATCCGGCGCGGCCGGCCGATGCGGCGCCATCGCAGCACGACGCGAATGGCACGCATGGCGCGAACGGCGGCTCGCGTTTCGCCGCAGGAGCGCTGCGATGACGGCGCTCGTCCAACGCTTCGGCGCAGCGATCCGCGAGCTGCGCGAGGCGCGCGCGTGGTCGCAGGAGCAGCTCGCCGAGCACGCGGGCCTGAATCGCTCGTACGTTGGCGAGATCGAGCGCGGCACCGCGATCGCGTCGATCGTCACCGTCGACAAGCTCGCGCGCGCGTTCGGCGTGCCGATCGCGCGGCTGCTGCCGCCTGCGAGCGATCCATCCGAGCCGCCGCCGCCCGGATTTGGCGCATCGCCGGCGGCGATTGCGCCGCTGGCGGGCGCGCGCTGAGTTCTTTGTCAATCTCCGCACCTTGGCGTCTATAGCATGTTGAGCCGCCCCAATGGCGTCTCGATAATGCGTTCTCCTGATAAGCAATTCGGTTTTTGTTCTATAGCCCCCGGAGTCCCCTATGTCGACGATAGTGAGCGGCCAGACGGCGCTCGGCGACAACGCAGCACGGCAACTCGCCAATGCCACCAAGACCGTTCCCCAGCTTTCCACGATCACGCCGCGCTGGCTGACGCACTTGCTGCAATGGGTGCCCGTCGAGGCGGGCATCTATCGTCTGAATCAGGTGAAGAACCCGGAGGCGGTGCGCGCCGCCTGCACCGCGCGCGAGGACGAGGGCGCGCTGCCGAGCACGTTCGTGCCGTACGAGGAAGCGCCGCGCGAGTACTTCCTGAATGCGGTGAGCACGGTGCTCGACGTGCATACGCGGATCTCCGATCTCTATAGCAGTCCGCACGATCAGATCAAGGAGCAGTTGCGCCTGACGATCGAGACGATCAAGGAGCTGCAGGAAAGCCAGTTGATCAACAATCCGGATTACGGACTGCTCGCGAACGTCGCGGAAGAGCAGCGCGTGTTTCCGCTGACGGGCGCGCCGACGCCCGACGACCTCGACGAACTGCTGACGAAGGTGTGGAAGGAGCCCGCGTTCTTTCTCACGCATCCGCTCGCGATCGCCGCGTTCGGCCGCGAGTGCACGCGGCGCGGCGTGCCGCCGCCGACCGTCAGCCTGTTCGGCTCGCAATTCCTGACGTGGCGCGGCATTCCGCTGATCCCGTCGGACAAGGTGCCGGTCGCTGACGGCAAGACGAAGATCCTGCTCCTGCGCGTCGGCGACAAGCGGCAGGGCGTCGTCGGCCTCTATCAGCCCGGCGTCGCCGGCGAGCAGGGGCCGGGCCTGTCGGTTCGCTTCATGGGGATCAACAATCAGGCGATCGCGTCGTATCTGATTTCGCTCTATTGCTCGCTCGCCGTCCATTCGCCGGATGCGCTGGCTGTTCTCGATGACGTGGAGATCGGCAAGTACCATGACTATCCCGACACCTACCGTTAATCCCGCAACGGGCGCGGCGCCCGTCGCGCTGCCGGAAGCGACGCTGCCCGCCGGATTGCCCGATCCGGCGACGCTCGCGCGTCTCGCGTCGGCGTTTCTCGCGGCGCTGCCGGGGCAGGCCGCCGCGCCGGACGTCGGCGCTGGAAGCGGTGCGACGGGCGGCGTGCCGTCGGCATTGCCGGCGGCCGCACCGATTCTCGCATCGGTTTCGAATCCCGCGCCGGCGGGCTCGCCGCTCGCCGGACCCGGCGGCACGGGAACGGGCATGCCGGGTGCGGGTGTGCCGCCGGGAAAGGTGCCCGGCGCGAACCTCGCGTCCGCGCCAACGCATGTGCTGTCGCTGGGCAATCGCGCGCCCGCGCTCGTTCCGCACGCGGCTGCGCAGAACGGATTGCCGGATGGCGTCGTGTCGATCGCGCCCGCGCTCGAGCCGCGCGCCGGCGGCATCGCGCTCGGCGTGCCGCCCGTGCAGGCGCCCCTTTCCGCACCCCCGGCGCTCGCGCAGTCTGACGTCGCGGGCGCGCGTTCGTCGCCGTATTACTTCGTCGACGGCGCACGGGATGGCTGGCAGCGCGATGCGGCGCAGATCGTCGTGCCGCAGCATGGAATCGCGTCGCCGGGTGCGTTCGGCCTGCCGGACGAAGACGCGTTGCGCGATCTGCTGTCGTTCCAGCGGCCGGCGGCGGACAGGCATGGTGATGCGCGCTACTTCATCGACGATACAGAGCCGCGGCCCGCGGCATTCCAGGCGCTCGGCGCCGGTGCGCATCCGCCGTTCGACGTCGATGCGATCCGCCGCGACTTCCCGATTCTCGCCGAGCGCGTGAACGGCAAGCCGCTCGTCTGGTTCGACAACGCGGCGACGACGCACAAGCCGCAGTCGGTGATCGACCGGCTCGCGTACTTCTACGCGCACGAGAATTCGAACATCCACCGCGCGGCGCACACGCTCGCGGGTCGCGCGACGGATGCATACGAGCACGCGCGAGCGACCGTGCAGCGCTTCATCGGCGCGGCGTCGCCGGACGAGATCGTGTTCGTGCGCGGTACGACGGAGGCGATCAACCTGATCGCAAAAACGTGGGGAGTCCAGAACGTTGGAGAAGGCGACGAGATCGTCGTGTCGCATCTGGAGCATCACGCGAACATCGTGCCGTGGCAGCAGCTCGCCGCGTCGCAAGGCGCGACGCTGCGCGTGATCCCGGTCGACGATTCGGGGCAGGTGCGGCTCGACGAATACCGGAAGCTCCTCAACGATCGCACGAAGATCGTGTCGGTGACGCAAGTATCGAACGCGCTCGGCACCGTCGTGCCGGTTCGCGAGATCGTCGAGCTTGCGCATCGCGCGGGCGCGAAGGCGCTCGTCGACGGCGCGCAGTCGATCTCGCACATGCGCGTCGACGTGCAGGCGCTCGACGCCGACTTCTTCGTGTTTTCCGGGCACAAGATCTATGGGCCGACGGGCATCGGCGTCGTGTACGGCAAGCGTGCGCTGCTCGACGACATGCCGCCGTGGCAGGGCGGCGGCAACATGATCGCCGACGTGACGTTCGAGCGCACCGTGTTCCAGCCGCCGCCGAATCGTTTCGAGGCAGGGACGGGCAACATTGCCGACGCGGTCGGGCTCGGCGCGGCGCTCGACTACGTGACGCGGATCGGCATCGAGAACATCGCGCGGTACGAGCACGATCTGCTTGCGTACGCGACGAGCGTGCTCGCGCCGGTGCCGGGCGTGCGGCTCGTCGGAACCGCGCGCGACAAGGCGAGCGTGCTGTCGTTCGTGCTGAAGGGCCATGAGACGGAAGAGGTCGGGCAGGCGCTGAACGAGCAAGGCATCGCGGTGCGCTCCGGGCATCACTGCGCGCAGCCGATCTTGCGCCGCTTCGGACTCGAAGCCACCGTGCGTCCGTCGTTCGCGTTCTACAACACTTGCGACGAGGTCGATTTGATGATCGACGTCGTGCGGCGGCTGGCTGCGCGACGCGCATAAGCCGGCTTTACTTCGCGGCGGCACCGGCTCGGCCGATTCGCACGGCTCGGCCGATCCGTCCGGTCCGGCCGGCGCGTCGTCGAACGTCCGAAATCCCGGCCTGCATTTCGTTCGTCATACGAAAAAAGACCCGGTTCAGAACCGGGTCGAAGAGAGCGATGCAAGCGGCGAAGGCTGGACCGGCCATGGCCATGCAACCGGCAAGTCCTCGTCGCAACGACATCACTCCGCGTAGCCGTCGCGGGCGGGCGACCGACGTGCAATCGGTCGCCGCGCGCGCCTTTCAATCAGATCATCCGTTCGAACGCGCCATCCTTCATCACGAAGCGATGCACGAGCGCCGCGAACGCATGCATGCCGATCAGCACGATGAAGAGCGTCGCCGACAGGCTGTGCCATTCGCCGATCGACGCGCCGAGCGAGTGCGGTGCGGCAATGGTCGGAAGCGGCACGACGCCCGCGAGCTTCAGTTGCCACGTGCGGCCGTTCGCGTTCAGCCAGCCGAGCAACGGCACGGCGATCAGCGCGACGTATAGCAGCTTGTGAACCGCGCTCGCGGCGAACGAGAGAAGCGCGTTCTGCTGATGCGCGGGCGGACTGCGGCGCACGAGCGACCACAGTAAGCGTGCCGCGATGACGGCGATCAGCGCGGTGCCGAGCGCGACGTGCCACGCGACGAGGCCGGCGGGCGGCGTCGTGCCGTGCACGTCCGGCATCGTCCAGCCGAGCACGAATTGGGCGAGCACGAGCGCGGCGACGCTCCAGTGCAGGAGGCGGCTGAGCCGGTCGTAACGATCTGAGGTTCGGGTGGAGCGTGTCATCGCGCGAATCGTCCTGTGGAGTAAGCCGTTCGTAGGGATCGGCCGGCCGACGTGTCGTGCGTTGCCGGGCCGGACGGATTATCGCGCGCGAATCTTATGGAAATCTTAAGGTCGTGGCGGCGATGAGCCGGGTGAGCGGATCGCGCTGCGCAGATGGCGGCTCAAAGCCAATTCGGCCGGCCCATGTGCGCGGGGTGAGGGGCGTCGACATGCGCGTTGGCGACATGCGCGTCGGCGACATGCGCGTCGGCGACAGTCTGTTGGGACGCGCATCCACTCGCCGCGAAAAGCGTACCGAGACAGAGCAGCAAAATGAGAATGCGTTTCATATCGTTTTCGCCGATGCGGCCTCCGAATTCGCTTGCCGCTACTGTGACGAGCATGCGCTTAAGGCATGCTTAACGATCCGGTTCGAACGCCGCAGCACGAGCACATATTCTTTGCACTGTGCCATTCATTATGTGAAAATACATAATGTTATTTGATAGATTGATTGAGGGTGAAAAGATGCGTGATGCCGGCTCGCCGATCGACCTGTCCGAGATGCGTGCGTCGGCCGATGCCGCGTGTGCGCTGCTGAAGGTGCTGTCGAATCCGGATCGATTGCTGATGATGTGCGAGCTCGCGCAATGCGGCGAGTTGTGCGTGAGCGACATCGAGGCGCGCCTCGACATTCATCAGCCGACGCTGTCGCAACAGCTCGCGGTGCTGCGCGACAACGCGCTCGTCGACACGCGGCGCGACGGCAAGAACATCTACTACGCGCTGGCGAGCCAGCCGGCGATCGCCATCATGTCCGTGCTCTACGAGCAGTTCTGTGCAACGAGCAAGAAGGGGAAACGTCGTGGCCGTTGATCTCGTTCATTTCACGCCGGGCTTGTCGCTCGCGGGCGGCCTGATGATCGGCGCGGCCGCCGCGCTGCTCGTGTTTTTCGACGGCCGCATCGCCGGCATCAGCGGCATCGTCGGCGGGCTGCTCGCCCGCCGGCGCAGCGATGCCGGATGGCGCGCGGCGTTTCTCTCCGGCTTGATCGCGGCCGCGCTCGTCGCGCATGTGCTCGGCTGGTTCCCGACGCCGGTCGTCGACGCCGGCTGGGCGAGAGTGATCGTCGGCGGCGTGCTGGTCGGCGTCGGTACGCGCTATGCGGGCGGCTGCACGAGCGGACACGGCGTCTGCGGGATCTCGCGCGGTGCGCTGCGCTCGATCGTCGCCACCGTGGTGTTCATGACCGCGGGCATCGCGACGGTATTCGTGCTGCGCCACGTCTTGGGAGGGTGACATGAGCGTCTTGTTCGCATTCTTGTCGGGCTTGCTGTTCGGCGCGGGGCTGCTGCTGTCCGGGATGGCGAATCCCGCGAAGGTGCAGGGTTTTCTCGATCTCGCGGGCCATTGGGATCCGTCGCTCGCGTTCGTGATGGCCGGCGCGATCGCGGTCGGCTCGATCGCGTTCGCGTTGGCGAAGCGGCGCGAGCGTTCGCTGCTGGGGCTGCCGATGCAGATGCCGCCGCGCGGGTCCGTCACGCTCAGGCTCGTCGCGGGCAGCGCGGCGTTCGGCGTCGGCTGGGGGCTCGTCGGCTTTTGTCCGGGGCCGGCCGTCGTGTCGCTCGGCCTCGGTGGAGCGAAGGCGTTCGGCTTCGTCGCGGCGATGCTGGTCGGGATGGCGGCGTTCGAGTGGCGCGAGCGCGCCGGAGCGAAGCGTTGAGCAGCGCGTGTGGCCGGCGTGAGCGTGCGCGTGCGGCCCCACGCCGTGAAAACGCAAGATTGTGTAGGATCGGCTTCTTCTCGTCTTCTATTTCGACTTCTCGATGATCTCGATCCGCCTGCTCGAACCGGCCGACGCGTCCGCGTTCAAAGCGCTGCGTCTCGTCGAGATCGACACGTCGCCGGCCGCGATCTGGCCGACGCGCGCCGAGGAAGCCGCGCGTTCGATCGAGGAAGTGGAAGCGCGGCTCCGGGCGTCGGATATGCAGGCAGTTTTCGGCGCGCTGACCGCCGCCGGCGAGTTGGCCGCGATCGTCGGCGTGCGCAGGGAAGCGCTCGTGCAAGTCGGGCATAAGGCGACGCTTTGGGGGGTGTTCGTCGCGCCCCCGCAGCGCGGCAAGGGGCTCGCCCGTCGGTTGATCGACGCGGCGTTGACGCACGCGTCGCGCGACTGGCGCATCGCGCAGGTCAATCTGTGTGTGAATACCGAGAATGAGCCCGCGAAAGCGCTCTATGCGTCGCTTGGATTCGAGACGTTCGGCGTCGAGCGGCGCGCGATGCGTGTCGGCAATCGGTTTTACGACGAGCAACACATGGTTCGAATGCTGCGCTGAGCGCGGTGCCGACGATAAGCGAGGGGTATCGGCCGCGTGCGCCGTCGACGTGCTCGTTCTGCCGCGGTCGTGCGACGTCCGTTCGCTCGACAAGCACCGCGCCGAGTTGGTCGCCTTGCTCGCTTCGATCGCTCGAGTCAGTTGATGGCCGGCGCGCTCGGGCATCGCTGCTGTTTGATGCGCGTTTCCTTGCTTCGCCGGAGCCGGCGATCAACCCGCTGAACGACTCGCTTTCCACGCCGCACGTTCGCGGCGGTCATCGAGCGACGGTTTGCGCCAGCCCTTGTTGTTGCGCCGCCGCTTCGTTTTCCTGTTCCCATTCGTACCAATCGTCGCCGAGCAATTCGATCGGATGCTGCGTCCGGTCGGAGCCGTTGCCGCAAGACAGCGCGTCGACCGAGCAATATCGGTCGCATCCCCAGCAGTTGCGTTCAGGGTGCTTCGGATGCAGCGGGAATTTCTTCGCCATGCCGGGGTGCCTCGCAAAGTGCGTTGGAGGGTGTCGTGGCGAGCGATGTCAGGACGGCGCCTTGGTGGGCGGGGTAGATGGCTTGGAACGGCGCGACGCGCGCACGATTTCGTGCGTGGCGAGCTGACAAGGTTTCTGTCGCCGCGACCTGCCCATTCTGTCGATCGGGCGACGTACTTGCCTTGATATTGCGCATCGAATCGCGCCATGCGACGTTGCGTCGCGTGGCGCCACGCCAGCCGACGCCAGTCAATGCCAGTCAATGCCAGCCGACGCCACTTGGCGCCGCCCGGCGTCGTTCGCGTCAATCGGACGCCCGGCGCGATGCTTACCGGCCCACGGCATGTGTGGCGAGGTGCTGGCGGATCAGCGTCAGATAACGGTCGCCGACCGTGTGATCAGTCTCGGCGCGCCGTGCCGGATAACGCAGCGAAATCGGCGGCCAGACGCCCAGATAACGGCAAACGGCGGACAGGTAGGGCTTGCGGACGCGCCCCATGTGCCGCGCCGCGCGCTCCACGCGCTCGTCGCCGACCTGGCTGCGCAGCCACGCGAGGATTTGGCGGTCGGTATCGTTGACGATGCGAACCAGGTGCTCCATCTGACACCTCACTGGTTATAAATACAGTACTGTTAATTTATCCAGTATTCTGCGGGTGTGCAACCGAATTAAATGGGGTGCGAAGGAGTGGGCGGCGAACGCCGGTGGATGGGCCGTGGGCAGGACGCGGGCGTCGGGGAAAGGGCGTGGGATAAAGCGAGCGGGCAGTGGCGCGCGGCGGCGTGGGTGTGGTTCGGCGAGCGTCGCTCGGACTCCGTTGCGTATCGATCGACGCGCGGCAATCGCGGATGGATGGCCGTCAAGGATGAGGCGGACAGGTCGTCGCGGTGGCTTGGCGCGACGAGGCGCCAAGCCACCGCGTTCGCCACACAGCGCGTCGCGGGGCGAGGCCTTCGCGACTCGCCGTTCCGAACCCGATCGGCTTCCGCGGCGCCGTCAAGTCGTCGCGACCAGAAACGCCTCGCCGCTCGCCGGCCGCAGTCCGTCGGCCCGGCCGGCGAAATAGCGCTGGGTGAGATCGTCGGTGGACACGTGCCGGACTTCGCGGAATCCCGCTTCGCGGGCGAGCGCGAGCATCTCGGGCGGGCTGAAGAAGCTGACGAACGGGGTGCCCGCCGCCCGCGCGCGCTCGTAGACGGCCTGGTGCTGCGGGCGCTCGGCGGGATCGAGGTGTTCGAGCGGCAGCAGGAACGTCATCGCCAGCGTAGACCCCGGGGCGAGCGTCGCGATCTCGCGCAGCGTGGCGGCGACCGCGTCCCGGGTCAGATACATCGAGACGCCGGTCGACGACACGACGGCCGGCCGACCGGCGTCGAAGCCGTCGGCCTCCAGCCGTTCCCGCCAGGATCCTCCCGCCTCGAAATCGACCGGCACGAGCCGCAGCCATTCCGGGATGCCGAAGCCGAGTGCGATCAGGCGCTGCCGCTTCCAGGCCTGCGCGCCGGGCTGGTCGACTTCGAATATCCGAAGGCGCGACGCGAGCTTCGTTCTGCGCTGGGCGAACGTGTCGAAGCCGGCGCCGAGCACCACGTACTGGGCGACGCCGCGTTCGACCTGCTCGCAGACCAGATCCTCGATGAAGCGGGCCCGGCCGACGATTGCCGCCCGGTAGCCGCGGGTCGCTTGCGGATCCATGTCCGGACGCTCGCGCCAGTCGTCGTCCGGCGCGGCCAGTTGCAGACCGATCTCATCGTCGAGCACGTGCGGCGGCGGATCGATCTGCACATGCATGGCCCGCCATAGAGCGACTCGCACCGCGGTGCTGTCCGGGGCTGCGATGGACTTGTTCGGCATGACGTTCCCCCGTTCAATAGGCACGAATGTCGTCGATCGTCATAGTGTATCGATCGTCCGGCATCGCCCCAAGAGGTTGGTCCAGGAAGTCGCCCCAGGAGGTCCGTCCCAGGCAGTCCGCCCGGGAAGTTGCCCCATTCCGGGTTCGGGCCGGCTTTCGTTGGGCGAACGTCACGGCCGCGCCGCCTTGCCGCCCGGCATCGCCGGCATCAGTCCGGCGTAGCGCTCGTCCGTCAGCGTGCGCAGGAACGCGACGAGATCGTCGACGTCGGCGTCCGTCATCGCGGGCGGCGTGCCGGGGCGGCGATTCATCGGCGTCGAGTTCACGTTGATGTTGCCGCGATAGGCGGCCGGCACGTCGTCGAACGTGTCGCGGCCGTGATACCAGCGTTTCGGATCGGTCGAGCGCGTGTTGTAGAACGCGACCGCGTCGCGCAGCGTGTCGAACACACCGTTGTGCATGAACGACTCCTTGACCGCGACGTTGCGCAGCCCCGGCGTGCGCAGATAGCCGCACCATTGCGTCGGCTCCGGCCAGCGCAGCTTCGCGGCCGTGTCGCACAGGCCGTTGTCGAAGCGGCGCGGGTCGCGGTTCGCGGGCAGCGCGCGGTTGCGCGGCACCGCGATCGCGTCGTAGCCGAAGTCGGTGAAGAGCGAGCGCTCGGGGCGGCTCGCGGTATCCGACAGCGTATGGCAACTCATGCAGTTGCCCTTGTCCGGATTCTTGAACAGCGCGAGCCCGCGCAACTCCTGCGGCGTGAGCGGCGCGCGCTTCGTCACGTATGCGTCGTAGCGCGACGAGAAGGGCGCCATTTCGTCGCTCTGCAGATACGCCTGCATCGCGTCGCCGAGCGCGCGCACCATCCGCTCGGGATCGCGCCGGACCGCCGGGCCGACACGCTCGGCGAGCGCCGCGGCGAGCTCGGTGCCGTCGATCTTTCGCAAGAGTGCCGCGGGCGATGCGTTGTTCATCTCGTCCGGATCGAAGAGCGGGCCGCGTAGCTGCTCGGCGAGCGTGTCGGCGCGGCCGTCCGAGAACAGGCCGCCGAACGGCGCGGGCGCGAGCGCGTCGTCGTCCTGATAGAAGTGGCGGCGCGGCACGTAGCGCACGTACAGCAGCGACGGCGCGTTGCGCCGGCTGAAGTGGCCGACGCGGCTGCCCTGCGGCACGCGCGGGCCGGCGAGCGCCGCGGGCGACAGCGTCGGCGCGAACGCGCGGCCCGGATCGTGGCAGCTCGCGCACGACGTGCCGCGCGGCTCCGACAGCCGAGGATCGAAGAACACGCGCCGGCCGAGCGCGACGAGCGCGGGGTCCGGGCGGAACACGGCCGTCGTCGTATCGACCTTCGACGCGACCTGCGGCGTGGCGCGGCCGATCGTGCCGACGACGCGCTGCGGCGATGCGCCAGGGAGCAGGACCGTCGTCGGCGATCGAGGCGACTCGGCTGCGGCGCGGGCGGTGTTCGGCGTGGTCGTCGTATCCGTCGCGCCTGCCGTGCTCATCGCCTTCGTTGCGCTCGTCGCGGCGGGACCGGCCGCGAGTGCCAGTGCCGCCATCGACGCGAAGAGCGCGCCGCCGGCGGTGTGCGCGATCGTCGAAATGGCGCGGCGTTTTCTCGTCGTGCGTCGAAGCGGCGCGAGCGGCGGCGGAATCGCAGCGTCCGTTTTCGGATCGGCCTCGGGTGACGGATCGGCGAACGCGACAGCGAGCGCGCGGCTCGCGATTCCGGGCGTGCATCGAGCGGACGCTGGGCGCCTGACGCGCGCCGCCACGTGATGCGTCGGCGCGCGATCAAGCCGGGCGGCGCGCGCCGCAGCCGTGTCGATTGTGTCGATCGTGCCGGCGGCGGCTGCATTCGGCGCGCGCGACGACGCGGCGCGGCCCGCGCGCTCCGCGAACGCCGGCGCATGCCGCGCCGGCGTGGTCCGTTTCCCGGCCGTCACGGCGCGATGAAGCCGGTCTTGTCGCACGTGAGCGTCGTGCCGGCCTGGTCGCAGGTCGCGAGCAGCTTGCCCGCGGCCGTGTACGCCTTGAACGTCCAGCCGCGCGCGGGCGCCGCGCGCCGCTCCATGATCAGGAAGCCGAAGCTGTTGTTGTGCGACAGCTTGTCGATGACGACGCCCGGCGCGGGCGTCAGGTTCGCCGGGAATGGATCGGGCAGCGCGACGTCGAGGTTGTCGCCGCCGTTGCCCGACACGATCGTCGCCGGATGCCCGGACGCGAAGTTGATCGCCTGGAAGTCGTGCACGTGGCCGTGCAGCGCGACTTGCACGCCGGGCGGGTAGTACGCCTGCGCATAGAGGCTCGACATCACCGACTGCAGCGCGAGATTGCCCGGCGCGGGCGTGCTGCCCGGGATCGGCGCGAACGCGAGGATCGGATGATGGTTCGTGAAGATCGTCGTCGACATGCCCGGCTTGTTCGCGAGCGCGGCCACCGTCTGGAACTGCTTCTGATAGATCTGGAATTGTACGTCCGTCGTCTTGAGCGCCGCGCGGCCGACCTTCGCGGTATCGAACACGATCACCTGCGAGCCGGTGCCGAGCGGCACCGCGTAGGGCTCCGAATAGTTCGCGCTGCCGTCGTTCGCGGGATCGTTGCACGAGCGCGCGTCCGAGTACGGGCGCGGATCGAGGAAGCGGTACCAGCCCTGGCCCGCGCGTGCGCATTCCTCGTGATTGCCGCGCACGACGACCCACGGCGCCTTTGCGAAGAGCGGCGCGGCGGGCTCGAACAGGTCCGCGCGCCACGTGTCCCAGCCGTAGCCCCACGGGCTGTTCTTGCAGCCGGCGATGTCGGGCGGGCACGCGTTCTCGCGATAGTGATAGTCGCCGACGTGCAGCACGAGATCCGGATTCAGCCGCGCGACGCTCGACGCAATGGTCGCGAACGGCCATACCGTCGCGTCGCTGCACGCCTGGAACGCGTTGTCGGCCTTCTTCATCCGGCAGCCGGTGTCGGCGATGATCGCGACGCGCTGCGGCTCGGCCTTCGGCAGCGGCAGCGCTCGTCCGGCGACGGTCACGTCCTTCGCGCCCGCGGGCAGCGTCGCTTCGCACACGGACACCGGAAAGCTCGACGGTTTCGAGTCGGCCGGATCGCTCGCGGTCGGACGTTGCGCGACGGTGCCCGCGGCGGCGCGCAGCGTCATCCGCGCGAGCTTGCCGTCGGCGCTCAACTGCGGGCAGACGGCGGGCGCCGGCTCGCCCGACGCCGCGGCGGGCGGCGTGTAGCTCGTGATCACGCGGGCGATCGCCTGATTGGAGTCGCCGATCTCGACCCACGCCGCCTGGATGTTCGCGGGTGTGCTCGCGGCGTCCGGCTGGTTGTCGATGCTGCTCGTGCAGGCGTGGAACAGCGTGGCGCCCGCGAGTGTCAGAAGGAGCGCGGCGGCGCGGCGAAGAATCGGTCGTGGCATGGTCGTTCCCGTTGGAAAGCCGTAAAAGTACGCATGGCCGATGTAATAAATGTGAAGGCGGCGTGACATCATTGCATGATGGGACGGGACGAGACGAGACGGGGCCGAGGGTAAGGGGGGCCTCGAACAAACCGGTGAGCGAAGCGCGACGCACGGTACTGATGGCAGGGGGTACGCTGTCCGAAGTCCGAAGTCCGAAGTCCGAAGTCCGAAGTCCGAAGTCCGAAGTCCGAAGCAAGAAGCAAGAAGCAAGAAGCAAGAAATGCGACGGAACTCGACGTGAAGCGTAGGGCCCGTACGCTCGGTGCATGAAGCGCGGGCCGTTTGACGCAAGTCGCAAGTCGGCAACTGCGATATGTCGCGCCGCACGAAGGCCGGCATTCGGCGCAACGCCACGACAGACATCGAGCGCCACGCGATGCACGACGAGCGGCAGGCAATGCGTCGTGCGCAGCCGGAGCATGACGGAAGACGGATACGAGCCGGGCAAGCGACGCGCGCGATGCACCCGCCATCGTTGCCGCCCCGCCAGATCGGCGCGGCGTGGATGACCGGCGCGCGTCGAACCGCAGCGTACCGCAGCGCTTCGCAGCCCCCCGCTGCATATCGGCGCGCCGCCGCCGCCCGCGGTTACGCGCTTCGCCCCTCGTCGAATCGAAAGAGCCGCGCGGGCGTCTCGACGAGAATCGCGCGCCGCATCGCCGCGTCGCGCATCCATTGCTGCGCGAGCGCGAACGCACGGCCGAACGTCTCGGTTCGCTCGAACTGCGTGTGCGGCCAGTCGCTGCCCCACACGAGCCGCTCGGCGCCGTATTCGGCTTCGAGCGCGTCGAACGCCGCGCGCGCGCGGGCCGCCGCTTCGTCGGGCGCGAGTGGCCAGTTGCGGTAGATGCCCGAAATCTTCACCCAGACGCGCCGTGTCGCGGCTGCGCGCAGCAGATGGCGAAACCCCGCGTCGGCGATGCCGAGCGCCGGATCCGGACGGCCGAAGTGATCGACGACGATATCCACGCGATGCGCGAGCAGCGGCGCGATCAGCCGTTTGAGCCGTCCCGCTTCCGCGTGCAGCTCGACATGCCAGCGCAGCGCCGCAACGCGCTCGAGCGTCGCGCGCCACGCCGGGCTGTCGAGTGCCGGATCGGGCAACCCGATCAGGTTCAGCCGAATGCCGACGATGCCCGCGCGATCGAGTGAGTCGAGCGCGTGCTGCCCACAGCCGGCGTCGATCACCGCGACGCCTCGCAGCCGCCCCGGCTGTTGCGCGAGCGCGCGCAGCAGGTAGCGGCAGTCGCTGCCGAGAAAACTCGGCTGCACGAGCACGCCGTGCGACACGCGATGCGCGTCGAGCTGCGCAACGTACGCGCCGAGCGGCGCGTCGTAGCCGGGCGCGTAGCGACGCCGGCCGGCGAGCGGCAGTCCCGTCTCGAAGACGTGCGCATGCGCGTCGACGGCCGTGATGCGGCCGGACTCGTCGTGCGCCGGCGCTTCGTGCGCGCGCGCTTTCCGCTCCTGCTCGCTCAACGCTCGATGCTCCTCATTCGATGAAACGACAACCTGAAAACGATGCGGCGACGATCAGCGATGCTGCGCGCCCGGCGTCGCGATGCGAGGCGTGCGCGCATCGGCATCGGCGCCTTCGTCGAGCGCGCGTCCGCGCGTCTCGGGCAGCATCAGCACCGCGGCGACGACGATCGAATACGCGATCGCCGCATCGATGCCGATCGCGGTGCCGAGCGGCATGCCGGCCGACATGTGGCCGACGAGCACCGGAAAGCCGGCCGATGCGACGCGCCCGAAGTTGTAGCAAAAGCCGACACCCGTGCCGCGCGTGCCGCGCGGATAGAGCTCGTTGAAGAGCGCGCCCATGCTCGCCGGGATGCCGGCCGCGAAAAAGCCGAGCGGAAAGCCGAGCACGAGCATCGCGGCGTTGCCGAGCGGCAGGAACAGATACGCGATCACGGTCGCGACGCAGCACGCGGAGAACACGAGGATCGTGCTGCGCCGTCCGATGCGGTCGAGCAGGTGCGCGCTCGCGACGCAGCCGCAGAAGAACGCGACGATGATGACGGCGAGATAGCCGCCCGTGCCGAGCACCGACAGATGCCGCTCGACCTTCAGATAGGTCGGCAGCCACGTCATCAGCGCGTAGTAGCCGCCGTGCGCGCCGACGCCGAGCAGCGCGCCGATCAGCGTCATCCGCAGCGTCTCCCGCGCGAAGATGCCGACGAGCGGCGCGGCCGCCGCGGCTTGCGATGCCGCCGGCGTCTTGGGCGCATCCGTCGAAGGCTCGACGATCCCGCGCCGCACGTAGACGATCAGCAGCGCGGGCAGCAGGCCGACGCCGAACATCACGCGCCACGCGAGCGCGGCGGGCATCAGCGAGAACGCGAGCGCATAGAGCAGCACGGCGGCCGCCCAGCCGACCGCCCACGCGCTCTGCACGGTCCCCATCGCCTTGCCGCGATGCTCGGCGCGGATCGTTTCCGCCATCAGCACGGCGCCCGCCGCCCATTCGCCGCCGAAGCCGAGGCCCTGCAGCGTCTTCAGGATGACGAATTGCGGATAGCTCGTCGCGAACGCGCAGAGGAACGTGCCGACCGAGAAGAACGCAATCGTCCATTGCAGCGTCCGAACGCGGCCGAAGCGGTCGGACAGCATGCCGGCCGCCCAGCCGCCGATCGCCGACGCGACGAGCGTCGCGCCGCCGACGAAGCCCGCCTGCGTGCGGGAGAGCGACCATTCCGCGATGATCGCGGGAATCACGAGGCTGAACATCTGCACGTCGAGCGCATCGAGCGCCCAGCCGCCGAAGCAGGCCCAGAACGTGCGCCGTTCGCGGGCCGAAATCGCGCCGAACCATTTGAACACTGTCGTCTCCTGTTCCGCGCCGGACGGTCGCCGCCTGCCGCTGCTCGCGGCGCGGCGGTCGCCGGTCGGTCGCGCTCGCGCGAGCGGACCCTAGCGGATCTCCGCCTGATAGATGAATTCGCTCGCGGGGCCGCGCGAGCGCCGCCATTCGAGCGGCCGGCGGTCGTAGCCGTACGCGAGCCGCTCGATCACGACGGCGGGCGTGCCCGGCTCGATGCGCAGCAGGCGCGCATGCACGGGCCCGATCGCCTCGACCGTCAAGGTCTCGGTGGCCGACGCGACGATCTGGTTGCAGTGCGCTTCGTAGACCGGATACAGCAGGTCGCCGATCGCGTCGGGCTCGAGCCGCGCGAACGCGGCGAAGCGGTCGTACGGCAGCCAGATTTCCTCGGCGAGCATCGGCGCGCCGTCGATCAGGCGCAGGCGCGTCATCTCGATCACGGACGCGCGGCTCGGGATCTGCAGCGCGGCGGCGACGGCCGACGGCGCTTCGACGACCTCGCGGCGCAGGATCCGGCTCTCGGGTATCCGGCGCTCGCCCTGCTTGCTCTGGAAGCGGAAGAAGCGGAACAGCGAGCTGTCGAAGCTCGCGCGCCGCACGAACGTGCCGCGCCCCTGGAAGCGTTCGAGCATTCCGTCGGCGACGAGCAGGTCGACCGCCTTGCGCACGGTGCCGACCGCGACGTCGTAGCGCTTCGCGAGCGCCTGCTCGGTCGGGATCGCTTCGCCCGGCCGCCAATGCCGGGCGGCGATGAGCGCGGCCAGCTCGTCGCGCAGACGCTGATAGCGGGGAAGTCGTTCGTCGGTGGCGTGCATGGTTTCTCCAAATTCATCTATATGTTTGCATGACTTGGGACGGCGCGAATCGGTGGAAACCCGATAGCAGTTGCCGTGTATCCGCGTGCTGCGCGGGTAACTACGCATTGCCGCACTCAACTATTCAACCAATCATCTATATGAATTTGAATTGATGAGCAAGGAGACGGCAGGTGGACGAGTCCTCAATCCGCGAACGGGCGGTCATGACGAAAATCGCGCGGCGGCTGATGCCGCTGCTCGTCATCATGTTCCTGATCGCGTTCATCGACCGGCAGAACGTCGGTTTCGCAAAGCTGCAGATGGTGCACGCGCTCGGGATGACCGAGGCGTCGTACGGGCTCGGCGCGTCGCTGTTCTTCATCGGCTACCTGCTGTTCGAAGTGCCGAGCACGCTCGCGCTGCATCGGTTCGGCGCGCGCCTCTGGCTCGCGCGCATCATGATGACGTGGGGCGTGATCACGGTCCTGCTCGGCTTCACCCATTCGACGAGCGTCTTCTATGTGTTCCGCTTCATGCTCGGCGTCGCGGAGGCGGGTTTCTATCCGGGCGTCATCTATTACCTGACGCTGTGGTTCCCGCAGAGCCATCGCACGCGCGTGCTCGGGCTCTTCACGCTCGGCAGCGCGCTCGCGAACATGCTCGGCTCGCTCGCGGGCGGGCTGCTGCTGTCGCTCGACGGCCGGCTCGGGCTCGCCGGATGGCAATGGGTGTTCGTCGCGACGGGGCTGCCGGCGATCGCCGTCGCGCTCGTCGCGCTGCGCTTCTTGCCCGAGTCGGTCGAGCGCGCGACGTTCCTGTCGGACGACGAGAAGCGCCTCGTGCTCGCCGCGCTCAAGCGCGAGGCGTCGCCCGAAGCGGTGTCCGAATCGCCGTGGCGCGCGCTGATCGATCCGCGCGTGCTGATGTTCGCGCTCGCGTACATGCTGATGTCGACGTCGCTCTACGGCGTCACGTACTGGCTGCCGACGCTGCTGAAGAGCAGCGGCGTGTCGTCGACGGCGAACGGGCTGCTGAACATGATTCCGTGGGCGATCGCGGCGCTGCTGCTGATGTGGCTGCCCGCGCGGCTCAAGCGCGAGCGGATCGTGCTGAAGGCGATGGCGGCCGTCGCGGGCGTCGGCGTCGCCGGCTTCGCGCTGAGCCTCGCGCTGCCGGGCCTGCCGCTGCGCTTCGCCGCCCTCGTGCTGGGCGGCGCGTGCATCCCGCTCCTGTATCCGTGCTTCTGGTCGCTGCCGCCGCGCTTCTTCTCCGGTGCGCGCGCCGCCGCGAGCATCGCCGCGATCAACTCGATCGGCAATCTCGGCGGCTTCTTCGCGCAAAACCTGATGCCGTATGTCGGCAAGGTCGCGGGCAACGCGGGCGCGCCGATGCTCGTGCCCGTCGTGTGCCTCGCGACGCTCGGCGTCGGCATGCTGGCCGCCGCGTCGATGGCCGGCCGGCGGCCGCGGGCGGGTGTGACGGCGTGAGCGAGCGCCGCACGGCGCGGCGGCGGCGCCTCCGGCGATTTCAGGGGCGCGTCGTGATGAATGGAGCTTGTCCGGGCGGCGTTGCGCGAGCGCGCCGCCCGGTTCGTTTTGCACGCGGGGTTCACGTGCCGCCGAGCGAGTGGTTCGAATCGTCCGGTTCGTCCGCCGCGATCTCGTCGGCGGCGCGTTTCGTGACACAATCGCGGCCACTGTCGATCTGACGGTTTCCTTTCGGCCACGACAAGCGCAACGAGGAAAACTTGGCCTACAAGCTCATCGCCTTCGATTTCGACGGCACGCTCGCGGATTCGCTCGCGTGCTTTCTTCGCGCGCTGTCCGAATCCGCGCGGCAGCACGGCTTTCGCGCGATCGACGACGCGCTGCTGCCGCAAGTCCGCGGGATGTCCGCGCGCGAGATCGTCAAGCTGCTCGGCGTGCCGCCGTGGAAGGTGCCGCGCGTCGCCGCCGACATGCGGCGGCGGATGCACGCACGCGCGGCCGACGTGCAGCTCTTTCCGGGCATCGACGCGACGCTGCGTTCGCTGGCGCGGCGCGGGACGCACGTCGCCGTCGCGACGTCGAATTCGGAGGCCGTCGTGCGCGCGATCGCGGGCCCCGCGACGTGCGCGCACATCCGGCATTTCAGCTGCGGAATCTCGCTGTTCGGCAAGGCGAGGCGCTTGCAGGCGCTCGTGCGCGCAAGCGGGTTCGCGCGCGCCGACGTGCTGTACGTCGGCGACGAAGTGCGTGACGCCGAGGCCGCGGACAAGGCGGGGATCGCGTTCAACGGCGTCGCTTGGGGGTACACCGCGCCGGATGCGCTGCAGGCGCATTGCCGGTTGCCGTTGCTCGAGCGGCCGGAGGCGTTGCTGGCGTTGTAGATGCGCCGACGTCGTCCGTCATGCCGTCGTCATGCCGTCGACGCGATGCGGCGCGGACGCGTCGGGCGAGGAGACGACGGGGCGCTTCATGCGTGCGTCCGACGCTCGGGCGGGGGCTCGGGCCGCGTGCGTGTCCCGGCGACGGCAGACTGCCGTCGCGAACTGCGGCCCGCGTCGCACCGCTCAGGAGTCGCTTGCCGCCGCAGTCTTGCGCGGGCGGCGCGTGCGGGCGGGCGATTTGCGCGAAGCCTTCGCCGGCGCCGCTTCGGCTGCCGGTTCGCCGGCAGCGCCTGCCTCGGCTTCGCCTGCCTCGGCTTCGCCGGCCGGCGCCGCTTCGGCTGCCGTGTGCTGCCGCTCCGCCGCGTCGGCCGCTCGCGGCTTGCTCTTCTTCGCCGCAGTCTTGCGTGCACGCGAACGCGCGGGCTTCGTTGCTTCGGCTTCCTGTGCTTCACCCGTCTCGCTCGCGCGAGCCGGTTCGCGCGCCGCGTGCGCATGGTGTGCGTCGTGCGCTTCGCGGACCGCATGCGCTTCGCGCGTTTCGTCCGCCGCGCGCGCTCGACGGGCTTCGCGCGTCTCGACGAAGTCCGCGTCGGCGATGTCGGCGCCGGCTTCGCCATGGCTTTCCGCGCCCGCGGCCGTCTCGACGATCAGCGGCATCTGCTCTGGCACGCGCTTCTTCGCGCCGCGGCCCTTGCCGTGTGCCTTCTTGCTCGACGGTTTCGCGTCGGCGTGGTTTTCTTCGACAGCGGCCGCCTCGACCGGCTTCGCCGCCTCGACGGCCATCGACTGGATCGACCGGAACACGAACGTGCCCGACTTGTCGTCGCGGCCGATCTCGAGCAGCCCGCGCGCCTGCGCTTCGTCGAGCAGGTTGCCGAACGCGCGGAAGCCGTAGTACGACTCGTTGAAGTCCGGCTTGCGGCGCTTGATCGCGCTCTTGAGCACCGACGCCCAGATCTTGCCGCTCTCGCCGCGCTCCGACGCGAGCGCGTCGAACGTCTCGACGGCGAGCGAGATCGCCTCGGCCTTGCGCGCGTCGCCGTCGTGCTTGCGCTGCTTGTCGTCGTCGGCCGCGCGCTTCGAGCCCGTGCCCGCGGTGCCCGCCGTGCGCGCGTCGCGCTTCGCGAGCGCGCGCTGCTGCTCGCGCGCGAGGTCGTCGTAGAAGATGAATTCGTCGCAGTTCGCGACGAGCAGGTCCGACGTCGAGTTCTTCACGCCGACGCCGATCACGCGCTTCGCGTTCTCGCGCAGCTTCGACACGAGCGGCGAGAAGTCAGAGTCGCCGCTGATGATGACGAACGTGTCGACGTGCGCCTTCGTGTAGCAGAGGTCGAGCGCGTCGACGACGAGCCGGATGTCCGCCGAATTCTTGCCGGACTGCCGCACGTGCGGGATTTCGATCAGCTCGAAGCTCGCTTCGTGCATCGCCGCCTTGAACGTCTTGTAGCGATCCCAATCGCAGTACGCCTTCTTGACGACGATGCTGCCCTTCAGCAGCAGCTTCTCGAGCACGGGCTTGATGTCGAATTTCTCGAACTTCGTGTCGCGCACGCCGAGCGCGATGTTCTCGAAGTCGCAAAAGAGCGCCATGTTGACGCTGTCCTGGGGTAAGGCCATGAGGTCTCCAACTGAGTGTCGGGGCGATCTTGCGATCGCGAATGGCGAACATGATAGCGGGTCGGCGCGGGGGAGCGGAAATCGGCGTGTGGCGAGGGGCGCGCTCAGGGGCGGATGGTGGGGCCGCAACGGACGTTTCGCCGCTCAAATCGGAAAGCTCGTCGTCGACAGAATCTCCTTCAGCACGACGAACGTCCGGATTTGCCGCACGCCGGGCAGGTACAGCAGCTGCTCGGCGTGCAGCCGGTTGAACGTGTCGCTGTCGCGCGTGCGGATCAGCATGATGTAGTCGAATTCGCCCGTCACGACATGGCACTCCATGCAGCCGGACACCTTCTGCGCGGCCTGCTCGAACGCGTCGAACGAATCGGGCGTCGAGCGGTCGAGCACGACGCCGATCATCACGAGCATCCCCGCGTTCAGCGCCTTCGGCGCGAGCAGCGCGACGATCCCGCGGATCAGGCCCATTTCCTTCAGGCGCTCGACGCGGCGCAGGCACGCGGGCGCGCTCAGGTTCACCTTCGCGGCGAGCGCGACGTTCGAGATCGACGCATCGCGCTGCAGCGCGCGAAGGATCGCGCGATCGACACGGTCGATGTCCGCGCCGTCCGGACGGGCGACGGCCTTCGGCGTGGATTTTTTTGTTGCGCACATGGAATTTGATTCCTAATTTAATTAATCGAAATGCTTATACATATTCATAAAAATAGGTTGCTGGCAATATATTCGCAACCCTGTTTTTTCCGATCGTTCTTAACATGGGACGTCGCGGCGGATCGCGATCGGACGTCGCGGCGCGTCGTCCGATGCGTTCGCGCGCCCGTATCTTCGATGACAGGAGCGATCGATGAATCTTCAGAAATTCCCGCGTCACCCGCTGACTTTCGGCCCGACGCCGATCCAGCCGCTCAAGCGGCTCGCCGCGCATCTCGGCGGCAAGGTCGATCTGTACGCGAAGCGCGAGGATTGCAACAGCGGCCTCGCATTCGGCGGCAACAAGACGCGCAAGCTCGAATACCTGATCCCGGAAGCGCTCGCGCAAGGCTGCGACACGCTCGTGTCGATCGGCGGCATCCAGTCGAACCAGACGCGCCAGGTCGCGGCGGTCGCCGCGCATCTCGGCATGAAGTGCGTGCTCGTGCAGGAGAACTGGGTCAATTACCACGATGCCGTCTACGATCGCGTCGGCAACATTCAGATGTCGCGGATGATGGGCGCCGACGTGCGCCTCGTGCCGGACGGCTTCGACATCGGCTTTCGCAAGAGCTGGGAGGACGCGCTCGCCGACGTTCGCGCGAACGGCGGCAAGCCGTACGCGATACCGGCCGGCTGCTCCGATCATCCGCTCGGCGGCCTCGGCTTCGTCGGCTTCGCGGAGGAGGTGCGCGCGCAGGAGGCCGAGCTCGGCTTCAAGTTCGACTACATCGTCGTGTGCTCGGTGACGGGCAGCACGCAGGCGGGGATGGTCGTCGGCTTCGCGGCCGACGGGCGCGCGGATCGCGTGATCGGCATCGACGCGTCGGCGAAGCCCGCGCAGACGCGCGAGCAGATCCTTCGGATTGCGAAGAATACCGCCGATCGCGTCGAGCTCGGCCGCGACATCACGCGCGACGACGTCGTGCTCGACGAGCGCTTCGGCGGCCCGGAGTATGGGCTGCCGAACGCAGGCACGCTCGATGCGATCCGTCTGTGCGCGAAGCTCGAAGGCATGCTGACCGACCCCGTCTACGAAGGCAAGTCGATGCACGGGATGATCGAGAAGGTGAAGCTCGGCGAATTCCCGGCCGGCTCGAAGGTGCTGTACGCGCATCTCGGCGGCGTGCCCGCGCTGAACGCGTACAGCTTCCTGTTCCGCGACGGCTGATCCGGCGCGCCGGGTCGTCGCCTCGGTCCGGCGCACGTGTTCACGTCGGTGGACGCAGCGATGCCTTCGTGCGACGAAACGGCGGCGCGCTGGTGGCAGCCGCCGTCGTCGCCGACGCTCGTGTGCATCGTCGGCGACGACACGCTGCCCGCCGCGTGCTGCGGCGCGCTCGCGAATCGGCTTGCCGGCGTGCCGCAGGTCGCGCTGCTGAGCTGCGCCGAACCGGCGCGGCTGCACGCGCTGTGGCTCGATGCGCGATCGCGCGCGGCGTCGCGCATGCCAGCGGAAGCCGCGCAGGTCGAGCGCGCGCTCGGCAGGCTGTCGCGCGACGTGCGGCTGCTGCTGTGGTCGCAGCAGCCGGCATCGCTCGACTGGGTCGGCGGCGTGCACGGACATCAGACGTTCGTCGTGCGTCATTGTCCGTTGACGTGCGACGAGACCGAACTGCGGCGCGCGGCCGACGCGGCGCTCACGCTGCTGCGCTCGGCGATGCGATTGCGGATCGACGCCGAGTATTGACGGATGCGCGCTGTGCGGCGTGGAATTCGGCGCGTCGGAGCGGGTGCGGCGAGCATCGCATCGACGGGCTCGATGGGCTATGGCCCGTCGACAAACGTGCGTCAAGAGGTGCGCGCCATCGGCGATCGAAGCGGCTCGGCGCGTCCGTCGTGGTCTGCGGCTCTCGGCCGCCGCGCTCCGATTGCCGCCGTCAAATTCCGGTCGGCGCGGCCGCTCGCCTGCCTGGCGCGAGCGCGCGCGTGTATTGCATCGGCGTCATGCCGAACGTGCGCTTGAAGTGATTGCAGAGCGCGCTTTGATCGTAGAAGCCCGACGTCAGCGCGGCGTCGGCGAGCGAGCGGCCGGCCTGCAACTCCCGCAGCGCCGCGCGCAGCCGCAGCTGGTTCAGATATGCGTGCGGCGTCAGCCCGATCACGCGGTTGAACGCGGTGATCAGCTGGAACGACGTCAGGTTCGCCGCCGCGGCGATCTGCTCGAGGCTCAGCGCATGATCGAAGCATTCGTTCATCAGGTCGAGCGCGGGCTTCAGGATCGGCAGGTTCGCCTTCGCGCCGAAGCCGAGCCCCGTCTGCAGGCCGTGGCGCGAGAACAGCGTGCCGAAGCTGCTGACGAGCAGTTCCTGCTGCAGCAGAAGATCGTCCTGTTCGTCCATCGCACGGTGCAGGGTCAGAAACTGGCCGACGAGCTGCGGATCGCCCAGCACGTTCGACGTGAAGAAGCGCGCGTGCTCCATGCCGAGCAGCGACAGCACCCGGGCGAGGCCGGCTTCCGCCAGGTAGAACGATCGATAGCGCCAGCGGCTGCTGCCGCCCATGCGCCCCGAGTGCGGCTCGCACGGATTGAACACGAGGACGGCGCTCGGCTCGGCGAGCCGCGTCTGCCCGCGGCTCTTGAACACCGAGCCGCCGACTTCGGTGACGGCGATCACGAGCGAGTCGTGCACGTGCGGTGCGTAGTCGTGCGTGGTGAAGTCGGCGAGCAGCAGGTCGACTCCGGAAATGCCGGGAGAGTGCCAGTATCGCGACTGGTTGCGACGGTCTAGTTTGGCCACGGTCGAACCCCGATTCCGATGAAACGAAACAGCCGGCGACGGACGGTGCCGCTTCGAACGGGCCGCTTTCCGTCGTGGACGCCGGCAGGTCTTCCGATGTTGACGACGCGTGCGTACGCGTCATGGGCGCCTCGTGCGGCACGCAAGTTCCATACCGGCGCGCCGGGCGCCGTCGACGTCGCACGCGCCATCGACGGCGACATTTTAGAGGCAATCGCCGCGGCGATGCGAAACCGCGCGCGCGACATCGCACTGCGCATTTCGCCGGCGCACGTCGAACGGCCGCTTCGCCGCGAAAACCGATCTTCTCGCATGCGATATTTTCCAGTGCAAAGCGATGCACCATAAAAACACGTTTCGACGACGAGGCACAAAACCAGTGCGAATTGATAATTGCAATGCGCGAATATGGATCGATGATTAAAGGCGGTGGCGCGATCAAGAATAATCGTCAGTGGTAATTTGGCGGCCTATTTAGGAATGGTCGGCTTGTGTCTATGGAATCATTTTCGATTCATAAGTCGATTCACATAAGCGCGGCGGTCATTCCCGATTCGCATGGCCGATTTGTGTCGCGGAATTCGTGTTCCACCGGCGCGGCGGCCGTGAGTCGGAGCAGGGCGGAACGGCGCTTTGCGCGGCGCGCACGCATGCGTCGCCATTCTTTATCGACGAAATCGTCGTCCTGCAATTTTATCCAATACAGATAATTAAGGCCGCCATAGTTTTGGCGCCGAGGGTCCTGCATTTAAAACTCAAAAAGAGGTCGCCATGCAAAACGTCGATCGTCCGACTGGTTCTTCGCTCGCAGGTGCTGCTATTTTGCTGGAAATCGGCTCCGCCTACGGAGTCGTCGATTTCATCAGACATTCGAAGGGTTTCGATGTGTCCGCGCTCGCCGAGCGCAGCGGAATCGACCGGTCGGTGATCGCCGATTATGTCGATGCGATGCGCGAAGCCGGGCTCGTGAGTCTCGTGAAAGCGGGGGAGCGCGACATCTACCGGCCGGCCGACGATTTTCCCGACGTCGTGAACGACGTCGGCTACCTGTCGTGGGCGCTCCTCGCCTGCGCGCCGCTGCTCCTCAACGCGCGCGAATTCGCCGTCGACAATGCGCTCGCGCAGGATCGCCATCCGCGCGACGGCGGGCTCGTCGCGCGCACGTCGCAGTGGATGGGCGAACTGTCGTTTTATCCGCAGCCCGAGCGCGCGATCCTGAAGCTGCGGCCGAAGAAGATCGTCGACCTGGGATCGGGTTCAGGCGGCTTCCTGATCCGGATGCTGCACCAGCTCGACGGCGCGCGCGGCGTCGGCGTCGATCTCAGCGAGACGGCGACCGCGCAGGCGAAGCAGGCGGCGGAGGCGAACGGCTTTGCCGAGCGGCTCGAATTCCTGCATCGGCCGATCCAGTCGCTGATCGACGATCCGACGCCGCTGAAAGGCGCGGACGTCGTGCACGCGGGCTTCGTGATGCACGACCTGCTGCCGGCCGAGGAACGCACGCTCGATGCGCTCCTCGAGACATGCCGCGAGCACGCATCGAGCGGCACCGTCGTGATCGTCGACGCGGTGCCGTTCGCGCCGGACAAGTGGGAGCGCTCGTTTGCGGCGGCCTTCAATCATCTGCACCGGAGCTTCATGTCGCGAAGACTGCTGAGCGAAGCGCAATGGCAGCGGAAATTCGAGAAGGCCGGTTTCGGAAACGTCGTCGTGCAAACGCTCGGCCATCCCGGTGGCCGGATGATTCTGGGGAGCGCATAGGGGAGCTGTTCTTCGTTGTCTTGGGCCGATGTAGTCATTTTCGAGGAGTGTGTCATGTCGATCACCGTTGATGAACTGGTTCAGAAAGTCAAAAGCCATCGCTGCTATACCCACCCGGTGTTCCTGAACTGGGCGAAAGTCGATCCCGAGCCGCGAGTCGTCGGGGCGCTGTTCCATCAGATCCAGCATTTCTGCGCGTCCACGCGGCCGGGCTGGAATTTCCCGCAGGCGCTCGCCGATCACGGGCTGCAGAAGCAAAGCGAGCTGATGACCGAGATCGTCGAGAGCGAGTCGGGGCACGGTCCCGAGCTCGCGACGATGGCGGGCTACATCGTCAACCGCGCGGCGGGCGAAGCGGTGATTCCGGATCTCCACGATCAGGCGGCCGTCGAGGGCGCGCTCAAGCGCTATTCGGACGAACTGCTGGGCTCGCTGCCCGGCTATGACGACGCGACCGGCCTCACGACGCAGGTGCGCCGCGCGATGAACGTGTTCGAGCGCCGCAAGCTCGTCGACATCGAATCGACGTACCGCAATCTCGGCACCGCGCTCGCGCTCGAAATGATCTCGAACCGCCAGCTCATTCCGGGCGAGAAGCACTGCCTCGTCGACAGCGGGCTGTACGGCGCGTCGCTGGAGGCGCCCGAGATGCACTACCTGCTCGAGCATTGGGGCGAGGTGGGCGCCGAGCAGCAGCACGAGGAAAACGCGCGCAACGCGGTGCGGCCGGCGCTCGATTCCGAGCACGCGGCGCGCGTGATCGAAGGGGCGGAGGAGTTCCTGAACGCGCTCGCGAGCGTCTGGGATCTGCTCGACGCGTCGCTGCTGCAGTCCGGGTATGTGAAGAAGGCGGCGTGACGGAGAAGCGCGCGAGCGCACGGCGCCGCGCGGCGCCGTCTCCCGACGTTCTTGCGGGGCGAGGAAACCATGGCGGCATATCTGCTGGGCAGGATGGCGATCAGCGATCAGTCGAAGTACGCGCGCTACAAGGCGCTGACGCCCGACATCATCGCGCGGTTCGGCGGGCGGTTCCTGACGCGCGGCGGCGACAAGCTGACGCTCGAGGGGCCCGCCGACGAACGTCGCATCGTGCTCGTCGAGTTCGCGGACGTGGAGGCGGCGGCGCGCTTCTATCATTCGGCCGATTACCAGCATGCGAAGTCGCTGCGCGAAGGCGCGGCCGACATGCAGTTGATGATCGTCGGCGGCTTCGAGCAGAAATGACGGCCGGCGCGAACGTGGCCCGGACGGCGGGCGAGGCGCGCGCGGCGCGTGCATGGCGGGACGGGGATGGGGACGGCCGGGCGCGCCCGCGGGCCGTCCGCCGCGGGGGGCGGGCGCGATCGACGAACGGAGGCGGCGCATGCGCGAGGTGACCGACGACGAGCCGCAGTTGGGCGGATGGGCGGCGTTTCCCGGGGGCGCGCCGTCTGGCGACGGCGCGCCTGCCGCGTTCGCGACGCCGGAGACGGTCGGGCGCTGCGTCGAGGCGTTGCGCGCGATCGTCGGCGAGCGGCTCGTCGTCGGGCGGGCGGTGCGCGAGCAGCATGGCAAGGACGTCTCGTTCCATCCTGGCGCGCCGCCCGACGCGGTCGCGTTCGTTCAGTCGACGGCCGAAGTCGCCGCGATCACGCGCGCATGCCATCGGCTGCGCGTGCCGCTGATTCCGTTCGGCGCCGGCACGTCGTGCGAAGGCCACATTGCCGCGCTGCACGGCGGCGTATGCATCGATCTGTCCGGCATGAACCGGATTCTGCGCGTGAGCGCGGAGGATCTCGACTGCACGGTCGAGGCCGGGGTGACGCGCAAGCAGCTCAATGCGCATCTGCACGACACGGGGCTGTTCTTCCCGATCGATCCGGGCGCGGACGCGTCGATCGGCGGCATGTGCTCGACGCGCGCGTCCGGCACGAACGCGGTGCGCTACGGCACGATGCGCGAGAGCGTGCTCGCGCTCGAGGTCGTGCTGCCGAACGGCGACATTACGTCGGTCGGCTCGCGTGCGCGCAAGTCGGCGGCGGGCTACGATCTCGCGCGCCTGTTCGTCGGCGCGGAGGGGACGCTCGGCACGATCACGGGCGTCACGCTGCGGCTGCATCCGCGGCCGGACAAGGTGTCCGCCGCGGTGTGCGGCTTTCCGGACCTGAAGGCCGCGGTCGATTCGGTGATCGGGATCGTCCAGAGCGGCATCCCGGTCGCGCGCGTCGAGCTGCTCGACGCGATGCAGATCGTCGCGTGCAACCGCTATTCGAAGCTGAGCCTGCCAGAGCGGCCGACGCTCTTTTTCGAATTCTCCGGATTCGGCGTCGCCGTCGACGAGCAAGTCGGCTGGGTCGAGGAGATCTGCGCGGACCACGGCGGCGGCGAATTCCGCTGGGCGTCGCGGCCGGAGGAGCGCAGCGCGCTGTGGGCGGCGCGGCACGACGTCTGGTGGGCGTCGCTCGCGCTGCGGCCCGGCTGCGAAGGAATGCCGACCGATTCGTGCGTGCCCGTGTCGCGGCTGACGGAAGCGGTGCTCGCCGCGCGAGCGGACGTCGACGCGCTCAGCCTCGTCGCGACGATCTGCGGACACGTCGGCGACGGGAATTTCCACGTGTGCATCGTGATCGACCCGACCGACGCGGAAGAGCTGATGCGAGCGACGGAGCTGAACCGGCGGCTCGCGCTGCGCGCGATCGCGCTCGGCGGCACCTGCACGGGCGAGCACGGCATCGGCTACGGAAAGATCGGCTATCTCGAGCGCGAGCATCCGACGTCGCTGCGACTGATGGCGGCCGTCAAGCGGGCGCTGGATCCGAGGGGCATCATGAATCCGGGCAAAGTCCTGCGTCACGACCGCTATCCGCCGTTCGACTGAATCCTGGACAGCGCGCGGGCGGGACGCCCGGCCGACCCGGCCGCACGCGGCCCGACCCGGCGGGCCGGTCGCCGGATCGGCGCTGCGCCAGGTGCGCCGCGACGCTCCGACCGGCGCGCGCCGCGCGGTGCGCGACCCGTCGCCCGCGGCTCGCGCGTCCGCTTACCGGCCGTTCGGGATCGGCCGTGCGCGACCGACTGTTCGCGAACGACCGCTCGCGAGCAGCCGTGCGTAATCGCCTGCCCGCGACAGCCCGTCCGCAACCGCGCCTCCGCGATCGACCGTCTGCGCGCCGGCACGAGGCACGCGGCACGAGGCGATGAGCGGCCGGCGCTCGCCCCCAAATTTTCGCCAATAAGCCCGCTGCGACTTCTGACATCTTTCATTCATCAGTCAGGTGGAGCTTATGAATCGATTGTTCTGTCAAGACGACGCCGACACGCTGCTGCTGTCCGGCACGGTACTCGAGGCGCGGCCGGGCGCGGTGCGCCTGTCGCAGCATCCGTTCTATCCGGGAGGAGGCGGCCAGTTGCCCGATCTGGGCGCGGTTCGATGGGAGGGCGGCGTCGAGACCGTCACCGGTTTCCGCGAGGACGAGCGCGGCCTCTGGATCGAGTTCGCCGATCGCGTCGAGATCGTCGGCGACGTGCAGTCGAGCGTCGACGCCGCGTTTCGCCGCGCGATGCGCGAGCTGCACACCGATCTGCACGTGCTCAACGCGCTCGTCTACCGCGATTTCGACGGCGCGCTCGTGACCGGCGTGCAGATGAACGCCGATCGCACCGCGCGCATCGACTTCGATCTGCCCGACGCCGACAACGATCGCCTGCGCGCGCTGGAGGCCGAACTGAACGACATCGTGCGCCGCGATCTGCCGGTTCGCACGCGCTACGTGCCGCTCGCGGAGGCGCAGCAGGAAAGCGGTCTGCTGCGCTCGCGCTCGGTCGCGCCGCCGCCGACGCCGGACGGCCTCGTGCGGATCGTCGAGATCGACGGGCTCGACTGCCAGGCGTGCGGCGGCACGCATCTCGCGTCGACGGGCGAATCGCGCCCGGTCCGGATCCTGAAGATCGAAAACAAGGGCCGCTCGAACCGCCGCGTGCGGATCGGGCTGGAATCGCAATGACGCAGCGCCTGCTCGCCGCGGCGTGGCGTCGGCCGGTGTGGCTGCTGTGGGTGCCGCCCGCGTTCTGGGCCGGCAACGTCGTGCTCGGCCGCGCGTTCAGCACGAGCTTTCCGCCGGTGTCGCTCGCGGTCGGCCGGTGGCTCGTCGCGCTGATCGCGCTCGCGCCGTTCGTCTGGCGCGACGTGCTGCGCGAGCGGCAGCAGCTGCTTCGGCACTGGAAGCTCATCTGGGCATGCGGCGCGCTCGGGATCGCCGGCTACAACGCGCTCGCGTACGTCGCGCTGCGCACCGTGCCGGCGGCGAGCGTCGCGTTCCTGAATTCGACGCTGCCGCTGATGGTGCCGCTCGCCGCCGCGCTGCTCGGCGTCGAGCGGATCACGTCGCGCGCGATCGTCGGGATCGTCGTGTCGTTCTGCGGCGTCGCATGGATCGTCGCGCGCGGCCATTGGGAGGATCTCGTCGCGCTGCGCTTCGATCATGGCGAGCTCATCGTCATACTCGCGACGGCCAACTACGCGATCTATTCGGTGCTGCTGCGCCGCAAGCCCGCGACGATCAGCCCGCTCGCGTTCCTGACCGCGACGATGGCGACGGGGCTCGCCGTGCTGCTGCCGTTCTGGGTGCTCGAGCTCGCGGGCGGCGCGCGGATTCCGTTCGATCCGGAGGCGATCGGCGCGGTGCTCTACATCGGCGTGTTCGCGTCGCTGATCGCGTTCATTCTGTGGGGGCACTGCGTGCAGGTGCTCGGCGCGACGGTCACCGGCGTGTCGTTCCATCTCGTCGCGCTGTTCACCGCGGTGCTCGCGGCGATCACGCTCGGCGAGCCGGTCCATGCGTACCATCTGGCCGGCATCACGCTGATCCTGCTCGGTTTTTTCGTCGCGACGCGCTCGGCCTCGGGCGTTCGCTCCGCCCCGAAGGCGCGCTCGCTGTGACGCGGGCGGGTCGCGACGGCCGGGCTTCCTTCACGGCGGATGCGGCCGAATATCCGCCTGCTCGCGCGCCTCGGAGGGGCCGATGTCCGAATACAAGGAAACGCTGAACCTGCTGCAAACGCCTTTTCCGATGAAGGGCGACTTGCCGCGCCGCGAGCCCGCGTTCGTCGAGCGCTGGGCGGCGCAGCGCGTCTACGAGCGGATGCGGGCGGCGGCCGCCGGCCGGCCGCCGTTCGTGCTGCATGACGGGCCGCCGTACGCGAACGGCGACATCCACATCGGACACGCGGTCAACAAGGTGCTGAAGGACATCGTGCTGAAGAGCCGCTTCCATGCGGGCTACGACGCGCAGTGGGTTCCCGGCTGGGATTGCCACGGGATGCCGATCGAGCACCGGATCGAACAGCAGAACGGCCGCGGCTTGTCGGCGGAGACGGTGCAGCGGCTGTGCCGCGAATACGCATTCGAGCAGACGGAGCGGCAGAAGCGCGATTTCCTGCGGCTCGGCCTGCTCGGCGATTGGCCGCACGCGTTCCGCACGATGGATTTCGAGACCGAAGCGAACGAGCTGCGCTTTCTCGAACGGATTCGCCGGCGCGGCCTGCTTTATCGCGGACAGAAGCCGGTGAACTGGTGCGTCGATTGCCAGTCGGCGCTCGCGGAAGCCGAGCTCGAATACGCGCAGAAGACGTCGATTGCGATTCACGCCGGGCTGCGCGTGCGCAGCCCCGTCGATCTCGCGTCGCGCTTTCGCTGCCATCCCGTCGTCGACAAGCCCGCATCGCTCGTGATCTGGACGACGACGCCGTGGACGATTCCCGGCAACGCGGCAGCCGGCGTGCGCGCCGACGCGCTGTACGGGCTGTACGACACGCCCGATGCGCTGCTTGTCGTCGCGCATGCGCTCGGCGACGAACTGCTCGCGTCGTTCGGCATCGATCACGAGCTGTGCGCGCAGGCGCCGGGCCGGGACCTCGTCGGCCTCGCGCTCGAGCAGCCGTTTTTCGGCGAGCGCGACGTGCCCGTCGTCGCGGCCGATTTCGTCACGCTCGACGCCGGCACGGGCATCGTCCATCTCGCGCCCGCGCACGGCGCCGAGGACGCCGAGCTGTGCCGCCGCCTCGGCATCGGAGGCGAGAATGTCGTCGATGGCGCGGGCCGGTTCGTCGCGGATCTGCCCGGCATCGGCGGGCTGCCGCTCGACGAGGGCGTCGCGCGCATCGTCGCGAGACTGCGCGCGGACGGCGCGCTGCTGCGCGAAGCGAAATTCGAGCACGCGTATCCGCATTGCTGGCGCCACAAGACGCCGATCCTGTTCCGGTCGACGCCGCAATGGTTCATCGCGATGGACGGCGGGCCCGGCAAGACGCTGCGCGAGACCGCGCGCGACGCGATCGCCGACGTGCCGTTCTATCCGCCGTCCGCGCGCCAGCGCATGGCAGCGATGATCGACGGCCGGCCCGACTGGTGCGTGTCGCGACAACGGACCTGGGGCGTGCCGCTGCCGTACTTCGTCCGGCGCGGCGACCGGTCGCTGCATCCGGATACCGCGCGGCTCGTCGACGAGGTGGCCGCGCGCGTCGAGCGCGAAGGCATCGCCGCATGGTCGCGCCTGCGGCCGGGCGAGCTCGGCGTCGACGAGGCCGAATACGAGAAGCTGTCGGACACGCTCGACGTCTGGTTCGATTCCGGCTCGATTCACGCGACTGTCTATCGCGACTCGAAGCGCCTGAACGTGCGCGGCTATCCGGCGGATCTGTATCTGGAGGGCGCGGACCAGCACCGCGGCTGGTTCGGCTCGTCGCTGATGACGGGATGCGCGGCCGACGGCCGGGCGCCGTTCAAGGCGATCCTGACGCACGGCTTCGTCGTCGACGGCTCGGGGCGCAAGATGAGCAAGTCGCTCGGCAACACGGTGAGTCCGCAGCAAATCGCGGGCACGCGCGGCGCGGACATTCTGCGGCTATGGATCGCCAGCACCGACTATGCGGCCGAAATGTCGATCTCCGACGAGATTCTCGACCGCGTCGCGGAGACGTACCGGCGCATCCGCAACACCGTGCGCTTCCTGTTGCAGAACGTCGCGGACTTCGATCCGGCCGACGACGCGATTCCCGCGGACCGTCTGTTCGACGTCGATCGATATGCGCTCGCGCGGTGTCGCGATTTCGTCGAGCAGTGCCGAGGCGCGTATGCGCGGTACGACTTCATGTCGGTGACGCGGCTCGCGCACGGCTATTGCGCGGACGAGCTCGGCGGCTTCTATCTCGACGCGCTGAAGGACCGCCTGTACGCGAGCGTCGGCGACAGCGTCGAGCGGCGCTCCGCGCAAACGGCGCTGCGGATCGTGCTGACGAACCTGCTGATATCGATCGCGCCGATACTGAGCTTCACGGCCGAAGAGGCATGGGCGGTGTCGATCGGCAGCGAGCGCGACAGCGTGTTCCTGCATACGTGGGACGAGCATGCGCCGCCGCCGCTCGACGATCGCGCGGTGCTCGCGCGCTGGGAGCACGTGCGGTCGTTGCGTCCGCATCTGACGAAGGCGCTCGAAGAGGCGCGCGGCGCGGGGCTCATCGGACGATCGAGCGAAGCCGACGTCGTCGTGCGCGCGCCGCGCGGCACGCTCGACGCGCTGTCGCCGCTGCGCGGCGAGCTGGCTGCGGTCTTCATCGTCGCGGGCGTGACGCTGGAGGAGGGCGGCGAGATCGCGGTCGCGGTGACGCGCACGCGTCTTGCACGCTGCGAGCGCTGCTGGCGGCACGAGTCGACGGTGGGCGCGCGCGCCGGCGACGATCCGCTTTGCGAGCGCTGCCGTCAGGCGCTGTCGCGGCGACTTCTCGCGTACTAGCGACGCGTGCCGTGCGCATGCGGGCGTGCGCGAATGACGGGGCCCGCGCGGACGCGCGTGCGGCTGAGTTCGCTTGCGCTGGTTTCGCGGTCGGCGCGTGCTCGCGTCGGTCACGCGCCGGCCGGGACCGGCAGCGATCGACAGCGATCGACAGCGATCGACAGCGATCGACAGCGACTGACGGCGACTGACGGCGATCGACAGCAATCGACAGCGACCGCCGCCAACCGCCACCGGCTCCCGCTTCGCACCGCCCGCCGCCCGCCTCAAGCGGCGCGTGCGCGCCTCGCTTCCCGCACCGCCTGCCCCTCTTCGGCGAGATCCCAGAACAGCCCCGCCATGATCTGCAGCGACTGCCGCGCGACGCTGCCGAGCAGATGCTCGTTCGGCGCGTGCTGCGAGCACGCCGCATACGAATGCGGAATCCACAGCGTCGGCAGCCCGAGCAGATCGGCGAACACGTCGTTCGGCAGCGAGCCGCCGAGGTTCGGCAGCAGCGCGGGCGCATCGCCCGTCGTCGCCTCGATCGACGCGAGGCTCCAGCGCACCCACGGGTCGTCCGGGTCGAGCCGCGTCGCTTCCATCCGCGTGCCGCGCTCGGCGATCTCGATGTCGGTGAAGCCGTGCGCATCGAGATGCGCGCGCAGCCGGTTCAGCAGATTCGGCCCGTCGCTGCCGACCACGTAGCGCAACTGGCAATGCGCGACCGCATGGCCGGGGATCGCGTTGACGGGCGAATCCGGATTGCCGGTCCTGAACGCGAGGATTTCGAGCGCGTTCCAGCCGAGCACTCGTTCGATCGGCGTCAGGCCCGGCTCGCCCCAGTCGCGGTCGACCGCCGGATCGTTCGGGCCGCCGCCGACGTCGAGCGTGCGCAGCGCGTCGCGCACCGGCTGCGGCACGCCGTCCGGCCGCCAGCCGTCGACGAGGATCTTGCCGCGCGCGTCGACCATCGTCGCGAGCGCGTTCGCGAGCCGGATGCCGGGGCTGCGCAGGAGGCCGCCCCAGTTGCCCGAATGATGCGCGCCGTCGCGCAGCCTGATCGACAGCGTGAAGTTCAGGTTGCCGCGCGAGCCGAGGAACATCGTCGGCCGCGACGCCGCGACGCGCGGCCCGTCCGACGCGATGAACAGGTCGGCCGCGAGCGCGTCGCGATGCGCGGCGCAGATCTGCGCGAGCCCCGGCGAGCCGGTTTCCTCGCCCATCTCGATGATCGCCTTCACGTTGTAGCCGAGCCGGCCGCCGCGCGCGTCGATCACCTGCGCGAGCGCGGCGAGGTTGATCGTGTGCTGGCCCTTGTTGTCGGCGGTGCCGCGGCCGTACCAGCGGTCGCCGTCGACGACGATCCGCCACGGCTCGAGCCCCGCGCGCCACTGCGCGTCATGGCCGGGCACGACGTCGCCGTGGCCGTACGTGAGCACGGTCAGCGCGTCGGGATCCTCGATCCGCTCGGCGATCAGGAACGGGCTGCCGCCTTCGAGCGGGCTGTCGACGATCGTCGACGCGAAGCCGAGCGCGGCGAGCGAAGGCGCGATGTGGTCGGTCAGGTACGCATAGAGCTGCGGCTGCGACGATGCGAGCTGGCTTTCGGTGCGCACCGCGACGCGCGCGTTCAGCTCGTGCAGGAAGCGGCCGTCGTCGAAGTACGACGCGGCCATGTCGATGGCTCGACTGCGACTCATCATGTCTATCTCTCCACGTTGAGGGTTCGGGCGGCGTGCCGCGCGCCGGCGGCGGGCGGATCGGGCAGGCCGAGCCCCGGCTCCGGCGTCAGCACCGACGCGAGCAGCTTTTGTGTGTAAGGGTGGTTCGGATGCGCGAAGATCCGCTCGGCGGTGTCCTGCTCGACGATGCGGCCGCGCTCCATCACCGCGACGCGATCCGCGAGATGCTCGACGACGCCGAGATCGTGGCTGATGAACAGGTAGCTCAGCCCGAACTCGGCTTTCAGGTCGAGCAGCAGGTTCAGGATCTGCGCCTGCACGGACACGTCGAGCGCGGACGTCGGCTCGTCGCAGACGAGGATGCCCGGGCGCAGGATCAGCGCGCGCGCGATCGCGACGCGCTGCCGCTGGCCGCCCGACAGCTGGCCCGGATACTGGCCGTGCGTGCGCTGCGGCATCCCGACGAGGTCGAGCATCCGGCGGACTTCGGCGTCCTGCTCGTCGCGCGCGCCGCGCCGGTGCACGCGCAGCGGCAGCCCGACGATCTGCGCGACTGTCTTGCGCGGATTCAGCGACGAATACGGGTCCTGGAAGATCGGCTGGATGCGCTGCGCGGTCCGTCGCGCGTCGCGCGGGTCGACCTGCCCGCCGTCGATCAGCACGCTGCCCGACGTCGGCGGCAGCAGGCCGAGCAGCATCCTCGCGAGCGTGCTCTTGCCGCAGCCGGATTCGCCGACGAGCGCGAGCGTCTCGCCGCGATGCAGCCGGAGCGACACGTCGTCGACCGCGCGCAGCGGCGTCGGCGCGCGGAACGGGCCGCGCTTCAGCAGGAACGTGCGGCTGAGCGCGCACAGCTCGAGCGCGATGTCGGCGTCGCGCGAGGCGGCGTCGGCATCGACATCGGCGGACTTCGAAAAAGGTGTGGCGCTCATCGGGACATCTCCTCGCAAGCCGGTTCGACGAGCACGCAGCGCACGCGATGGCCGTCGCCGACGTCGACGAACGCCGGACTCCGTGCGCACGCGTCGCGCGCGAGCGCGCAGCGATTGCGGAACGCACAGCCGTCGATGTTGCCGACGAGCGACGGCACGACGCCCGGAATCGCGTCGAGCCGCGAGCCGGGCCGCGTCTTGCCGCGCACCGGGATGCTGTTCAGGAGCCCGCGCGTGTACGGATGCGTCGGGTGCGCGAACAGCTGCGCGGCGCTCGCGGTTTCGACGACTTCGCCCGCATACATCACCGCGACGCGATCGGCGATTCGCGACACGACGCCGAGATCGTGCGTGATGAACAGCACCGCGGTGCCGAACTCGCGCTGCAGCTCGCGCAGCATCCGCAGGATCTCGGCCTGGATCGTCACGTCGAGCGCGGTCGTCGGCTCGTCGGCGATGATGAGATCGGGCTCGCACATCAGCGCCATCGCGATCATCACGCGCTGCCGCAGCCCGCCCGACAACTGATGCGGATACTGGCGCAGCCGCTCCGCCGCGTGCGCGACGCCCGCGCGCTCGAGCAGATGCACGGCGCGCTCGCGCGCCTGCGCGAGCGACACGCCGCGATGCTGGCGCAGCGCCTCGCACAGCTGGTTGCCGAGCGTGTACGCGGGATTGAGCGACGTCATCGGATCCTGGAAGATCATCGCGATCCGGTTGCCGCGCAGCCCGCTCATCGCGCGGCGATCGAGCGACAGCAGATCGATGCCGTCGAACGCGAGCCGATCCGCGCGGCGCCGCGCGTGGCGCGGCAGCAGGTCCATCAGCGCGAGCGACGTCATCGACTTGCCGCAGCCGGATTCGCCGACCACGCACAGCAGCTCGCCGCGCTCGAGGCGCAGGTCGATGCCGCGCACCGCATGCAGCACGCCGTTCGGGGTCGGCAGGTCGACCCGCAGGTTGTCGACTTCGAGCAATGCAGCCATCGGGCTTCTCCTTTCGTCGGTCGGTCAGCGGCCTTCCGGCGCGGTCAGGTCGCGGATGCCGTCGCCGACGAGATTGATCGCGAGCACCGTGATCGCGAGCGCGACGCCCGGAATCAGGATCACCCACGGCTGGAAGAACATGTACGCCTTGCCTTCGGCGATCATCAGCCCCCACGACGGCATCGGCGCCGGCACGCCGAGGCCGAGGAACGACAGCGTCGCCTCGAGCAGGATCGCGTGCGCCATCTCGAGCGTCGCGACGACGATCAGCGCGCCCGCGATGTTCGGCAGCAGCTCGCGCAGCAGGATGTAGGGCGTCGACGCGCCGACCGCCTTCGCGGCCGCGATGAATTCGGCGTCGCGCAGCTGCTGCGCGACCGAGCGCGACACGACCGCGAAGCGGTCCCACAGCAGCAGGCCGAGCAGCACGATCACGGTTTTCAGCGATCCGCCGAGCAGCGACGACATCGCGAGCGCGACGAGCACGACGGGCATCGCGAGCCGCGTCGTGATCAGATAGCTGATCGCCGCGTCGACCTTGCCGCCGAAGTAGCCGGCGAGCACGCCGAGCGCGGTGCCGATGACGCCGGACAGCGCGGCCGACGCGACGCCGATCACGAGCGACACGCGCGCGCCGAACAGGAGGCGGCTCAGGTAGTCGCGGCCGAGCTTGTCGGTGCCGAGCGGGTGGAGCCAGCTGCCGCGCGCGCTGTCCCACACGGGCGGCAGCAGCCGGCGCGTCAGGTCCTGGCCGTACGGATCGTGCGGCGCGAGCCACGGCGCGAACCACGCGGCGAGCACGACGAGCGCGACGAGCGCCGCGCCGATCGCGAGGCCGCGGTGGCCGAGCAGCCGGCGCGTCGCGCGCCGCCATGCGGGGCGCGCGGGCGCGTCGATGCGCGGGGCCGGAAGAGAGTGCGGGCGCGAGGACATGGGCCGCTCCTGTCGGATGTGAATCTATCGGGTGCGAATGCGGGGATCGAGCGCCGCGTTCGCGACGTCGGCGAAAAAGGTCAGCGCGACGTAGAACATCGCGATGATGAGAACGACGGCCTGCACGACCGGGAAGTCGTTGCGCGCGATCGCGTCCCACGCGAGCTGGCCCAGGCCTTGCAGCGAGAACACCGATTCGATGACGACCGAGCCGCCGAGCATGAAGCCGAGCTCGACCGCCGCGAGCGCGACGACCGGAATCAGCGCGTTGCGCAGCGCGTGCTTGCAGACGACGCGCGCGGGGCTCAGGCCCTTCGCGCGCGCGGTGCGGATGTAGTCGGCGCCGAGCACGTCGAGCATGCCGGCGCGCGTGAGCCGCATCATCGCGGGCGTCGCGTAGTAGCCGAGCGCGACGGCGGGCAGCACGAAGTTGCGCCAGTCGTCGTTGCCGGCGACGGGCAGCCACTTGAGCCCGACCGCGAACACGAGGATCAGCGTGAGGCCGAACCAGAAGCTCGGCATCGCCTGGCCGATCACCGCGACGAGGAGCGCCGCGCGATCGATCCAGGTGTCGCGGTACAGCGCGGCGACGACGCCGAGCGGAATCGCGACCGCGACCGCGAGCCCGAGCGCGACGCCGCCCAGCTTCAGCGTGATCGGCAGGTGCTCGGCGATCAGATCGGCGACCGACGACTGGAAGAAGTACGAGCGGCCGAAGTCGAGATGCGCGGCGCGCCACAGCCAGTCGACGTACTGCGCGGTGACGGGCCGGTCGAGCCCGTACTGGATGCGCAGCGCTTCGACTTGCGCGGCGGTCGCCTCGGGGCCGGCGATCGCGGTCGCGAGATCGCCGGACAGATGGAGCAGCGCGAAACTGACGATCGACACGGTGAGCGCGACGGCGATCGCGAGGCTCAGACGGCGGAGCAGATAGGCTGACATGGCGCGAGGAACGGATCGTATCGGTAAAGGGCGCAGCCGGATGCGGCGGGGGAGGCGTCGATCGGCGGCTGCGGAAGGTTCGGGCCCGGTGTTCGGTATTCGGTGCCCGGTGCTCGGTGCTCGGTGCTCGGTGCTCGGGCGGCGAAGGATCGGGTGGACGGCTTGATCCGACGGCGCGAGCGGCTTGCGCAACCCGGCTCGCGCCGGCCTACTTCCAGCTCGCCTCGTAAAAGCGCGGCAACTCGTCCGGATACGCTTTGAAGTTCAGCGCCGACGTGTACGCGTAGTTCGTCGAATACGAGAAGAGCGGCGCCCAGTACGCCTGCTCGCTGATTCGCGTGAGCGCCTTCGCGTAATTCGCCTTGCGCACGGCCGGATCGTTCGACGTGTCGGCCGCGTCGAGCCATTTCTCGACGGTCGCGTCCTTCGCGCTGTCGTCGGGGCCGCCCTTGAAGTAGACGCCGACGAACGCGGACGCGTCGTTGACCGAGAACGAGCCCCACGCCTGGAACGTGAGCGGCGTCTTGCCCGAGCGCTGCGCGGTGCGCAGCGCCGCGTACTGCAGGTAATGCAGCCGCGCGTTGATGCCGACCTTGCGCAGGTCGCCGATCATCGCCTCCGCGTATTCGCGCTCGCGGTACGCATACAGGTCGGTGTCGAAGCCGTTCGGATAGCCGGCCGCCTTCAGGAGCTCGCGCGCCTTCGCCGGGTTGTAGTCGTACTTGACGACGCCCGACGTGTCGCAGCCGAACTGCGTGCGAAAGCACGGCGCGTAGACGGGCTGGCTGCCGCCGCGCACCAGGTTCTTCGCGAGCGCGCCGCGGTTGATCGCGTAGTTGACCGCCTGCCGCACGCGCGCGTCCTTGAACGGCGAGTTCGGCGCGGACGCGCCCGCCGCGTCCATCGACAGGTAGCCGACCCGCATCGTCTCGCCGCTCTGAACGGTCAGGTTAGGCATCGCCTTCAGCGAATCGGCCTGGTCGGCGGGCACGCGCCAGATCCAGTCGACGGCGCCCGTCATCAGCTGCGCCGCGCGCGTCTCCGGATCGGGGATCACGACGAACCTGACCGTGCCGATCTTCGGCTGGCCGAGCGGGCTGTCCTTGAAGTAGTTCGGGTTCTTGACCATCGTCACGCCGACGCCCGGCGTCACGGCGGTGATCTTGTACGGCCCGGTGCCGACGGGCGCCTTGCCGAAGCCCTGCAGCCCGACCTTCTTGAAGTACGCGGTCGGATAGATCGGCGTCGGGCCCGACAGGTATTCGAGCGCGGCCGGGAACGGCGCCTTCAGCCGGATCCGGACCTGGTAGTCGCCCGTCTTCTCGGCGCTCTGGATCCAGTCGGTGTTCTGCCGCGTGACGACCTTCGAATCCGGCGCGACGACATAGTTGAACGTGAACACGACATCGTCGGCGGTGAACTTGTCGCCGTTGTGGAAGGTCACGTCGCGGCGCAGGTCGACGATGAGCGACGTCGGCGACTCCCACTTCCACGCGGTCGCGAGCGCCGGCTTGTACGCGCCCGTCTTCGGATCACGGTAGATCAGCGTGTCCCACGCCATGTGCGCGATGATCACGCCTTCGCGCAGGTTGTTGTGATACGGCGAGATGTTTTCCGGCTCGCTGTCGGACGCGTAGACGAGCGTGTCGTTCGCCCGGCCGGCGTGCGCGGCGGGCGACAGCGACAGCAGCAGCGCGACGGCCGTGCAGGCGGGAAAGCGGAGGGCGGGACGGACGGCGAACCGACGATTCATCGCAAGGCTCCTGGAGATCCGGAAGAGGCTGCGGGCAGTGCGCCACGGCAGCGGCGGGCGCGGGCGAGCCACGCTCAGGGCCAAGCGTAAACAGCGAATTTTGTTGCGGCTATTATCGAAAAAATAAGTCTGCATTGCCGAAACGGCATCGCAGCGTCCGCGATCGCGAGGAGACGGGATGAAGCACCATCAGCTGCAGGAAACCGCGTTGCGCTACTTTCTTGAGGTCGTGCGCGCCGGGTCGATCAGCGAGGCGTCCGCGCGGCTGAGCGTCGCCGGCTCGGCGATCAGCCGCCAGATCGCGCATCTCGAGCAGGTGCTCGGCACGCCGCTCTTCGAGCGCCGCTCGCGCGGGATGGTCGCGAGCGCGGCGGGCGAGATGCTCGCCGCATATGCGTTCCGGACCGAGCTCGAAGCCGATCGGCTCGTGCAGGACATCGACGCGCTGCAGGGGCTGCGGCGCGGCCAGGTGCGCATCGCGATGTCGGAGGGCTTCGCGATCGAGTTCGTGCCGCACGCGATCGCCGATTTTCGCCGCACGTATCCGGGCATCGTGTTCCAGGCGGCCGTGTGCGCGCCCGCCGACGTCACGCGCCGCGTGAAGAAGGGCGAGGCGGACGTCGGCGTGACCTTCAGCCGGACGCCCGAAAGCGACATCAAGGTCGAGCACCGGCAGAGCGCGCCGGTGATGGCGGTGATGCGCGGCGATCATCCGCTCGCGCGCTTCGAGCGGGTGTCGGTGTCGCAGATGTGCGCGTATCCGCTCGCGCTGCCCGACCCGAGCACGACGATCCGGCAGTTGTTCGACGTCGTGTCGAGCCGCCAGAACCTGACGATCGAGCCGGTGATGGTCAGCAACAACATCGTCGCGCTGCACAACTTCGCGATCGCGTCGGATGCGGTCTCGATCTCCGGCGAGGTGACGGTGCGCTCGCGGCAGGCGCGCGGCGAGCTCGCGGTGCGGCCGATCGCCGATCGCGGGATGGACGCGCGCGCGGTCGAACTGCAGACGCTCGTCGGGCGCACGCTGCCGAAGGTCGTGCAGCTGTTTCTCGAATTCCTGCGCGCGCGGCTCGCGAGCGACGAAGACGGCGGCGACGCGACGTTTCACCGATGAGACGGAACGCGCCGATGCGCGGCCCGGCCCGCGCGGCCGGCGTCACGTTACATGTTCCGTAACGTCGGCGCGCGCCGCGCGGCGCCGCGCCGGTGCGGGCTTGCCGCGCCGGCATCGGCGGCGCGTTGTCCGGCTGGCACTCTTATTGCTCCCGAATGGGAAGGAACCGGATTCAGGGAGCTTCAGATGGAATTCGTCGAGATCGAGCGCCGGCGCGTGAGCGTCGCGGAGTCGAACGAAATCGACGGCGCGGCGCTGATCACCGAGGTGACGTCGGAGACGCGCGCCGCGGCCGACGCCGCGCCGCGCGATCAGGCGCCGCCGCTCACGCTGTACGGCGCGTATCAGCAGGGCTTCGCCGACTATCTCGCGGGCCGGTCGAATCCGTATCGGATCGGCAGCCGTTTTGCCGGCATCTGGCACGAAGGGCACGCGGAGGCCGCGTCGAACGACGCGCTCGATTTCGCGACGCGCGCGCGGGCCTGCTGGGGCGCACGCGCGGCGGCGAACCCGATCGCGTTCTTCCGCCGGCGCCGCTAGGACCTGCCATTGGCGTGAACAGGCGCGAGGCGTGCGCCGACGCGCGCGGCGCGCCGGCCGCTCAGCCGAGCGCGCCGCCCGGCGGCAAGCCGGCGAGCGCATGCGCGCGCATCACCTTCCTATACCACAGCGTCCACATCATCAGCGCGCCGTAGATGCCGTAACCGACGAACGGCGCGACCACGAGCGCGCGCTCGACCGGCCAATTCCAGATGATCCACGCGCGCAGCAGGTTCTCGGCGACGAGGCCGCCGCCCCACACGAGCGTCATCAGCCGCATCGACGACACGAACGCCGGCCGTTCCGCCCAGAGCTGATCGAGCCGAGCGCCGCCGTCGTGCGCCTCGCGCGCGACCGTCGCCCGCGCGAGATGGAACACGAGCGGCTTTTGCAGCGCGAGCGACACGAGGAACGCGACGCCGATCGCGCCGGACGCGAGCGATTCGCGCATCAGCAGCATCCGCGGGCTGCCGCCCGCGAGCGCGGCGGCGATCGACAGCACGATGCCGAGCAGCACGAGCGCGGACAGCGCGTCGACCCGCCTGAAGCGCGCGAGCTCGAGCGCGCTCCAGACGAGCGGCGGCACGGCGGACGCGATCAGGCCGCCCGTCTCGCCCCAATACGGCACCGCGGCGCGATACGCGGCCCAGGGCAGCAGCAGGTTCACCGTCAATTCGGCGAGAAGACCGGGGCGTATTTTCATGGCGGCGATGTGGTCCGTTGGATTGACCGGGGCGCGGTCGGCGCGCGGATCGCATCCGTTTGATTGCACGCGCCTATCATGCCGGATTTCGCCGGCTTCGAGCGCAACGTTCGTTCGGCGCGCCGGCGTCCGGCGGACGTTCGGCGCGGGCCGCTACGCAGGCTTGCCCGATGCCCGGCGCGCGAAGAAATCGAGCGCGTGCTGGCGCGTCGTCATCGGCGCGAGGCTCGCGGCCGGATCGCGCCCGTCGCGCCGCGACGTGCCCGTCACGAGGCTTTTCTGGAGATCGTTGAGGGGAGCGGTGGGCGGCGGATGAACGAAGTCCAGGGCGGGCGCGCCGATCGCAGGCAGATCGGTGCGCGGCGTGTCGCGCGTGAAGAGCTGCGCGAGCGTCGGCGCGTTCGCGATCCGCGCGCTCTTCAGCATCTTGTCGGGCGGGATGTCGAGCCAGTCGCGCAGCGTCGCGAGGATCGACGTATGGTCGTACGGGACCGCGGTCGGCGAGCGGAACACGGTGCCCGCCTCGATGTACGGCGACACGACGACGGCCGGCACGCGCACGCCGAAGCGGTAGAAGCCGAATGTCTCGTCGCCGGGGTTGCTCGCGGCGTCGGGCGGCGTCGCGTTCGCGGGCGGCAGGGCATGATCGAAGCAGCCGCCGTGCTCGTCGTAGGTCACGATGAGCAGCGTGCGGGGCCAGCCGGGCGACGCGCTGACCGCCGTCCAGATGTCGTGCAGGAACTTGTCGCCCGCGCGCACGTCGTGCGGCGGATGCTGGTCGTTCGGCTCGAACAGGAAGCTCGGCTCGATGAACGCGTATTGCGGCAGCGCGTCGTGCCTGCACGCGGCGACGAAGTCCGCGAAATGCTTGAAATGATCGGCCATCGCGTCGGCCCACAGCGTCGGAAACATCGTGTGCGTCAGCGACGGCGTGACGATCGTGTCGCTGTACACCGCCCAGCTCGCGCCGATCGACGTCAGCACGTCGAAGATCGTCGGCACGTTCCATTCGAGCGGATCGGGCATCGCGCCGTTGTTCACGTGTCCGTTCGACGTGCCCGCGTGCGCGAACGCGCGGTTCGGCCAGGTCTGGCTCGGCACCGGCGCGAACCACGCGTCGGACACCGCGTACGCGCGCGCGAGCGCCGTCAGCGTCGGCAGCTGCGCGGTGCTGTGGCATTGCATCACGTGGCTCGGATCGGTCGTCTGCGTCGTTTCGTAATTGACGACGAAGCCTTGCATCGGCGGCCACGGCGCGTTCGCGTCGTTCGGGCCGAGGATCTGGCTCGTCACGTTGACGAAGGTCTCCTGCGGATCGGGGATCACGCTGTTCGCGGCTTCCCGCGTGACGGGGATCGCCTTGCCGGCCTTCGACGGATTCGACATCTCGGGCTTCAGGCCGTCGAACTGCGGCGAGCTGCGCGCGGGCAGCACGTGCGCGGGTTGCGTGCCGGGCGGATAGAGCCAGCCGAGCATCGTGTCGAACGAGCGGTTCTCGAACATCACGACGACGACGTGCCCGACGTTTTCAAGGATCTTCGCCACGATCTTCTCCTTCTTATGCGCAAACGGCGTCGCGGAAGCGTGCTGCCGGACGCGGGCGACGGGCCCCGTGCACCGCGCGGCGGTCGACGTCCGGGCGTCGATCCGGGGCGGCGCGTGTCGCGCCGCTTGTTGTGCATCCCTTGTGCTTCCGTGGTGCTGCCGAGCGGAAATATGGATTAGGTATATCCGATATTTCGGGAAAAACAAGGCGCGGGGCGGGCGGCGCGGCTTGCGTGCGCGTTGCCGCGGGTGGGTGCGGGAGCCTGGCGCGGGCGCTCGATCCGGCGGCGCGGCGTCCGCGTTGCAGCGGCGAGCGTCGTCTTCAGCGTTCGCCGGCCGCCGAAGCGCCGGCCGCCGGAGCGCCGGCCGTCAAAAACCCTCGATATTCACGTCCGGCCGCGCCGAACGCACCGCGTCGATCAGCGCGACGAACAGCGCCGAATCCTCGGCGTCGGTGATCTTCGTGTTCCGAAACTCGACGAAATTCCAGCGCCGATCGGCGGCGGGCGCGAGCGTCATCGACAGACCGTTCTGGCGATAACCGCGCAGCCGCCGGATCGATTCGACCTCGCGCAGCGCGAAGCGGCGCTGGCGCTGGCGCGTGTCGACGTTCGCGAGCCGTATCGTGCCCGCCGTCCGATCGATCTCGACGCGCTGCATCGCGCCGAAGCGTCCGATCGCGCACGCGTACGCGGTGATCGCCGCCTGCCGCCGATCACCGCGGCCCACGACAGCAAGCCCGCCTTGAAGTGCTGCTGCGTCGCGACGACGCCGCCCACGACCGCCGCGATCGCAGTGACGATCACGACGAGGTCCGCGCCGCTCGTGAACGAGCGGACATCGTGCGGTTCCCGGCTGAATCCGGTCGTCATGTCGCAGCGGGGGCGCGCGCCTACCGACGCTTGCGCCGCAGCCGCGCGAGCGCCTGCCACGCGCAGCCGGCCGTCGTGCCCGCGATGCCGAGCTCCACGACGCACACGCCGAACCAGAAGCCGGGCGGCATCTCGCCGGAGTCGGGCGGGTACGGCGGCGCGAGCAGCGCGCACGCGGTGCCCGCGACGATCAGCGCGGCGCACGCGAGCCAATACCCTCGCCCGCGCGCGTGCCTGAACGCGGCGTACAGCGCCCAGCCGAGGCCGAACAGATACAGCGCCGCCAGCGTGCCGAGTCCGATCCAGTCGGCGAAAGGCGTCGCGCCGGCGGCGGCGAGCGTGGCGGGGGCGGTCATCGAATCGGCACCTCTTCGTGTCGGAAAAGTCGGAAACGGCCGGCTATCTTAACGAATCGCGCCGAACGCGCACAGGTTGCGCACGTCGTCCCTGTCCGAAGCGGGGCTGCGCCAGCGCAATTCGCACGGACTGTCTAGAATCGACGTTTTCCGACCCACGAGGTACAGCACGATGAAATCGGAGTTCGAAGCACCCGCATCCTCGGCATCCGCCGCAACGGACGATGCCGCGCTCGCCGAGCGGCTCGATCGCGTGCTCGCGACGGCGCTGGCCGAGCGGCGCGTCGTCGGCGCGGTCGCGCTCGTCGCGCGGCACGGCGAAGTCGTCTACCGGCGCGCGCACGGCTTCGCGGAGCGTGAAACGCGGCGGCCGATGCGCGAGGAAACGCTGTTCCGCCTGTCGTCGATCACGAAGCCGATCGTGACCGCCGCGGTGCTGCGCCTCGTCGCCGACGGCCGGATCGCGCTCGACGCGCCGATCACGCGCTGGCTGCCCGCGTTCGCGCCGAAGCTGCCCGACGGCCGCGCACCCGCGCTCACCGTGCATCGATTGCTGACGCACACGGCGGGACTGAGCTACTGGCTGCTCGAAGAGCCGGGCTCGATCTATCACACGCTCGGCATCTCGGACGGGATCGATCTCGTCGACTTCGATCTCGCGGAGAACCTGCGGCGCATCGCGGCCGCGCCGCTCGCGTTCGAGCCCGGCAGCGCGTGGCGCTATTCGCTCTCGCTCGACGTGCTCGGCGCGGCGATCGAGCGCGTGACGGGGCTCGCGCTGCCCGACGCGGTCGCGCAGCTCGTCACGTCGCCGCTCGGGATGCGCGATACGGGCTTCGTCGCGTCCGATCCCGCCCGCTTCGCGGCGGCGTATGCGAACGCCGCGCCGGAGCCCGCGCGGATCACCGACAACCTCGACGTGCCGCTGCCCGAGGGGCACGGCGTCGCGGTGCGCTTCGCGCCGTCGCGCGTGTTCGACGCGTCGGCGTTTCCGTCGGGCGGCGCGGGCATGTACGGCAGCGCCGACGACGTGCTGCGCCTGCTCGAGACGATTCGCACGGGCGGCGACGGATTCCTGCCGGCGGCGCTCGTCGCGGCGATGCGCACCGATCACACCGGGCCCGCCGCCGAGACGTGCGGGCCCGGCTGGGGCTTCGGCTACGGCGGCGCGGTGCTGTCCGATCCGGCGCTTGCGCAGTCGCCGCAAAGCGCGGGCACGATGCAATGGGGCGGCGTCTACGGGCATTCGTGGTTCGTCGACGCGGCGCGCGGCCTGACCGTGCTGCTGATGACGAACACCGCGTATGAAGGGATGTCGGGGCCGTTGACGGTCGAGGTCCGCGACGCGGTTTATCGCGCGTGACAGGCGGGCCGGTGCGGCGTTTGCGCGGCGCGAGGAAGACGTCGCGCGGCGTCGCGCCGGGCGTCGCGTGACGGTGCGGCGACGGACGCGCGCCGAGCGGGGATCCGGCGGGGCGCGATCGCACGCGTCGTGCGCGGGCCTGCCCTGCGCACCGACACGCAAGACGCCCAAGACGCCCAAGACGCCCAAGACGCCCAAGACGCCCAAGACGCCCAAGACGCCCAAGACGCGCGACATCGCCGATCGCTTCTTTCTCGCGGCCGAGCCGATGCGCGCGCGCGTGCGGCCGGCGCGCGGCATCGACGCCGATCGGGCCGAGCGAAAGGCGCTTCGTCCCGCGACAATTTCAGCCGCCGAGAATGCCGGCGATGACGTCGCCATCCCGTGACGTGCGCGCCCCGCGCGCGACGCGGCCACCGGCTACTGCGCCTGCCCGTCCGGCCCCGCATGCTCGGGCGCGCGGTTCAGCAGATGCGTGCGCGTATCCGCCGCGAGCGACACGTAGCGCTCGTACTGCCGCAGCACGTCGGCGATGATCTCGTCGCCGCGCAGATACTCGATGTCGTAGCCGAGCCGCCCGTCGGCGAAGAACGTCAGCACTTCGTACACGTGCTCGCGCTGCGCCTCGGGCTCGGCCGCCTCGCGAATCCGGAACGCGGGCGCGGACTTGCGCGACACCCGCGCGCCGTACACGAAGTCGCGCTGCGCGGGCGCGGGCACCGTGAGGCGCACCGCATCGTCGTCGTCGCGCGCGACGTGCGCGTCGACGCCGCTCGCCTTCAATTCGTCCGCGACCTTGCGCAGCGCGGGCTCGACCGTCTCCGCGACGAACTGCCGGGCTTCGGCGTCGGTCGTCTGCCGCAGGATCTGCGACAGGCGGTGGCGCCAGTGCTGGCCGGTCCAGAAGTTCGTCGCGGGCGCCATGTCCTGCGAGTAGTGCGCGTGGTCGGCCTTCAGGCCGCGCCAGAGCCCGTAGCAGAGCGCGAGCATCACGAGCGCGACGGGCAGCGCGGCGACGAGCGTCAGCGCCTGTAGCGCCTTCAGCCCGCCCGCGACGAGCAGCACCGACGCCGTCACGCCGAGCACGGCCGCCCAGAAGAGCCGCTGCCAGACGGGCGAATGCGCGGCGCCGCGCGTCGCGATCGCGTCGATCACGAACGCGCCCGAATCGGCCGACGTCACGAAGAACACCGCGATCAGCACGATCGCCGCGAGCGACAGCAACTGCGTGAGCGGCAGGTAATCGAAGAAGCGGAACAGCAGCGCGTCGACGTTGGTCGCGGTCTGCGCGAGCGCGCCCGCGGCCGCGTGCGTGTCGATCCAGATCGCGCTGTTGCCGAACGCGGTCATCCAGACGAGATTGAACGCGGTCGGCACGAGCAGCACGCCGATCACGAACTCGCGGATCGTGCGGCCGCGCGAGATGCGCGCGATGAACATCCCGACGAACGGCGACCACGACACCCACCACGCCCAGTAGAGCAGCGTCCAGCCGCCGAACCAGCCTTTTTCGTTTGGCGTTTCGTACGCGTACGTGCGAAACGACAGCGACACGAGCTTCGACAGATACTCGCCGATGTTGTCGCCCATCGCGCGCAGCAGGAACGACGTCGGTCCCGCGATGACGACGAACGCGAGCAGCGCGAACGCGAGCATCAGGTTCAGCTCGGACAGCCGGCGCACGCCCTTGTCGAGCCCGCTCGCGGCCGACAGCCCGGCCAGCGCGACGACGACCGCGACGAGGCCGACGCGGAACGTGTCGCTGTCGGTGTTCCAGCCGGCGACCGTATGCAGGCCCGCGCTCAGCTGCAGCACGCCGTAGCCGAGCGTCACCGCGATCCCGGCGACCGTGCCGACGAGCGCGAACGCGTCGACCGTGTGGCCGATCCAGCCGTTCACGCCTTCGCGCAGCACCGGATAGAGGCCCGAGCGCAGCGTGAGCGGCAGGTTGTAGCGAAAGCCGAAGTACGCGAGCACGAGCCCCATCACGCCGTAGGTCGCCCACGCGTGCAGCCCCCAGTGGAAGAACGACATCAGCATCGCCTCCTGAGCGGCGGCGGGCGTGCCGCCTGCGGCCGTCGGCGGCGACAGGTAGTGCTGGATCGGCTCGCCGACGCCGAAGTACATGAGGCCGATGCCCATGCCGGCCGCGAACAGCATCGCGGTCCACGACACGAAGCTGAATTCGGGCTCGGCGTCGTCGGGCCCGAGCTTGATGTTGCCGAAGCGGCTTGCCGCGATCAGCACGAGGAAGATCAGGAAGGTCGTGATCGCGAGCACGTAGAACCAGTCGAAACGCTCGATGATCCATTGCTGGCCGGCGCCGAAGAGCGCGCCCGCTTCGTTCGGCCGCAGCGCGCAGACGGCGAGGAGCGCGCCGATCACGGCGAGTGACGGCACGACGACTTGCGGCTTGAGCGTCGTGCGCGGCGTAGGTCGGGATGAGGGCATAGGCGGATTTCCGGAAAAAGCGGCGTCGCGAGGGCGTGCGCGTCAGCCGAGGCCGGTGTCGGGACGGCGCGGACGGTCCGGCTGCGGTTGCGGCTGCGGCAACGCGTGCGAAGCGCAGGGTGAAAAAACGGGGCGGCGAGGATGCAGGCTGAAACTGACGGATTGTAAGCTATTCGGCGAAGTTGCCCGAAAAAGCGGAGGACGGATTGCCGCGGGCGCACCGTATGGCGCGGGTTTCCGGCGATCGCACGGAGGCAGTGCAAACCCGGATGAAAATTTATTTTTTCCATCTCGCCAATTGTGTAAATTTACTTTCATCGACATCCGCCGCACCGTATCCGCCGCACCGTATCCGCCGCACCGTATCCGCCGCATGCCCAGCTCCAGTTCGACCGCCACGCCGCTCGACGCCGAACCGTCGATCTCCGCTCGCCTCGCCGCCGCGCTGCCGTCGCTCACGCCGATTCATCGGCGGATGGGCGAGTACGTGCTGGCGAATCCGTTTCGTGCGGCGACGATGCGGATCGACGAGCTCGCGAACGCGGTCGATGCGTCGATCGCGACCGCGAACCGCTTCGCGCGCGCACTCGGCTTCGACGGCTATCCGGCGCTGCGCGCGGCGCTCGTGCGCGGCTTCGAGGCGACACTCGCGCCCGTCGAGCGGTTGCGGTCCGCGCAGGAGCGCGAAGCGGGCGCGCGCGGCGGAGAACTGATCGACGCGAGCTTCGAGCAGGCGGTCGCGAACCTCGAGCGCACGCGAGCGCGGCTCGACCGCGCGAACGTCGAGGCGGCCGTCGACTCGCTGCTCGCCGCGCGCCGGATCTTCATCGTCGGGATGGGCGCAAGCGCGTTTCTCGCCGGATTGATGGAGCACGGGCTGTCCGTGTATCGCGACAACGTGCAGTCGCTCGCGCTGCTCGGCGGCCCGACCGACGCCGCGCGGCGCCTGTTCAGCGCGCGCGGCGACGATCTCGTCGTCGCGATCGCATTTCCGCGCTACGTGTACGACACGATCGAGCTTGCGCGCCGCGCGGCCGAGCGGGGCGCGCCGGTGCTCGCGATCACCGACGGGCCGGAGTCGCCGGTCGCGTCGTTCGCGACGCGCGCGCTCTACGTGAATGCCGAGCGGCGGCTCGCGGCGACATCCGAGGCCGCGGTGCTCGCGCTCGTCGAAGCGCTGATCGACGCGGTCGCGCATCGTTCGCAGCGCTCGGCGCGCGCCGCCGCCGAAGTGACCGAATTCATGCTGCCGTGGCTCGAGGCGCGGGGCGCGACTGCCGCGCCGCTTCGCCCGCCGCGCCGTTCCAGGAAAACCGACTGATGACTTCACCCGCAATCGTTGCAATTCACGGCGGCGCAGGCACGATCCTGCGCAACGCGATGACGGCCGACGCCGAAGCGCGGTACCGCGCCGAGCTGAACGCGATCCTCTCCGCCGCGCAGGCCGTGCTCGCCGACGGCGGCAGCGCGCTCGACGCGGTCAGCGTCGCGGTGCGGATGCTCGAGGACTGCCCGCTCTTCAACGCGGGGCGCGGCGCCGTCTACACGGCCGACGGCACGCACGAGCTCGACGCCGCGATCATGGACGGCGCGACGCTGAAGGCGGGCGCGATCTGCTGCGCGACGCGCGTGCGCAACCCGGTGCTCGCCGCGCGGCGCGTGCTCGAAGCGAGCGAGCACGTGATGTTCGCGGGCGCGGGCGCCGATGCGTTCGCGGCCGCGCAGGGGCTCGAACTCGCCGAGCCGGGCTACTTCGACACCGAGTTCCGCCGCGCGCAGTGGCTGAAGGCGCGACAGTCGTCGGGCGTGCTGCTCGATCACGACGCGGCGACGCTCGCGTTCGGCAACGGCAACGGCGGCGGCAGCGGCAATGGCGCTGCGTTCGCGCCGGAGCCGCTCGATCCGGACCGCAAGCACGGCACGGTCGGCGCGGTCGCGCGCGATCTGCACGGCCATCTCGCCGCGGCGACGTCGACGGGCGGAATCACGAACAAGCAGCCGGGGCGCGTCGGCGACACGCCGATCATCGGCGCGGGCTGCTATGCGAACGACGCGACGTGCGCGGTGTCGTCGACGGGCACGGGCGAGATGTTCATCCGGCTCGCGACCGCGTACGACGTGTCCGCGCAGATCGAATACCGCGGCGCGACGCTCGCGTCGGCCGCGTACGACGTCGTGATGAACAAGCTGCCGCGGATCGCCGGCCGCGGCGGGATCATCGCGATCGATGCGCGCGGCAATCTCGCGATGCCGTTCAACACCGAAGGGATGTATCGCGGCTACGCGCGCGTCGGCGAGACGCCCGTGACCGCGATCTACCGCGAAGAGGCGGCGTGACGGCGCGGCCGTCCGACCGCAGCAACAGGAGATCCAGATGAGCGCGAGCCGATCCGCCCCGAGCCTGCCCGAGCAGCGCGTGCTCGAAGTCGACGGGCTGTCCGTCACGTTCCGCCGCGAAGGCGCCGCGTTCGAAGCGGTGCGCGGGCTGTCGTTCCACGTCGATCGCGGCGAGACGCTCGCGATCGTCGGCGAATCGGGCTCCGGCAAGTCGGTGACGTCGCTCGCGCTGATGCGCCTCGTCGAGCACGGCGGCGGCGCGATCGCGGGCGGCGAGATCGTGCTGCGCCGGCGCAACGGCGCGGCGCTCGATCTCGTGCGCGCGTCGCCGTCGACGCTGCGCACGGTGCGCGGCGCGGACGTCGCGATGATCTTCCAGGAGCCGATGACGTCGCTCAATCCGGTCTTCACGGTCGGCGACCAGATCAGCGAGGCGATCGCGCTGCATCAGAACAAGCGCGCGAGCGAAGCGCGCGCGGAGGCGCTGCGTCTTCTCGACCTCGTGCGGATTCCGGAGGCGCGCCGCGTGTTCGCGCGCCATCCGCATCAGTTGTCGGGCGGGATGCGGCAGCGCGTGATGATCGCGATGGCACTGTCGTGCCGGCCCGCGCTGCTGATCGCCGACGAGCCGACGACCGCGCTCGACGTGACGATCCAGGCGCAGATCCTCCAGTTGATTCGGGGGCTGCAGAACGAAATGGACATGGGCGTGATCTTCATCACGCACGACATGGGCGTCGTCGCGGAAGTCGCCGATCGCGTGCTCGTCATGTATCGCGGCGAGAAGGTCGAGGAAGGCGCGTCCGATGCGATCTTCGCCGCGCCGTCGCATCCGTATACGAAGGCGCTGCTCGCGGCGGTGCCGCGGCTCGGGTCGATGCAGGGCACCGACGTGCCGGCGAAGTTTCCGCTGCTGCGCTTCGATCCGGTGGCGGGCGACGCGGTGCTGGTCGCGAGCGGCGACGCCGCGCCTGTGACGCGCACGACGCCCGCGACGCCCGCGACACCCGCGACATCCACGACGACGCTTGCCCCGTTCGCCCCGCCGGCGTCGGAGGCGCCCGCCGCGCCGCCTTCCGCGCAACCGGCGGTCGATCCTTCGTCCGCGCCGCTCCTGCGCGTGCGCGATCTCGTCACGCGCTTCCCCGTCAAGAGCGGCGCGTTCAGCCGCGTGTCGCAATACGTGCATGCGGTCGAGCGCGTGAGCTTCGACCTGCGCGCCGGCGAGACGCTCGCGCTCGTCGGCGAGTCGGGCTGCGGCAAGTCGACGACGGGCCGCTCGCTGCTGCGCCTCGTCGACAGCCTGAGCGGCTCGATCGAATTCGAAGGCCGCGAGATCCGCGCACTGAAGGGCCGCGCGCTGCAGGCGCTGCGCCGGAACATCCAGTTCATCTTCCAGGATCCGTTCGCGTCGCTGAACCCGCGCTTGACGGTCGGTTTCTCGATCATGGAGCCGCTTCTCGTGCACGGCGTCGCGAGCGGCAAGGCGGCGCAGGCGCGCGTCGACTGGCTGCTCGAGCGCGTCGGCCTGCCCGCCGACGCCGCGCGCCGCTATCCGCACGAGTTCTCCGGCGGCCAGCGGCAGCGGATCGCGATCGCGCGCGCGCTCGCGCTGAACCCGAAGGTCGTGATCGCCGACGAGTCGGTGTCGGCGCTCGACGTGTCGGTGCAGGCGCAAATCGTCAATCTGATGCTCGACCTGCAGCGCGAGCTCGGCGTCGCGTATCTGTTCATCTCACACGACATGGCGGTCGTCGAGCGGGTCAGCCATCGCGTCGCGGTGATGTATCTCGGACAGATCGTCGAGATCGGACCGCGCCGCGCGGTGTTCGAGACGCCGCGCCATCCGTACACGAAGAAGCTGATGAGCGCGGTGCCGGTCGCCGATCCCGCGCGCCGCCACGCGCCGCGCACGCTGCCCGCCGACGAACTGCCGAGCCCGATCCGCGCGATCGGCGACGAGCCCGTCGTCGCGCCGCTCGTCGCGGTCGGGCCGGAGCACTTCGTCGCCGAGCATCGGGTCGGCGGCGCGTATTGAGGCTTGCAGACACGCAGACACACGAAGCGCCGACGGCGCGGCGCGGCGGTTGCGCAAACGCGGCAGCAACAGGCAAACGCAGCACGCAGGCAGCATCGAATCAGGAAGAGAAGAAAGAAAGACCGCAGGAAGCCCGCCGCGCAGGATTCCGGAACATCAGGATTCCGGATTCGCGGAACGCACGGCGGCAGGACCACACGAACCCAGATCCACGCACTACCGAAGCATCGCAAAGGAGCCCACACATGACTACGCCGCATTCGTTCTTGCCGTTCTCGCCGCGCGCGCTGATCGCCGCCTGCGCAGGCGTGTTCGCGATGTCGTCCGCATCGCTCGCGTTCGCCGATCAGACCGCGGTGATGGCCGTCGACTCGACGTTCACGACGCTCGATCCTTACGACTCGAACGACACGCTGTCGCAGGCGGTGTCGAAGTCGTTCTATCAGGGCTTGTTCGGTTTCGACAAGGACATGAAGCTCGTGAACGTGCTCGCGACCGGCTACGACGCGAGCCCCGACGCGAAGGTTTACACGATCAAGCTGCGCCAGGGCGTGAAGTTCCAGGACGGCACCGATTTCACCGCGGCCGCGGTGAAGGCGAACTTCGACCGCGTGACCGACCCGGCGAACAAGCTGAAGCGCTACAACCTGTTCCGCCGGATCGCGAAGACCGAGGTCGTCGATCCGTACACGGTGAAGGTCACGCTGACCGAGCCGTTCTCGGCGTTCATCAACGTGCTCGCGCACCCGTCCGCCGTGATGATCTCGCCCACCGCGCTGAAGAAGTACGGGCGCGACATCGCGCTGCATCCGGTCGGCACCGGTCCGTTCGAGTTCGTCGAATGGAAGCAGACCGACGACCTGAAGGTGAAGAAATTCGCCGGCTACTGGAAGCCGGGCTATCCGAAGATCGACGCGATCGACTGGAAGCCCGTCGTCGACAACAACACGCGCGCCGCGCTGATGAAGACGGGCGAGGCCGACTTCGCGTTCCGCATCCCGTTCGAGCAGACGGCCGACCTGAAGGCGAACCCGAAGGTCGACGTGATCGAGCGCGCGTCGATCATTCAGCGCTACGTCAGCCTGAACGTGATGCAGAAGCCGTTCGACAACCCGAAGGTCCGCCAGGCGCTCAACTACGCGGTCAACAAGGACGCGCTCGCGAAGGTCGCGTTCGCCGGCAACGCGACGCCCGCGACGGGCGTCGTTCCGCAGGGCGTCGATTACGCGATGAAGCTCGGCCCGTGGCCGTACGATCCGGCGAAGGCGCGCGCGCTCTTGAAGGAGGCGGGCTACCCGAACGGCTTCGAGACGACGCTCTGGTCCGCGTACAACAACTCGACGTCGCAGAAGGCGATCCAGTTCGTCCAGCAGCAGCTCGCGCAAGTGGGCGTGAAGGCGCAGGTGCAGGCGCTCGAGGCGGGCGAGCGGGTCGCGAAGGTCGAGAGCGCGCAGGACCCGGCGAAGGCGCCCGTGCGGATGTACTACACCGGCTGGTCCTCGTCGACGGGCGAATCCGACTGGGCGATCTCGCCGCTGCTCGCGTCGTCGTCGATTCCGCCGAAGCTCATGAACACCGCTTACTACAGGAACGACGCGGTCGACGACGATCTCGCGAAGGCGTTGCAAACCACCGATCGCGCGAAGAAGGCGGCGCTCTACGGCGATGCGCAAAAACGCATCTGGGCCGACGCGCCGTGGATTCCGCTCGTGCAGGAGAAGGTCGTCTACGCGCGCAGCAAGCGGTTGCAGGGCGCGTACGTGATGCCGGACGGCTCGTTCAATTTCGACGAGATCGCGATCAAGTGACGCGAAACGGCCCGGGCGGTTCGTATGATCCGAACGGTCCGGTCGCTTCGGGCATAGGCGGCGCGCGGTCCGGCCGCGCGCCGCATCGAGGTGCAAGCGCATGCTGAATTTTCTTGTCAAACGATTGTTCGGGCTCCTGCCGACGCTCGTGAGCGTCGCGGTGCTCGTGTTCCTGTTCGTCCACCTGCTGCCGGGCGATCCCGCGCGGCTCGCGGCCGGGCCCGAGGCCGACGACGCGACGGTCGCGCTCGTGCGCGCCGACCTCGGCCTCGACAAGCCGCTGCCGACGCAGTTCGCGAACTTCTTCGTGCGGATCGCGCATTTCGACTTCGGCACGTCGACGCGCAGCAAGCGGCCGGTGTCGACCGAGATCGGCGAGCGCTTCATGCCGACGCTGTCGCTGACCGTCGTCAGCATGGCCTGGGCGACCCTCTTCGGGATGGCGATCGGCATTGCATCGGCCGTGTGGCGCAACCGCTGGCCGGACCGCATCGGGATGACGCTCGCGGTGTCGGGCATCTCGTTTCCGGCGTTCGCGCTCGGGATGCTGCTGATGGAAGTCTTCTCGGTGAAGCTCGGCTGGCTGCCCGTCGTGCCGGACGGCTCGTGGCGGAGCTACGTGCTGCCGTCGCTGACGCTCGGCGCGGCGGTCGCCGCGGTGATGGCGCGCTTCACGCGCGCGTCGTTCGTCGAGGTGCTGCACGAGGATTTCGTGCGCACCGCGCGCGCGAAAGGCGTGCGCGAGCCGATGGTCGTGCTCAAGCACTGCCTGCGCAACGCGATGATTCCGGTCGTCACGATGATGGGGCTGCAGTTCGGCTTCCTGCTCGGCGGCTCGATCGTCGTCGAGGCGGTGTTCAACTGGCCGGGGCTCGGGCGGCTGCTCGTCGATGCGGTGACGATGCGCGACTACCCGGTGATCCAGGCGATCGTGCTGCTGTTCTCGCTCGAGTTCATCCTGATCAATCTGACCGTCGACGTGCTGTACGCGGTCATCAACCCGACGATCCGTTTCAAGTGAGGCGCGCATGAACGCGACTGTTCCCACCACACCCGCCCCCGCCGAGACCGCCGCGTCGATCGCGATCCGCACGCCGTGGAGCGAGTTCTGGCGCAAGTTCAAGAAGCAGCACGTCGCGCTCGCGGCGGGCGCGTTCGTGCTGCTGCTCGTCGTCGTCGCGATCGTCGGCCCGCATTTCGTGCCGTACGATCCGGAGAACTATTTCGACTACGACGCACTGAACGCGGGGCCGTCGGCCGCGCACTGGTTCGGCGTCGATTCGCTCGGACGCGACATCTTCAGCCGGATCGTCGCGGGCGCGCGGATCTCGCTCGCCGCGGGCTTCTTCTCGGTCGCGCTCGGCGCCGTGATCGGCACGTTCTTCGGCCTGCTCGCCGGCTACTACGAAGGCTGGTGGGACCGCGCGACGATGCGCGTCGCCGACGTGCTGTTCGCGTTTCCGGGGATCCTGCTCGCGATCGGCGTCGTCGCGATCCTCGGCAACGGGATGATCAACGTGATCTGCGCGGTCGCCGTGTTCAGCGTGCCCGCGTTCGCGCGGCTCGTGCGCGGCAACACGCTCGCGCTCAAGCAGATGACCTACGTCGAGGCCGCGCGCAGCATCGGCGCGTCCGACCGGACGATCATCATGCGGCACATCCTGCCGGGCACGGTGTCGTCGGTCGTCGTCTACTTCACGATGCGGATCGGCACGTCGATCATCACGGCGGCGAGCCTGTCGTTCCTCGGCCTCGGCGCGCAGCCGCCGACGCCCGAGTGGGGCGCGATGCTCAACGAGGCGCGCGCCGACATGGTCAACGCGCCGCACGTCGCGCTGATTCCGAGCATCGCGATCTTCCTGACCGTGCTCGCGTTCAACCTGCTCGGCGACGGGCTGCGCGACGCGCTCGATCCGAAGCTGGAGCGGCAGTGACGCGCGCATCTTCCGAACGCGCGCCGGCCTCGGCGGCGCCGCACGTCGGCGCGCTGCCCGCGGGGCCGCTCGGCAGCCTCGCCGACGTCGCGGGCGTGACGGTCGGCCACGCGACGCTCGACGCCGACGGCGTGCAGACCGGCGTGACCGTCGTGCGGCCGCACGCGGGCGACGTCTACTGCGACAAGGCGCCCGCGGCCGCCGCGGTGATCAACGGCTTCGGCAAGAGCGTCGGGCTCGTGCAGGTCGACGAACTCGGCGTGCTCGAGACGCCGCTCGCGCTGACGAACACGTTCGGCGTCGCCGCGGTCGCGCACGCGCAGATCCGTGCGGCGATCGGCGCGCATCCGCGGATCGGCCGCGAATGGCCGACCGTCAATCCGCTCGTGTTCGAGTGCAACGACGGCTATCTGAACGATCTGCACGCGTTCGCGGTGACGCCCGCGCATTACGCGCAGGCGCTCGCCGATGCGCGGCCCGCGTTCGCGCGCGGCGCGGTCGGCGCGGGGCGCGGGATGTCGTGCTTCGACCTGAAAGGCGGGATCGGCTCGGCGTCGCGCGTCGTGCGGGCGGCGGGCGATGCGTGGACGGTCGGCGCGCTCGTGCTCGCGAACTTCGGACGCCTGCCGATGCTGACGATCGCGGGCGTGCCGGTCGGCCGGATGATCGCCGAGCGGGACGCGGGCGGCAAGGGCGGCATGGGCGGCATGGGCGGCGAGGGCGGCGAGGGCGGCGAGGGCGGCGAGGGCGGCGAGGGCGCGCGACGCAGCGCGCTCGATGCCGCCGCTTCGCATCCGGACGCGCCGCCGCCCGAGCAAGGCTCGATCATCATGCTCGTCGCGACCGACGCGCCGCTGTCGTCGCGGCAGCTGAAGCGCGTCGCGCGTCGCGCGGCCGCGGGCCTCGCGCGGACGGGCTCGGTGTACGGCCACGGCAGCGGCGACATCGCGCTCGCGTGGTCGACCGCGTACACGGTGCCGCACGACGCCGAGCGCGTCGCGCTGCCGCCGCTCGTCGCCGATGCGGCGCTCGATCCGCTGTTCGCCGCCGCGGCCGACAGCGTCGAGCAGGCGATCGTCGACGCGCTGTGGCAGGCGGCGAGCGTCGCGGGCCGCGACGGCCACACGCGCCGCGCGCTGCGCGACGCGGCGCCGGAACTCGAACGATGGCTGCGCGAATCGCGCGCGGGAGACCGATGAAAGTCCTGATTTCGACCGATATCGAAGGGATTGCGGGCGTCGTGAGCGTCGAGCAGACGCGCGCGGGCAATCCCGAATACGAACGCGCGCGCCGCTGGATGACGGCGGAGGCGAACGCGGCCGTCGAAGGCGCGTTCGCGGGCGGCGCGACGCGCGTGTGGGTCAACGATTCGCACGGCGGCTTTCGCAACCTGCTGCCGGACGGCCTCGACGCCCGCGCGCGCGTCGTGCTCGGCAAGCCGCGCACGCTCGGGATGATGGCGGGCCTCGAAGGCGGGCCGAATCTCGTGTTCATGATCGGCTATCACGCGAAGGCGCAGACGCGCGGCTTGCTCGCGCACACGATCAACAGCTTTGCGTTCGCGCGCGTGCTGCTCGACGGACACGAAATCGGCGAAGCGGGCCTCTATGGCGCGCTCGCGCACGAGCATGGCGCGCATGTCGTGCTGCTGTCCGGCGACGACGTGTTCGTCGACGAGACGCGGCCGCTGTTTCCGGCGGCGCGCTTCGTGACCGTGAAGGAGGCGACGGGGTTCGCGAGCGGCGCGTCGATGACGCCCGCCGCCGCGTGCGCGGCGCTCGGCGTCGCGGCGCGGCAGGCGGTCGAGCAGGCGCGCGAGGTCGCGCACGTGGCGCGCCCGCGCGCGCCGCGCGCGGCGACCTGCGAACTCCAGACGCAGACCGTCGCGGCCGCCGACCTGTTCTGCCAATGGCCGTCGCTCGAGCGCGTCGACGCGGTCACGCTGCGGTTCTCCGCGCCGTCGATCGAGCACGTCGTGCGGACGTTGAATTGTCTGTCGGCGATGTCGTTCATGCTGCGCTGAGCGGCGCGTTCCGCGCATGCCGCGCGCCGCGCGCGGCGGCGGCGGCCGAAACGCATGCGACCCGCCGCTAGCGCCCGAGCGGCTGCGCGCTCGCTTGCTCGAATTCCGCATGGACCGACGCGTAGATGCCGAGCAGCTCATCCACGTCGAGCGCCCGCTCGCGATGCATCGACTGCGTGCGCACTTCATCGAGGCAGGCGCCGAGTTCCGCGTCCTCCGCGCGAATGCCCCGCTGTTCGAGCGCATGCGCGATCGATGCGCGGCCGGAATGCTTGCCGATCACGATCCGCCGCTCGCCGCCGACGATTTCCGGCGGAAACGGCTCGAACGCGCTGCTGTTGTGCAGCGTGCCGTTCGCGTGGATGCCGGACTCGTGCGCGAACACGTTGCCGCCGACGACCGGCTGCCACGGCGGACACGGCACGTGCGACGCCTCGCTGACGAGCCGGCTGAGCCCGATGAGCTTCGTCGTGTCGATGCCGAGATTCGCGTGATAGAGCCGCTGCAGCGCCATCACCGTCTGCGCGAGGTCGGGCATGCCCGCGCGCTCGCCGATGCCGTTGACGGTGACGTGGAAGAACGTCGCGCCGGCGAGCAGCCCGGCGATCGTGTTGGCGGTCGCGAATCCGAAATCGTTGTGCGCGTGGCATTGCACCGCGATCCCCGACGCGCGCTTCACGCGCGCGACGATGTCCCCGTACTGCTCGGGAGTCAGGATGCCGATCGTGTCCGACAGCCGGATGCGGTCCGCGCCCGCGCGCGCGACGTGCGCGGCGTACGCTTCGACGAACGCGATGTCCGAGCGGCCGACGTCCTCCGCGCTGATCGACACGAACGCGCCGCGATCCTTCGCGAGCTTCACGAGATCGGCGGAGCTGTCGAGCAGCCATCGGCGATCCTTCTTCACGCTGTCGTTCAGGTGGATCGTCGACGTCGGCAGGCCGATGTGGATCGCGTCGAACCCGAGGTCGAGCGACTGCTCGACGTCCTTGCGCACGCCGCGGTTCCAGCCGACGAGGTGCGCTTCGTGCTTGCGCTCGAGCAGCTCCCGGATGGTGAGCAGTTCCTCGCCGCCCATCGCCGGAATGCCGATTTCGAGCCATCGGACGCCCGCGTCGACGAGCGCGTCGAAGATCGCTTTCTTGCGCTGCCTCGAAAACGCGATTCCGGGCGATTGCTCGCCGTCCCGCAGCGTCGTGTCCTCCAGGATGATTTCATGCATGGCGATGCTCCATTGAGGTTGAGGGGGATGCCGAACCTTGCCGAGTGCGCCGGCGTTCGCGCGCCGGCGTTCGCGCAAGGTCCGTCTACTTCGCCAACGCGCCGGAAAAGCCGATCAACACGGTGCCCGTCGTGATGATCGAGCAGCCCAGCACCTTTCTGGCCGAAGCTGGCTCGGACAGAAAGAGACGTCCGATCAGCGCCGCGAACACGACGCTCGTTTCCCGCAACGACGACACGGGCCCCATCGCGCCTTGCTTCATCGCCCAGATGACGATGCCGTACGCGAGCGCGGCCGACATGCCGCCGAAGCCCGCCTTGAGCAGCTCCCGCTTGCTGCCGCCGAGCGTCAGGCGTTTTTCGAGCAGCCAGTAGGTCGGCAGCATCATCAGTGCGGTGAGCACGAACATCCACGCCGCGTAGCCGATGCTGTCGCCGGCCGCGCGCGCGCCGATGCCGTCCACGACGCTGTACGCGGCGATCGACGCGCCGGTGCCGAGCGCGTCGGGCAGCGTGCGCGTCCATGCGCCGTCGCCGAGCGCGCGCCGGTCGAGGCCCACGGCGAAGATGCCGCCGGAGATCAGCAGCAGGCCGAACAGCGTCGGCGCGCCGATGCGTTCGCCCGCGAACAGCGCGGCGCCCGTCGTGACGAGCACGGGCGACGTGCCGCGCGCGATCGGGTAGGCGACGCTCAATTCGCCTCGCTGATACGAGCGCACGAGCATCAGGTTGTACACGACGTGCAGCGCGGCGGACGCGACGATGTAGATCCAGCTGTCGCGCGGCGGGACCGGCCGAAACGGAACGAAGCACAGTGCGAAGAGGCCCATCGCGATGCACAGGACGGTCGACGACCAGAGCCGGCTTCCGCTGCTGCGAATCAGCGCGTTCCATGTCGCGTGCAGCAATGCGGCGAACAGGACGATCAGAATGACGGAGAAAGGCAAGGGAACTCCCGTGAGGGGTTGGCGGACCGGCCGCGCGATGCGGCGCGGCGCGATGCGATGCGATGCGATGCGGCCGGAGCGGATCGTTCAGGCGGGCTGTGCCTCGAGCCCGAGCTGCGCGCGCGCTTCGTCGGCGGACGCGAGCTCGCCGCCGAGGCGCTCGACGATCCACTTCGCCTTGTCGACCAGTTCGGCGTTGCCGGACGCGAGCTTGCCCTTGTCGATGTAGATCGTGTCCTCCATGCCGATGCGGACGTGTCCGCCGAGGATGAACGACTGCGCGAGCATCGGGAACGCGTGCCGGCCGATCGAGAACCCGGTCCATTCGACGCCGGGCGGCAGGAGCGACTTCGCGAAGACGAGCGCTTCCGGCGTCGCCGGCATGCCGTACTTGATGCCGACGATGAGGCTCGCGATCGCCGGATGCCGGAACGTGCCGTCGTCGAACAGGTCGCGCGCGAGATGCAGGTTGCCGGTGTCGAAGAGCTCCAGCTCGGGGATCGCGCCCGTCTCGTAGATCGCGCGCGCGATGGTCCGGATGCTCGCCGGCGTATTGATGACGACTTCGCCGCCGAAGAACATCGTGTCCAGATCGACGGTCGCGATGTCGGGGCGCAGCGCGCCGAGATGCGCGACGCGCCGCTGCGGCGGCAGCAGGTTCGTGCGCGGGCCGGGAACGAGCGGATCGGGTTCGCCCGGCTGAAAGCGCCCGCCCGGCCCGGTCGTGATGTTGAGGATCAGCGCCGGGTTCTTCTCGCGAATGCGCTCGACGACCTCGCGGTAATGCGCGAGGTCCATCGACGCCTTGCCCGTGTGCGGGTCGCGCACGTGCAGATGGACGACCGCCGCGCCGGCGTCGGCCGCTTCGAGCGACGATTCGGCGATCTGCCGAGGGGTGATCGGCAAATTGGGATTCTGGTCCTGGCGGGTCTGGCTGCCCGTCACGGCGCAGGTCAGGATGGTTTTTCGCTTTGTCATGTCGTGTCCTCTGAAACGGTGGGCGGTGCCGCGGGCCGTCATTGCGGCGTCGCGCGATTGATGCGGTCGCGATAGAGGCGGGACATCCTGATGAACCGGTCCGCGCCCGGAATCGGGACGGGCTCGGCGTGACGGGCCTTCAGCGCATCCTTGAATCGTTGCACCGAGAAGTCGGCGCCGCTCGACCACGCGTCGTCGGGAAAGAACGTGTAGCAGGCGCCGACCTGCAGCCACGTGTGCCCGTCTCCGCCGCCCACGAGCGGCAATTCGAGCTGCGACGCGAGGCTGCGGTAGCGGTCCGATGCGCCGAGATCCTTGGCGGGCAGCTCGATCGCGTCGAGGCGCCGGCCGGCGGACGGCAGCTCGTCGATCCACTTGTGATTGAAGTACACGTGGTGCGCGACGATCGCGTAAGGCTCGCCCGCGGCTTCGAGCGCGTCGAGGAGCGCGGGCAGCGAGTAGACGCCCTTTTGAGGATCGAGCGCGCGCAGCGTCGACGGCGACGCGTGAACGCCCGCGTCGCCGCCGCCGCGCAGCGACACCTCGGCGCCGGCGCTGACGGTCAGGCCGTTGGGCAGGCGCAGCACGCCTTCCGAAAGCGGCGCGCCGCCGAGCACGTTGCGCTCGAACAGGTCGGCGAGCAGCGCGTGGTAATGCGTCGCGTCCAGGTGCTCGCAGATGCATACCGCGTCGAGTCCGTCACGGCGCGCGGCGTCGAGCGTGAAGCGGATCTCGTCCCAGTCCGGCGACGCGCTCTTGCTGGGAAGAAGATGAACGTGCGTATCGAGTTTCATTCGACCACTCCTCAAAAAGAGTTATGCGAGAATGAATCAATCGAGAGTCGCCGCCAATGACGGCGAATGACCGTCGTTGTCGAAGACGGTATGGCATATAACGAGGGCAACGTGAAAAGAATCGCAGTCATTTACGGTACGTATCACGAAAACGAAGTCGCGCAGATGCGCGAGGCGGTGCGCGTCGAGGCGCGTGCGGCGGGCGTCGAGATCGTCTACGAGAAAGGCGTGCCGGGCTCCATGGAAAAGCCGCTTGCCGCCAAGCGTGCGCTGCTGGACGACAACGTCGACGCGGCCGTCGTCCTCGGAATCATCGAGAAGGGCGAAACGCAGCACGGGCTCGTGATGGCGCAGGCCGTGATTCGCGCTCTCGTCGATTTGCAGCTGGAATTCATGAAGCCCGTCGGCGTCGGCATTCTCGGCCCCGACATTCAACCGCATCAGATTCCGCCTCGATTGCGCCTGTACGCGGCCAACGCGCTGAAGGCGGTTTGCGCGATGCTGTGAATCAACCGGGGCTCGGACCCGGGATGAGCGACAGGACGTCCTTGATCGGCAGCAGCATGGATTCGATTTCCAGCGATCTGCCGTGCTCGAGGATGCCTTGCGCGGCCTGCCGCATCGCGGGATACGCGGCGCGCAGCAGATGATTCGCGTAGATCACGACGTTGAACCCGACTTCCGCCAGCTCGTTGAAATGCACGTCGTTGTAGCTCGTCGGCACGCACACGAGCGGCGTCGACGGGAACGCGCGCCGATAGCGGCGCGCGAATTCGAACACCTCGGCGGGCGAGGTCCGGCGGCTGTGGATCATGACGCCGTCCACGCCCGCTTCGGTGTATCGGCATGCGCGCAGGAGCGCGTCGTCGATGCCTTTGTCGAGTATCAGGCTTTCGATGCGCGCGATCACCATGAAGTCTTCGTGAAGCTTCGCGCGCATGGCGATTCCGATTTTCTCGCAAAAATCGTCGACAGACGCCTGTTCCTGAAACACGTCGTTGCCCAACAGCGAATTGCGCTTCAGTCCGATCTTGTCCTCGAAGATCACGGCCGATACGCCGGCCGCCTCGATCAACGGCACGTTGATTGCGAGATGCTCGGGCTGACCGCCGGTATCTCCGTCCATGATCAACGGGAGATTGGTGTTTTCGAAGATTTCGGAAATGTTCGAAAGGCGGCTGCGTATGTCGAGCAATTCGATGTCGGGTTTGCCTCGCAAGGTCGAATCGGTGAGCGAACTCGACCAGAAGCCGTCATAGCGGACTTCCGCGTCGTCATCGCCGCTGCGGAGCGATTCGACGATCAGCGCGCTCAGCGGACTGAATGACTCGATGATTCTGAGGCATTTCTTATTCCGTATCTGGTTCCTGAATAAGGACACGCGATCCGAATTTGTCGGGCGTTTGTAATGAATGGACATTTTGTAATTTGACGATAATGGGGACGTTTTAAATACGGCGTAAATGTATTAACGGAGTCTAGGCCGTGATGGAAGTATGTCAAGTTGATGACGATTTGAATTTTTGGAATATGTAAATTACTTTTTTTGAAAATTAAAAAGGATCGTTGTTTCAATTCGGTTGATTGGCTTGATTTTTATTTCGGACGGAAATGTCCGTCCCGCGCGCCGTCCCGACGGACCGCATGCGAAAGATGAAGCGGCGGCAAGGCCTGAGGCGAGGCGGTCGAGCGTTGGCCGGCCGGGCGAGGGCGGTGCCGTCGATGTGCGGCGATCGCGTCGCGTCTCGCGGCGAGCGTGTCGCGACAGCTTCGATCGATTCCGCGCGGCGTCGCGGCCGTCGAGGCCGGGAACGGCGGGCGGAACGAAGCGAGTGCGGCGAGGGACGGCGAACGGCGATTGCCGTTGTCGTGGCACGAGGAAGGGAACGGGAAGGGAAGCCGGCGGAGGGGCCGGCCGAGGCATTCGCGCACGCCGGGCGAATGCGATGCGTCCGGGCCGTGACGCGGGCCGCGCGTTCCCGCGGCCCGCGGCGTTTCGCGTTCAGACGTCGAAGAACACCGTTTCCTGTTCGCCCTGCATGCGGATGTCGAAGCGATAGATCGTCACGCCGTTCGCCTGCGCGTCGCGCTTCGCGATCAGCGTCGCGCGGCGCTCGGCCGGCACGCTTTCGAGCACCGCGTCGGTTTCGTTCGCGGCCGCTTCGTCGTCGAAATAGATCCGCGTGAACGCATGCGTGAGGATCCCGCGCATCATCACCGTCACGTCGACGTGCGGGGCGCCCGTCTCCGACGTGCGCCCCGGCTTCACCGTATGGACGACGAAGCGGTTCTGCGCATCCGTGCCCGTGCCGACGCGCGCGAAGCCGCGAAAGCCGCTCGCAGCGGCTTCTTCGCGCGACGCCGGATAGCGGCCCGCGCCGTCGACCTGCGTGAACTCGAGCACCGCGTCGCCGACGACGTTGCCGTCGCCGTCGAACACGCGGCCGACGAGCGCGATGTGCTCGCCCGCCGCCTCGGGCGTCGCGATCACCGGTGAAAAGAGGCTCTTCAGGTCGTAGTTGTACTGCTGCGGGCAGAGGCCGTACGCGAAGTACGGGCCGACGGTTTGCGAAGGGGTCTGTTTCAGCGTCGTCATGCTCAGCGCTCCATCGGGGTGGCGTCGCGGCCGCGCAGCACGATGTCGAATTCGTAGCCGAGCGCAAAACCTTCTTCGGTCGTGTCGATCGAGAAACGCGAGATCAGGCGATCGCGCGCGTCCTCGGGCGTGCCCTGGAAGATCGGGTCGAGCGCGAGCAGCGGATCGCCCGGGAAATACATCTGCGTGACGAGCCGCGCGCCGAAGTAGTCGCCGAACAGCGAGAAGTGGATGTGGTTCGGCCGCCATGCGTTCGGATGGTTGCCCCACGGATATGCGCCCGGCTTGATCGTCAGGAAGCGATAGCGGCCGTGCTCGTCGGTCAGGCAGCGGCCCGCGCCGAGGAAGTTCGGGTCGAGCGGCGCGTCGTGCTGGTCGACCTTGTGCACGTAGCGGCCCGCGGCGTTCGCCTGCCACACTTCGACGAGCGTATTACGCACCGGCTTGCCGCCTTCGTCGAGCACGCGGCCCGTGACGATGATCCGCTCGCCGAGCGGCTCGCCGTTCCTCACCGCGTTCTTCGTCAGGTCGTGGTCGAGCGGGCCGAGGTCGTCGGCGCCGTAGACGGGCGCGTGCTGGTTGCGCAGCTTGTCCTTCAGCGGAATCAGCGGCTGCGTCGGGCCGCGCTTCACCGACGAACGGTACGGCGGATGAATGTACGCGGGATGCGACGGCCAGTCGCGCGGCGCGAGCGTCGAGGAATCCATCGAGTCGTCTCCAGATTGATGGTTGTCAATTGATGGTTGTCAAAGCGGGATGGAAGGACTTTAGCTAATCCGGAAAGTTATGCAAAATGATGTTTTATCGCTGATCGTATAACCAGACGTTATGCAACATCGGATCGCCGACGGCCGGGTCAAATTCCGGCACCTGCAGTGCTTTCTCGCCGTCGCGCAGTTCGGCAGCGTGCAGAAGGCCGCGCAAAGCCTGTCGATCACGCAGCCGGCCGTGTCGAAGACGATCGCCGAGCTCGAGTCGATCCTCGGCGTGAAGCTGTTCGAGCGCGGCCGGCAGGGCGCGCGGCCGACGCGCGAGGGGCAGTTGTTCATTCCGCATGCGAGCGCGTGCGTGCTCGCGCTGCGGCAGGGCGTCGGGCTCCTCGCGCGCGAGAGCGGCGGCGCGGCCGCGACGCTCGAAATCGGCATGTTGCCGACCGTCGCCGCGTCGCTCGCGCCCGCCGTGCTGAAGGCGCTCGCGAACGAATGGCCGCGCGCGGTCGTGCGGGTCACGACCGTCGCGAACGCCGAACTGCTCGAGCGGCTGAAGTCCGGCGCGATCGAATGCGCGATCGGGCGGCTGTCCGAGCCGGAGCGGATGGTCGGGCTGTCGTTCGAGCATTTGTACAACGAGCCGCTCGTCGCCGTCGTGCGCGCGGGCCACCCGCTCGCGGCGAGCGCCGCGCCCGCCTCGCAGCTCGCGCACTATCCGGTCGTGCTGCCGCCGTACGGCACGCTGATCCGCCAGGCGGCCGAGCAGTTGCTGAGCGCGTGCGGCGCGCCGCCGCTCGACTCGTTCGTCGAGGTGCTGTCGGTGTCGGTCGCGCGCGCGCTCGCGCTCGAGAACGACGCGATCTGGTTCGTGCCGCGCTATGCGGCCGAATACGATCTCGCGGCCGGCACGCTCGTGCGGCTCGCGTTGCCCGTCGACGGCGCGGACGAGCCGGTCGGCTTGATCCTGCGCACCGATGCGCAGCCGTCGCCCGTCGCGCGCTCGCTGATCGAAGCGGTGCGCGCGGTCGCGCGGCGGCGTCTCGGTGCGGCGGGCGGGCGACGGCGCGGGGAGCAGGGCGTCGCGAAGAAAGCGCGCGGCGGGGGCGGGCGCGGGCACAAGTCCTGACGTCGGATGCGCTCGGTCGGAGGTCGGTGGTCAGTCGGCGCGCTTGTCGATCGCCTTGGCGTGCTTGATCGCTTTTGCCAATTCGGTCGTTTCGAGCGTTTGGATCGCATCGGTCGATTCGACTGCATCGACTGTATCGACCGAAGCGGTCACCCAAAGCGCATCGACTGCCTCAACCGAGCCGGCGATTCGCCTCATCGTCATCGATCACGCACGCGCTTCGACGTGATTGCCCGTCGGCTGCGCATCCCCCGGATAATGTCGTGTGCGACGCGGCGGCCCGCCGCGATGCCGACGTCCACGCGATCCGACATCCGCTGCGCGCTTGCCCCGTCGCCAACGCAGCGCATTGCATTGCAGCGCATTGCATCGCACGGCGAACGACGAGCGACGAACGATGAACGATGAACAGCGAACGATGAACAGCGAACGATGAACGGCGAACGACGCCCGCCCGCTCATTCCGCGCCGAGCTTGCCGAAGTCGAACCGCTCTTCGGGCAGCAGGAAGCCGCTCGATTTCTTGCCCGGCTCCGAGCCCTTGATCTGGCATTGCTTGAAGAACGAGATATACGTGTTCTGCTTGTAGCCGCTGTCCGGCGCCGGCTCGACGTAGCGCACCCACAGCTCGAGCGTGTCCTTGTTCGGCATCTCGATGAAATGCCCGCTGTCGCGCATCAGATTCACGTACGCGCTCGACATCCACCATGCATAGGCGGTCCGGCTGCGCATCAGTTCGCCGTGCGTGTCGACGAACAGCACGCACGCGAGCGCCGAATTGGGCGTCGCGCAGATGAGCTCGAGATCGGACGGCTTGATCGAGAAATAGCCTTCCCAGCTCGGCCGCTCTCCTTTTTCCTTCGGCGGCGCGATCGGTGTGGCCTGGCGGCTCTTGACCTGCACGTAGACCGGCGTTTCCGGCACGCTGCGGTCGACCGGCCTCGGCGCATCGTCGAGCCGCGACAGATGCCGGTACGCGCGCGTGACGACCAGATCGAAGCCCTTGTCGATCGGCAGCTTGAACGCCTCCATGTTGTGGCGGAAGCACTCGGACATGATGTAGTGCTCGCCGGCCGCGCCGATGTAGAGGAATTCGGTGGGAATGGACGAGGACGATTTAGCGGTTGCCATGGCGAAAATGAAGAGCGAGTGGATTGGAAGTCCTGCTACGGCGTTTGCCGTTCGAATAGGGGCGGCTTCTGCGTTTCGCTGCCTGAAACGCTCGATGCTTTCGAGCGCGCGTTTCTCGCGACATGCAATCACGCGTGACGAAAAAGTATGACGGCCGGGCTCGCGTGCGCAAGCGCGATTGCATCGCCGAACGGCGGCGATGCGGTTCGTTCGATTGCGCAAGCGAGACGGAAACGGCTGAGCGATCACGCGCATGCGGGTTGTTATCGGCGTCGATTCGGCGTTCTTGAGCGCTTTCCCGCGACCTGTGTCGAATCGACGTGCACTGGGTCAACACGGCGTCGAACGTTCGATAAAATAGCCGCTCGTCGCATTCCGCGACGTCGATTCGAAACGCTTTCCGATCGATTGCCTCGCGTCGCCGATTCGGCATGTCGATGCACTTCGCGGTCGGAATATTCCGATCCGGTTCGGCACGGCGGCGCGCGATCGCGCGTCGTTTCCGATGCGCGTCGCGCGGCTCGCATCACGGATAATGGCCGGCGAACTTTTTCGTGACGAAGCGCGTCGCGCTCATCTAGACAAGCATGAAATCGATACATGCCGGCTTGCGCGGACGGCGAGGGCTGTCGCACCGGATGCCGCTCGGCTACATGGTGATCGCCGGCGCGGTGGCGATCGCGATCGTCATGATGTCCATTTGCGCGGCGATCCTGCGCGACAGCCGCGACGACGCGTTCGAGCACGCGCAGGACGCCGCGCGCAACACGTTGCGGATGATCGAGCACGATGTCACGCGAGGCTTTCGCCTGTACGACCTGACGCTGCGCCGCATCGCCGCGCAGCTCGGCGACCGACGACGGATCGCCATGTTGTCCGCCGATCTGCGCCGCGAGATCCTGTTCGACGCCGCCGTGGCCGCCAACTCGGCCGGCGCGATCTACGTGCTCGACGCGCGCGGGCGCGTGCGGCTCGCATCGGTGGACGGCCCGTTGCCGCCGGGGCGTTTCGCGTCGTACGACTTCTTCGCCGCGCAACGCGACGATCCGAAGCTCGGAACATTCCTGAGCGGTCCGTATCGGATTCCGGCGCGAGGCGGCGAGCCGAGCGTCGCGCTGTCGCGCCGCATCGAGCGCGCGGACGGCTCGTTCGCGGGCGTCGTCGTGCTCGCGGTGCGCCTGTCGTATTTCCAGCAACTGCTGGCGGCGGCCGACGTCGGCCCGCACGGCGCGCTGGCGCTGATTCGCACGGACGGGCGCATCGTGACGCGGATTCCGTTCGACGAGAAGACCATCGGCCTCGACCTGAGCGGGACGAGCCCGTACATGCGCATGCAGTTCGGGCGCTCGGGCGAGTTTTTCGACGTCACGCCGATCGATCACGTGAAGCGCTTCCACCTGTATCGCCGGCTCGACGAGATTCCGCTGATCGTGCAGGTCGCGATCGCCGACGAGGACATTTATGCGGCATGGCGGGTCCGCGCGTGGCGCTTCGGCGTGCTGACGGGCGTGTTCGCGCTGATCTTCGTCGTGATGAGCGCGTATCTCGCGCATTCGCTGTGGCGCAAGTCGACGGCCGAAGCGGCGCTCGCGCGGCTCGCGGGCACCGACAGCCTCACGGGCCTGCACAACCGGCGCGCGCTCGACGAGACGCTCGAGCGCGAATGGCGGCGCGCGGTGTGCGGCGAGCGGCCGCTCGCGATCCTGTTCGTCGACATCGATCACTTCAAGCGCTACAACGACACGTACGGACATCAGGTCGGCGACGACGTGCTCGCGACCGTATCGCGTTGCATCGCGCAGCAGGCGGCGCGGCTCGGCGACGTCGTCGCGCGATACGGCGGCGAGGAGTTCGTCGTCGTGCTGCCGGACACGCCGCGCGGCGGCGCGCTCGTCGTCGCCGAGCGCGTGCGGATGGGCGTGCGGATGCTCGGGATCGAGCACGAAGGATCGGAAGTCGGGTTCGTGACGGTCAGCGTCGGCGTCGCGGTGTGGCAGCCGGACGGCACGCCCGCGCCGCACGTCGCGGCCGTCGTCGAGGCGGCCGATCAGGCGCTCTATCAGGCGAAGGCGGGCGGACGGAATCGCGTGGCCGACGTCGGGCTCGGCTGATGCGGCGGGCGGCTTCGGGGCGCTCGGGCGCGGCGGCTTCGAGCGGTTTTCTCCGGCGCTCCGGGGCTTCGATCCGCTTGGGCCGCTTGCTCCGCTCGAGCGGCCCGAGCGACTCAAGTCGCGCGAGCGGCTTGAACGGCTTGAACGGCTTGAACGGCTTGAACGGCTTGAACGGCTTGAACGGCTCGAACGGCTCGAACGGCTCGAACGGCTCGAATGGCTCGAACGGCTCGAACGGCTCGAACGGCTCGAACGACTCGAACGGCTCAAACGGCTTGACCGGCGGCGACGCGGCCGTGCGGCGATGCTCGCCGCGCGTTCCGACTTCGATTTCGTCCTGACGACCGGTCAGGCAAATCCAGCCGGTGATCGCAAGGCGACGGCGCGCCGCCGAGCATAGAATGGCCTTCCCCCGACAGCGAAAGGCGCGCGATGAGCGAACGACAATGGAGCGCGGTGGACGTTTTTTTCTGCCGCCGGCTCGCGCCGTCCGACCCGGCGCTGGATGCGGCATTGGCTTCGAGCAAGGCGGCCGGCCTGCCGGCCATCAACGTCACCGCGAATCAGGGCAAGTTCCTGAACCTGCTCGCGACGATCCGCGGCGCGCGCCGGATTCTCGAGCTCGGCACGCTCGGCGGCTACAGCACGATCTGGCTCGCGAGGGCGCTGCCGCCGGGCGGCGCGCTGCTGACGCTCGAAGCGAATCCGGACCATGCGGCGCTCGCGCGGGAGAACGTCGCGCGCGCGGGATTGGCGGACGTCGTGTCGGTCGTCGTCGGCCGCGCGAAAGACAGCCTCGAGCGGCTGATCGCCGAGCGGACCGAGCCGTTCGACCTGATCTTTCTCGATGCCGACAAGGAAAACTATCCGGCCTATCTGCCGCTGACGGTCGAACTGGCCCGCGCGGGGACCGTCATCGTCGCGGACAACGTCGTGCGGCAGGGGCGCGTCGCGGATCGGCAGAACCTCGATCCGGATGCGATCGGCGTGCGCGAATACTTCCGCCCGATCGCCGCCGATCCGCGCCTGACGACGACCGCGCTGCAGACGGTCGGCTCGAAAGGCTGGGATGGGTTCGCGTTGACGGTCGTGTCCGCGTAATCGGCGTGGTCGGCACGGCAGGCGGCGCGACGCGGCGGCATCGTGCCGCGTCGCGCCGTTCCGGAGCCGCGGACGGGCGCGCCCGCCGTCAGGCCGCGCGCCGCCGCCGCACCGCCTGCGCGAGCGTGTCGAGCACCGGCTCGGTCTGCGCCCAGCTCAGGCACGCATCGGTGACCGACACGCCGTATTGCAGCGGCACGCCCGGCTTCAGATCCTGACGGCCGGCCTCGAGATTGCTCTCGATCATCACGCCGGTGATGCGCCGCTCGCCTTGCGACAACTGCCGCGCGAGATCCTCGGCGACGTCGATCTGCCGCAAGTGCGACTTGTTCGAATTCGCGTGCGAGCAGTCGACCATCACCTGTTCGCGCAGGCCCGCCTTGCGCAGCACCGCGCAGTTGTCCTCGATGCTCGCGCTGTCGTAGTTCGGGCCCTTCTTGCCGCCGCGCAGGATCACGTGCGCGTCGTCGTTGCCGCGCGTCTCGAAGATCGCCGCCATCCCCATCTTCGTCATGCCCATGAACGCGTGGCTCGCGCGCGCCGCGACGATCGCGTCGGCCGCGATCTGCACGCCGCCGTCGGTGCCGTTCTTGAAGCCGATCGGGCAGCTCAGGCCCGACGCGAGCTGGCGATGGCTCTGGCTCTCGGTCGTGCGCGCGCCGATCGCGCCCCACGCGATCAGGTCCGCGATGTACTGCGGGCTCAGCAGATCGAGGAATTCCGTGCCCGCGGGCAGGCCGAGCGCGTTGATGTCGAGCAGAAGCTGGCGCGCGGCGCGCAGCCCTTCGTTGATGCGGAAGCTGCCGTCGAGCCGGGGATCGTTGATGTAGCCCTTCCAGCCGATCGTCGTCCGCGGCTTCTCGAAATACACGCGCATCACAATCAGCAGGTCGTCCTGCAGCGCGTCGGCGGCCACCTTGAGCCGGCGCGCGTAGTCGAGCGCCTGATCGTGATCGTGGATCGAGCACGGGCCGACGACCGTCACGAGGCGGTCGTCGCGGCCGTGCAGCACGTCGCCGATCGCCTGGCGGCGCTTCTCGACGAGCGTCTGGACGGCGGGCGGCACGGGCAGCTCGTCCTGCAGCAGCGCCGGGGAGATGAGCGGGCGCACCGCGCCGATGCGGACGTCGTCGATGCGCGTCGTGTCCTGCGTCGCGTCGGCGAAGCCCGCTTCCCGGTCGTGCTGGGGATTGTCGATATTTTTCATGGTGGGGTCCCGATTCTGCGAAATGAGCCACGATTATGGCATCCGCGCCGCGGCCGGGGCGGCGGGCGGACGCGTTCGCGCTGCGTTGCGGCAAACGATCGCGCCGCGTCGGCCGGAGCCGGCGGCGGGCGGCGACGCCCGCGCTGAATATTTTTGCGCGCGGGTGTCGAAATCGGCGGCGCTGGTTCGTCGTTGTGTCGAGGGCCGCAGGATGAAACCGGGCCGGATTCGGCGGCGGCGCGGCTCGAACATTCCACTCGAGGAGGGAAGACGATGCGTGTGATGGTGATCATAAAGGCGACGAACGAATCGGAAGCGGGCAAGATGCCCGGCACGGAACTGCTCGAAGCGATGGGCAAGTTCAACGAGGCGCTCGTGAAGGCGGGCGTGATGCTCGCGGGCGAAGGTCTGCATCCAAGCGCCAAGGGCAAGCGGGTGCGTTTCTCGGGCAGCGCGCGCACCGTGATCGACGGGCCGTTCGCGGAAACCAAGGAACTCATCGCCGGGTTCTGGCTGTGGAAGGTCGCGTCGATGGACGAGGCCGTCGAGTGGGTCAGGCGGTGCCCGAATCCGATGGAAGGCGAGTCGGTGATCGAGATCCGGCCGTTGTTCGAGATGGAGGACTTCGGTGTGGAGCTGACGCCCGAGCTGCGGGAGCAGGAGGCGCGCCTGCGGACGGAGATCGACGAGCGCGCGAAGGGCGCGCGCTGACGCTTCGCCTGCGTCAGGCGTTGAGCGTCGGGCGTCGGGCGTCAGGCGTCAGGCGTCAGGCGTCAGGCGTCAGGCGTCAGGCGTCAGGCGTCAGGCGTCAGGCGTCAGGCGTCGGACCGGATCAGGCCGTCTCGCGTTCGCCGACGACGGCGGATCGCGGTTAGCGACCGCGTTGCGCGCGAGACCGTCCGCGCAGCGCCGGTGCGAGCGCGAGCCGCGCGCCATGCGTCGTGCTGTCGTGATTCGCTTGCGCGGAGTCGGCCACTTGCATTTCGACGATTGGCGAATCGCTCGCCCCATGCGTCGAGCATCCACGCGACCGAAGCTCGTTCGGCGAGCGCCTCGTCGATCGCTTTCTTCGGAGGATTCACGCCGCCGTGCACGAGCCGGCGGCCCGCCGGGCAATGCGCGCGCGTCGGAGCGCCCTGTTGCGATGACGCGCGTATCGCTGCACGCGCCGCGCGAGCGCATCCAGGATGCCGGCGAAAAGAAGACCCGGCAGACGCCGCCAGCGGCCCTCGTCGAAGGCGGTGAACCGAATTGCCGCCGGCGTTCATCACGTCCGGCGCGGACGTCCCGCTATGCGCGCTCCTTGCGCGCCTGCGCCGCGGTCATCCAGCAAAGCACTGCAGCCGCGAGCCACGCGCACGCGAAGAACAATTCGAGATTCTGCAGGTTCTGAAAATTCTCCACGTTCTGATAGCGGCATGTCAGATGCGCCCGGAACGGGATGCAGCCGGTCTGGTTGTTGTGGAAAAACGTGAACAGGTGATAGGAACCCACGACCGTGAAAGCCAGGGCGAATAGTGCGAATTTTCTGGTTTTGCTCATCGCGGGTGTCGTTGATCGAAGCGGCGTCAGATTACTCTTTATCGGACCGGCGAGGAAGCGGCTCGGCGGACGCGCCGCCTGTCGCGAGCGGCGGGCGGCGCACGCCGGCGATTCGAATCGAAGCCGAGCGACGCCGATTCTCTCGCGGATCGAGCCGCCTATTTCCGCGCGCCCCAATCGCGAACCGCCTGCGCGAACAGCCGCAGCGCCGTCGGCGGATGGCGGTTGGCCGGATAGTAGAGGCACAAGCCCGGAAACGAAGGGCTCCACTCCGGCAGCAGGTGAACCAGCCGGCCCAGCGCCAGATGCTCGGCGGCGAGATGCTCCGGCACCCACGCGATCCCGATCCCTTCGAGCGCGGCGTCGACCATCAGATTCAAATTGCCGAGCGTGAGCGGTCCGTCGACGTCGATGCTCGCGGTCTTGCCGCGATGCTCGAGATCCCAGCGATAGAGCGTGCCGCTTTCGAAACGGAAGCGGATGCAGCGGTGCCGCATCAGATCGTGCGGCGCCTGCGGCGGCGCGTGGTGCGCGAGATAGGCGGGCGACGCGACCGCGGCGAACCGCATGTCCGGCCCGAAGCGGATCGCGATCATGTCGCGCGGCACGTCTTCGAGCACGCGGATGCCGGCGTCGAAGCCGTTCGCGACGATGTCGACGAGCCGTGTATCGACGACGAATTCGACATGGATGTCCGGATACGCGGCGACGAAGCCCGGCAGCACGTGGCGGATCAGCGGCCGCGCCGCGTTCTCCGACGCGCTGATCCGGATCGAGCCGGACGGACGGTTGTGCGCCGCCGCCGCTTCGTTCACCGCATCCTCGAGATCGGCGATCGCCGGCCGGACGCGGCGCAGGAACTGCTCGCCCGCTTCGGTCAGCGCGACCGAGCGGGTCGTCCGGTTGAACAGCCGTACGTCGAGGCGCGCCTCGAGATTGCGCATCGCGTGGCTCAGCGCGGACGGCGACACGCCGAGCGTGCGCGCGGCCGCGCGAAAGCTGCGCTGATCGGCGACGACGATTCCCCTGAACGTCGCCGGGCCGCCCCAGTTGACGCCGACGATCATCAGCGTGTCGAGGCCGTCGGCGACATACGGCGTCGGGTCGACCTGATCCGCAAGCGGCGTCGACGTTGCTTGCGCGGCGAAGGGGCGGCCGTGCCGATGGCGGGGCGCGCGTCAGCGCCGGGGCCGAACGTCGCGGCTCATGCGCGTCGCGTCGCCGAGGAAGCCACGTGCGTCATCGATGCCGCGCGAGCCTCGCGCGCGCGTCGTCCTGCTCGGCGGCGTCGAGCTCGCGCGCATAGACGAACTGTCCGCCGACGAGCGACGCGATCGGCACGCCGTCGCGGAACAGAATCCGGTTGCCCGCGAGCGCGGGCACGCGGTCGCCCGGCAGCAGCGTGCCCGTCAGATTGAGCGGATCGGCGCCGCTCACGCACAGCATCAGCCCCTCGGCCGGCCGGCGGCGGAGCTCGCGCAGGATCGGGATCGCGTCGGGCAGCGCGAACTGCTCGCCCGCGAGGCCCGCGACGAAGCGGCCGCCGCGGATCTCGCCGCGCGCCTCGAGCCGCCGATAGACGGGCAGCAGCTCGCGCCAGCTCGGCATCCATTCGGCTTCGCACGCGAGGATCCGCCAGAACACGACGCCGTAGCGGCGCAAGAGCGTTCGCGCGACGTGCTCGAGCGCGGCCGGCGCGATCGCATGTCGGCCCGACGGCGGCGGTGCGGCGCGCATCGCGCGCGCCACGCGCGCGTCGCCGAGCGCGACGGCGTCCGGATCGTCGAGACGGCGAGCGACGCCGATGCCGCCGCCGTTCTCGACGTCTTCGAGCGCGTCTTCGTCGTCGCCGAAATCGGCGCGCGTCAGCGGCAGCCGCTGGACGAGCGCCCAGCGGCCCGCGTCGTCCATCCCGCCGATCAGCGCGCCGCCGCGCCGCGCGCGCGACGACCGGTGCGCGCTGCGCTGCGCGGCCGGCTTGATCAGCGCGCGCAGGCCCGCGAAGCTGTCCGCGTTGACGAGGCCCGCCGCGACGAGCTCGCCGAGCGTGCGTTCGAGCTCGACGGGCAACAGGCGCGCGTGCGCGACGAGCTCGTCGAAGAACATCGCGCCGTACGCGGCGAGCGTCGCGCGCACGCGCTCCGCGCGCGCGGACAGCGCCGGCTGGGCGGCCGGATCGCGCAGCGCCTGCCAGACGGCGAGCTCGCGGCGCGGCAGCAGCACGACGGGCGTCGTCTTCACGGGCACGCTCGCGGCCTTCGCCGGCGCGCCGAGCCGCGCCCACGTGAGCTTGCCCGCGCGGCACGGCTCGTCGAGGCCGCCCGTCACGTAGTCGGCGAGCCGCGCGGGCAGCAGCTCGTCCTCCCATGCGCTCGCGGCCGCCTCGAAGCCCTCGAGCTGATGGACGACCGACGCGAGCGCGTCGACGCCCATTCCGCGCGTGTCGGGCGCGACGCGCTGCCAGTGGAACAGGAAGCGCATGAAGTCCGCGAGCTCGACGGGCTCGATCTCGCGCCGCAGGCGCTTGACCGTATAGCGGTGAATGCGCGCGAGCAGGTGCCGCTCGCACCATTCGTCGTCGCGCGCGCCCGGCGTGAAGCGGCCGCGCATCGCATAGCCTTCGCGCTCGAGCGCGGCGAGCGCGATCGCGACCGACGACGCGGGCAGCGCGAGCGGCGCCGCGAGCGCGTCGGCCGTCAGCGGCCCGAAGCCCGTGAGCCGCGCGCGGATCACGTCGACGAGCGCCGCGTCGGGCGCCCACGGCGCGTCGAAGCCGGGCGGCGGCTCGAGCGCCGCGTCGCCGCCGTACAGCGCGCGCATGCACGCGACGCGCTCGGCCGGTAGCCACAGTCCGCGGCCGTCCGCGAGCGCGAGCCGCGCGGCGCGCTTGCGGGCCGCGAGCCGCTCGGCGCATGCGCGCCAGCCGTCGTTCGCGTCGATTTCGCCGTCGGACACGCACGCGAGGCCGACGAGCGCGTCGTGCATCTCGTCGTCGTCGCGCACGAGCGGCCAGGCTTCGTCGCGCACCGCATCGATCGCGCCCGCGTCGAGCGCGCCGAGATCGTCGGCCGCTTCCGGATCGGTCCAGCGCCGCGCGAGCACGGCCTGCGTGCGGCGCTCTTCGAGCGGCGCGTCGTCGAGGAACGCGTAAGGCTTCGCGTTGAGGATCTCGGCCGCGAGCGGCGACGGCGCGGGCAAATCGCGCGCGACGAGCGCGACGCCGCCCGACTCGATCCGCCGCAGCAGCGCGAGCCAGCCGTCGGTGTCCATCGCTTCGTGCAGGCAGTCGTCGAGCGTCTGGTCGACGAGCGGGTGCTTCGGCACTTCGCGCTCGCGGACGATGTTCTCCGCGCACGCGACCTGATCGGGGAACACGGTCGCGAGCAGATCGTCGCTCTTCATCCGCTGCAACTGCGGCGCGACCTTGCGGCCGCCCGCGAAGCGCGGCAGCGCGAGCGACGTCGTCGCGTTCCAGCGCCAGCGCGCATTGAAGAGCGGCGCGTCGAGGAGCGCCTGGATCAGCACGTGTTCGGCGCTCGCCGAGCGCAGGTAGCGCCACACTTCGTCGAGCGCGAAGCTGTGCGCGAGCGACAGCGACAGGATCAGCGCATCGTCGGTCGCGGCCGCCTGCAGCTCGAAGTTGAACGTGCGGCAGAAGCGCTTGCGCAGCGCGAGGCCCCACGCGCGGTTGATCCGGCTGCCAAACGGCGAGTGGATCACGAGCTGCATGCCGCCCGATTCGTCGAAGAAGCGCTCCATCACGAGCGTGTCCTGCGTCGGCAGCGCGCCGAGCGCCGCGCGGGCGCGCGCGAGGTAGTCGGCGATCTGCCGTGCGGCTTCGGCGTCGAGGCCGAGCTCGCCCGTCAGCCACGCGAGCACGGGCGCGAGTCGGCGCGGTTCGGGGGCGGTTTCGGACGGCGCGGTTTCGGCGGATGCGGCGGCGGGCAGCGACGCAGCAGCCGGCGCGGGGCGCGGGGCGGCGTCGCGACCGAGCGACGCGTCGTGGCCGGTGGTGTCCGCGGCGGCGACTGGCCTGCCGTCTTGCGCGAAAGGGGCGGCCTCGCCGTCGCGGGCAGGCGGCGTACGTGCGTCGGCGGGCGGCGCGGCGCACGCGCCGGTAGCGGCGGCTTTGCCGGGCGGCGGCGAGCCGGTTTCCGCGCGCGGCCGCGTTCGGGTTAGAGACGCCGGCGTATCGGCACGCGCGAGCGGCGCATCGCGGCGCGCGCTCGCCGTCACGCGCGAGGCTGACGGCGCGTTCGGCCGAGCATGCCGCGCGTCATCGCCCGTGCGCGAAACGCGGCCGATCGCGACCGCCGCACCGACGTTCTGCGCATCGACATCGACCACATCCGCGCCATCGTCCGCGCCGCGCGCATCCCCACGCGCATCCCCACGCGCCAGCAGCGCGTCGACATGCGCGCGCAGCCGCGCGACGCCCGCCGACAGCTCGTCGCTGCGCGCGGGCGCCTCGCCGAGCCAGAACGGGATGTTCGGCGCCTGCCCGTGCGCATCCTCGACGCGCACGCGCCCCGTCTCGACCCGGACGATCCGGTACGACTGGTTGCCGAGCTGAAACACGTCGCCCGCGAGGCTCTCGACCGCGAAATCCTCGTTGACGGTGCCGATGTTCACGCCCTGCGGCTCGAGCAGCACCGCGTAGTCGGCGTTGTCGGGAATCGTGCCGCCCGACGTGACGGCCGCGAGCCGCGCGCCGCGCCGCCCGCGCACCGCGTGCGCGACGACGTCGCGATGCAGGTACGCGGCGCGCGCGCCGCGCCGGCTCGTGAAGCCTTCGGCGAGCATCTTCAGCACGTCGTCGAACTGCTCGCGCGAAAGCGCCGCGTACGGCGCGGCCTGCGTCATGCAGCGATAGAGCGCGTCCTCGTCCCACTCGCGGCACGCGACCTCGGCGACGAGCTGCTGCGCGAGCACGTCGAGCGGCGCGTGCGGAATCCGCAGCCTGTCGAGCTCGCCGCGCCGCACGCAATCGAGGAGCGCCGCGCATTCGACGAGCTCGTCGCGCGACAGCGGAAAGAGCCGCCCCTTCGGCACGCCGCCGACCCGATGCCCGGAGCGGCCGACGCGCTGCAGGAACGGCGCGATCCCGCGCGGCGAGCCGAGCTGGCAGACGAGATCGACGTCGCCGATGTCGATCCCCAGTTCGAGCGACGCGGTCGCGACGAGCAGCTTGAGCTTGCCGTGCTTCAAGCGCTGCTCGGCGTCGAAGCGATGCTCTTTCGCGAGGCTGCCGTGATGCGCGGCGATCGCGTCCGCGCCCAGGCGGTCGGCGAGATGGCGCGCGGCGCGCTCGGCCATCCGGCGTGTGTTGACGAACACGAGCGTCGTCCGGTGCGCGGCCGCGAGCTCGGCGATCCGGTCGTAGAGGCGCTCCCACACGTCGTTCGCCATCACCGGGCCGAGCGGCACGGGCGGCAGTTCGAGCGCGAGGTCGCGCGTGCGCGCATGGCCAGTGTCGACGATCGCACAGTCGAGCGGCGCGTCGTCGCGGCCGCCGACGAGAAAGCGCGCGACTGCCTCGACCGGCTTTTGCGTCGCGGACAGCCCGATCCTCGGCGGCTTGCGGCCGACGAGCGCGTCGAGCCGCTCGAGCGACAGCGCGAGATGGCTGCCGCGCTTGTTGTTCGCGAGCGCATGGATTTCGTCGACGATCACGGTGCGCGTGTTCGCGAGCATGCGCCGGCCCGATTCGGACGACAGCAGCACGTACAGCGATTCCGGGGTCGTGACGAGAATGTGCGGCGCGTGCTTGCGGTGCGCGACGCGCTCGGCCTGCGTCGTGTCGCCCGTGCGGACCGCGGTGCGGATCTGCGGCACCGGCAGCCCGCGCCTTGCGATTTCGGCGGCGATGCCGGCGAGCGGCGCCTCGAGATTCACGTGGATGTCGTTCGACAGCGCCTTCAGCGGCGACACGTAGACGACGAGCGTCTCGTCCGGCAGCGCGCCGTCGTGCGCGAGCGCATCGCGCACCAGATCGTCGAGCGCGGACAGGAAGGCGGTGAGCGTCTTGCCGGAGCCCGTCGGCGCGGCGACGAGCGTCGAGCGGCCGGCCTTGATGTGCGGCCACGCAAGCGCCTGCGCGCCCGTCGGCGCGGCGAACGTGTCGGAGAACCAGGCGGCGACGACGGGGTGGAACGCGTCGAGCGCGCCGGCGGCGGGGCGGGGGGTGGTGACGTCCATCGCAACCGTAAGTGGGGGCGGGCGCGGGCGTCGCAAGGCCCGGCCCGGCGACATAGTGTGCCAGACGCGCGGGCGGTCTGCAGACGGCGGCGCGGCGCGAGGCGGCGCGCGCGTCGACGGCGGGAAGCGGGGCGCGGCAGCGGGATGCGACTAACCGCCGGATCGCGCTTCGCCGTGGGCGCGGGCGGTGGTCGACACGGCGCTGGCCATGGCGCTGGTCACGGCGTGACGAAGGCGGGAAGGAATACGCTGGATCAATTGGTTGCGATGATGCGATGCGCGTGCTGCTTCGCGTTGCCGGTTGCGTATCGGCATCGGCATCGGCATCGGCGCGCACATTCACCACGTCACGGCAATCGCGCGCCCGCGCCGATCGCCGTCAGAGCAGCAGTCGCGTCAGTACGTCGATCGGGTTCGTCAACAGGCTCATCGGATTGAGGATCAGCAACTGGAACGTCTCGATCGTGCGCGGAATGCTTGCGATCCCGTAGACGATTCTCATCGCGGCGAGCACCATCACGACCTGCGCCGCGCGCGCCCAGAAGCGCCGGCCGGTGCGATCGATGTGTCGCGCAGCCGCGCGCCAGACACCGACGATCCACCAGATGTTGAGGAGAGACAGCGCGGCGTCGGCGAAGACGGCCACCGGGATGCTCGCCAACGCATGCGCGATCGCTTCGTTGTCGCCCGGCGCCTGCGCCTGGTCCAGTGCCGAAAACGCCCGGTTCAACAGCACTTCGCTGCAGATCATCCGGAGCGCATAGATCGGTGCTTGATTCAACCAGAAGCTGACGGCGAGCGAATAGTCGCCGCGCCAGTGCCGGACGATCCAGCGAAGCGGGCCGAAGCCCGGCAGCGGGCGCGCGGCGGACGAAGTCGTCGTGATGTCGTCGGTCATGTTCTCGAGCGTTGTTATATGAACGATCCGGCCTGATCGTCGAGGGATGCGGCAGGGCCGCGCCCGTCATTCTACCGGCAGCCTCGACGCGGTCGGGCGCGCCCGACCGGCTGCTGCACGGCCGTCCGTCGAGCGGTCGCCGGTCGAGCGGTCTTCGATCCGGCAATCGTCGCTCGGGCGGCCGTCGCTCGGGCGGCCGTTTATCGACTGGTGATTCATCGTTGGGTGGCGGTCGAACGAATGGTCGTCGGACGGTCGATCGCCCGTTGACCGGTCGCTCGTCAGCCGGGCGGCCGGCTCAGACGCTGCGCAGCCAGCCGAGCCAGTGCGCGAGCGGCGCCGCGTGCCCCCACGCCGCCTGCGCGAGCCACAGCGCGCCCGCCCACGCGGTCGCGACGACGATCAGGTCGCAGTGCCCGCTGTTCCACCAGTTGAGCGAATGGCGCTTCCAGAGCCACGGCACGCCGAGCGGATTCGGCCAGTCGGCGATCAGATGGACGAGGCCGCCGCACGCGAAGCCGAAGAGCGGCGCGGCCCATAGGTGGCGATGGCCGAGCGACCGGTAGGCGAAGACGAGCATCGCGACCCACGCGACGCCCCAGTGCGTGACGGTGCGGTGCGTGATCCAGAGCCGCCGCGAGCGGCTCCACCAAGCGACTTCGAGCCAGTCGGGCGCGGTGCCGCCCGCGACGCCCGCCGCGAACGCGGCGAGGCTGTGGAGATGCCACGGTCCCGCCGCGCCCGCCTGCGCGACGAGCGCCGCGGCGACGAGCCCCGCGGCCCAGCCGCTTGCATGATGTGCTGCGTGTGATGCCATGCCGGTGTTGCGTTGACGCGCTGCGATATCGAAAAGGGGCGCTATCTTCGCAGATTTCGCGCGCGGCGCGCGGGAGCGGAGAAGAAAAGTTTTCGGCGCGAATCGGACGATGCGGACGTGAAGTTGCAAGCGTCGCGATGCGCGCGCGAGGCGACGGCTGCCGTGGATGTCGCGGATGTCGCCCGGCGATGCCGGCATGGCAAGGGCGGCCGGCGTGCGGTCGTCGCCGAGATGCGGATGCCGTCGAATTTCCCGACGCAACGCCCTAGCATTGATGGTGCTGTCGGATTGATGATGCTGTCGGCGCGACGAAGATGCGAACGCAGTCGTTGTGTCGATGCGCGGACGGCGCCCATGCGTCCACGTGTCCATGCAACCGCGGCTTCGCGAGATTCGCCTGCCCGTCGATGCGCGGGCGCGGATCCGCCGCCTGCGTCGCCTGTCGTCCGATGCGAATCGACCGTCATGCGATGCGAGGTCGTTTCCGCGCCGCCCGCTTGAGCCCGTCGGCAGGCGCACCTACGAAACGTCATTTTTGTAAACGCACGCGGCCGTGCTATAAGCCTATTCATCCGGTTTTCGTGCCCCAATTAGCAAGGAGATCAAAATGGGAGACATGCAATGAACGCAACGAATCGCTTCAAGTCGACGGTGCTCGCCACGCTCGTGAGCGCGGCCGCGGTCGGCTTCCTGCCGAGCGCGCCCGCCTGCGCGAAAGGTCCGCAGCGCGTCGTGCTGGACGGCTCGGCCGTCGCCGTCGCCGACAAGTACAGCGCCGACGCCGCCGAGCAGATCTTCAAGGAAGGCGGCAACGCTATCGACGCCGCGGTCGCGATCGCGTTCACGCTCGCCGTCACCTATCCGGAGGCGGGCAACATCGGCGGCGGCGGCTTCATGACCGTCTACATGGACGGCAAGCCGTACTTCCTCGATTATCGCGAGCGCGCGCCGCTCGCCGCGACGAAGGACATGTACCTTGACAAGGACGGCAACGTCGTCAAGGGCATGAGCCTGTACGGCGATCGCGCGGTCGGCGTGCCGGGCACGGTGGCCGGGATGTGGGAGGCGCAGAAGCGCTTCGGCAAGCTGAAGTGGAAGCAGGTGCTCGCGCCCGCGATCCGCTACGCGCGCAGCGGCTTCATCGTCGACGAGCAGCTCGCGCAGCGCGGCGTCGACGCGTCGAAGGAGTTCGGCGGCAAGACGAACTTCGATCAGCACTTCAGCGGCCTGAAGGCGGGCGCGAACTTCAAGCAGCCGGATCTCGCGGCGGTGCTGACGCGCATCGCGAACGACGGCGCGAAGGACTTCTACGACGGCAAGACGGCCGACCTGATCGCCGCGTCGATGAAGAAGGACGGCGGCCTGATCACGAAGCAGGACCTCGTGCAATACAAGGCGGTCTGGCGCCAGCCGATCCAGGCGAGCTGGAACGGCTATCGCGTGATCACCGCGCCGCCGCCGAGCTCGGGCGGCATCGGCCTCGTCCAGCTGCTGAAGATGAAGGCGGACCGCAAGGCCGACTTCGACGGCGTCACGCTGAATTCGCCGCAATACGTGCACCTGATCGCCGAGATCGAGAAGCGCGTGTTCGCCGATCGCGCGCAGTACCTCGGCGACCCGGACTTCTACAAGGTGCCCGTCGCGCAATTGACCGACGACGCGTACATCGCGAAGCGCGCGGCCGAAGTCGATCCGCAGAAGCCCTCCGACACGAAGAGCGTGCAGCCGGGCCTCGGCACGACGATGCCGGAGAAGGCGGAGACGACGCACTTCTCGGTCGTCGACAAGTGGGGCAACGCGGTGTCGAACACGTACACGATCAACGGCTACTTCGGCTCGGGCGTCGTCGCCGAAGGCACGGGCATCGTGCTGAACGACGAGATGGACGACTTCTCCGCGAAGCCGGGCGTCGCGAACATGTTCGGCGTCGTCGGCAGCGACGCGAACGCGATCGAGCCGAAGAAGCGGCCGCTGTCGTCGATGTCGCCGACGATCCTGACGAAGGACGGCAAGGTCGCGCTCGTGATCGGCACGCCGGGCGGCTCGCGGATCTTCACGTCGATCTTCCAGGTCGTCACGAACCTGTACGACTTCAAGATGCCGCTGAAGGACGCGGTGGGCGCGATGCGCTTCCACCACCAGCTGCTGCCGCCGAACACGATCTTCTGGGAGCCGTACCACCCGATCGACGGCGAGCTCGCGAAGGGCATTGAAGCGAAGGGCTACACGCTGAAGGGCCAGGATTTCAGCGGCGACATCCAGGCGATCCAGATCGACGGCAAGACGCCCGAGGCCGTGTCCGATCCGCGCGGCCGCGGCGTGTCGCGCGTGATTCAGTGAGCGTGTAGCGCGCGGCATGGACGGCCGCGGCGGCGAAGGCGCGGGCGCGCCGGTCGGCGGCGCGTTCGGCTTTCGCTGCGTTCATGCCGCTTTTGTATCGTTATCGCGTCATCATGGCGATCGCGCCGCCCGCCGCGGCGCGTTCGGCGCCGAGCGAAAACGTTCCGCTGTTCGTCACATGATCGTCATGAGAGTCACGACTGACATGACCGTCGTGTGACGGAAGCGGAACCTCGCATTCCGCCGGACGCGCGCGATGTTCGCGGCCGGCCCGCACCGGCCACGCTCCCGCGCTCCCACGCTCATTCGCTCTTCCGGTCCGACGAAAGTGCGTTGCTCGTCAGGAAGCTGTCGACCGCCGCGAGCGACTGCTCGTCCAGCGTGCCGAGAATCCCTTTCAGCTTCAGTTGCAGCTTCAGCGCGTCGAGATAGCTTTCGAACAGCTTCTGGCGGATGTTCGAGATGTCGGTGCGCAGGTTCAGCGTCTCGTACGTCGTGCTGTAGCCGACCTGGTGGGCCTTCATCGACGAGTCGTACGCGAGCCGCGCGGCCTGCAGCGACTGCTGCAGCGCGCGGATCCGCGCGCCGATCGACTGCAGTCCCGCGAGCGTTTCGCGATGGTCGGTGCTGAGCTGCTGCTCGACTTCGCGCAGCCGGTTCTGGTACTGCGTCGCGACGTGCTCGGCCTCGACCTGCCGGTAGTGCACGCTGCCGCCCGAGAAGATCGGAATCGTCACCTGCACGCCGACCGCGCTCTGATGGAAGTCGGATTTGTCGGTGAGGCCGCGCAGGTTCGGATTGAGCCCGCGCGAATATGACGCGAACAGGTCGACGGTCGGCAGATGCTCGGCGCCGATGCGCTTCGCGGCGAGCCGCGCGACGCGCAGGTCGCGGTACGCCTGCCGGTACGACGGATTGTCCTGCGGCTGGTAGTCGCCCGTCGGAATGCGCGGCGACGTGCCGTGCATCGCGAGGCGCGGCCAGCGCGCGAAGTCGATCGCGGAGCCGAGCAGCGTCTCGTAGCGGGCGCGGCGCGCCTCGACTTCGGTGCGCGCGAGCGCTTCGTCCGATTGCGCGAGGCTCCTGCGCGCCTCGATCTCGGCGGTGTCGCCGATCGTCTTCATCCCGAGCTGCGCCATCCTGCGCGTATCGCTTTCGAGGCGCGTGAGCGCGTCGACTTCGTCGTCGGCGAGCTGCAGCTTCTCGCGCGCGGACAGCAGGTCGAAGCACGCGTTCGCGACGCGCATGATGAGTTCCTGCTTCGCGACTTCGAACTGCTGCCGCGCGGACTCCTCGAATTCCTTCGCACGGCTCATGTCGTACAGGTACGGCATGTTGAAGAGCGCCTGCGTGACCTGCGCGGAGCCGTACGCCGCGTTGCTGTTGCCGCTCACGTCGATGCCGAACAGGTTCGCGTGCGTGCCGTAGCGGCCCCATTCGAGCTGTGCGCTCGCCTGCGGCAGCATCTGCGCGCGGGCCTGCGGGTACTTTTGCCGCGCGGCGTCGTATTCGGCCTGTGCCTGCAGGAATTTCGGATCGTTCGAGACGGCGTGCTGATAAGCCTCGTCGAGACAGAATGCGCTTGCCGATTCGGAACCGGTGCCGAGCGCGACGATTGCCGCGCAAACGGTGACGTAAGCCGCACGGGCGTGAATTCGAAAGGGTTGGGTTGTTAAGTGAAAACCCGCATGCCAAAATTTAGACGAGGCACCCAAATCCGCTGTTTCAAACATCTCCGTCTCCATCTCCTGCCTTGCGTCAAGCTGCCGACGCTGCAAATTAAACGTTTTAAATAATGAGTTGAAACGCATGCATCTTTTTGGTGAATTCCGGAACGTCAAAAACTTTTATAAGACGCGGCCGGCCATCTTGTTTCCGCCTTGAGCGCATGATAGCCTGATTCCGGCTTGTAATCGCAGCGATAAAAAATAAACGTCGTTCGGTTATTCACGGCCATTGGCATTATTAGAGAAGTCTTGACGCCGTCTTTATTCTTTACGAGGAGATAGTTATGAAGGTCATGACGATGGAGCAGGCCAAGGCGGTTCACGGTGGCGGTCCGATCAGCTCGCTGGGCACGCTGGCAGCAGCGTCCGGTCCGCTGTTCACGGCGCTCGGCCAGTTCATGCCGACGCTCGGCGGCTATCTGCAGAACCCGAAGAACTACAATAGCAACGGCAAGTAAGCACGCGTCGTTGCATTTGCGCGGGGAGGCGCCCCCCGCGTAAAATGGTCTCAAGTTCAAGCTGCAAAACGGTAATCCGTCGTCAATCGAGATATAAAAACATTATTCATTCGTCTTGGTTGGCAATCGGAGGAAATGATTAGGAGACAGTGGTGTCGAGGCAGCTCCGGATGGGGTCGTCCGCTTTGGCGGATGCGGATTCGGGTCGATGACATCGCTAAAAGAGTAAAGGCCACCCCGATGCAAGCCATATCAGAGCAGCAAGCCCGTGCGATCCGCGGCGGAGGTTCCGCCTACGCCAATTCGGCCGCCTACACGGTCTCCCTTGCGAATCAATCGATCGGTCCCGTCGTCAACGGGCTCTTGACCCAATACCAGACCCAGGCCGTCAACCAATTCAAGATGGCGCTGGGATCCGGCAGCTAAGCCCGATCCCGGATATCGCCAGAGCCGCGTTCGGCTGAGGCCGGACGCGGCGTTCACGCCGCGCTCGCGCGATGGCTTCGAGCCAAGCCGCGCCGCGCGCGGGCCGGTATTGTCGTGTCCAGCGATTCGCAAGCTATGTGGTTCAACACCAATAAAGTCAGGCCCATTCTTCAGGACGAGGTGACCGAGTGCGGTCTCGCGTGCCTTGCGATGATCGCGACCTGGCACGGCCGCGACACGACGTTGCGCACGCTGCGCAACCGCTATCCGGTCAAGATCGATTCCGGCCTGTCGTTCTTCGACCTGATGGAGATCGCGAACGACCTCGGGATGCGCGCGCGCGGGCTCCAGTTCGAGGCGAACGAGATCGATGCGCTGAAGCTGCCCTGCATCCTGCACTGGGGAATGAACCACTACGTCGTGCTGACGAAGGTGTGCTACGGCAGCGTGCACATCGTCGATCCGGCGCTCGGCGAGACGAAGCTGCCGCTCGCGCAGGCGCTCGCGCAGATCACGGGCTACGCGCTCGAGCTCAATCCGGACATCGGCTTCAAGCACGCCGGCACGACCGACAAGATCCATCTGCGCGACTATCTGGTCGGCCTGACGGGCATCCGCAAGAGCATCCTGCTCGGCGTCGCGGGCGGCATCGCCGCGCAGTTGCTGCTGCTGCTCGGGCCGTCGTACGTGCAACTGACGATCGACGAGGCGCTGAAGAAGACCGACGTCGACATCCTGTACCTGCTGACGATCCTGTTCGGCATCGTGTTCCTGTTCGACACGCTGTACGCGAACCTCGTCGGCAACATCAAGAGCTACCTGCGCAACATCGTGTCGCAGCAGCTGTCGGCGAACATGGTCGGGCATCTCGCGCGGCTGCCGATCGGCTATTACCTGTTCCACAACACGGGCGATTCGATCTCGCGCGTCGCGTCGGTGTCCGAGATCGGCCGCTTTCTCGTCGACGGGCTGATCGGCGGGCTGCTCAATATCTTCACGTGCGTCGTCACGCTCGTGCTGATGCTGTACTACAGCCCGGTGCTGGCCGGCATCAGCCTCGCGGGGATGGTGCTGTTCGCGCTGTCGCGGCTCGCGATCCAGCCGCAATTGCAGGATGCGATGTCGCAGATCCTGACGCGCGGCGCCGAGGCCGACGCGCTCCTGATCGAGAACATCCGCTCCGCGCATTCGATCAAGCTGCTGTCGTCGGAGACGTCGCGCAGCAGCCTGTGGGTGAACGCGTTCACGCAGAAGCTGCAGGCGGTCCGCCAGCAGGAGCGGCTGCAGCTGCTGTTCGACGCGATCTCGAAGGGCATCGTCCACATCGAGCAGCTGGTCATCGTCACGTACGGCGCGTGGCTCGTGATGCACGGGCAGAGCACGATCGGGGTCATCTACGCGTTCATCCAATACAAGAACCTGTTCGCCGACAAGTTCATCGATTCGATCCAGCTCTACGTGC